>CAUZTK010000405.1:0-2540 GCA_963582395.1 Planctomycetota bacterium | reverse complement strand
CGGCAATGCTGTGCAGGCCGTTGGGGTTTTGGATCTCCACCCGCTCGATGCCGCTGGCGGGTAATTGCTGATGCAGAGACCGGTTGACCTCCCGCACACTGAGTTTCGCCAGATCGAATTGCTTGACATTGTCCATCAGTGACTTTTCCTGCAAGACCAGGCCCACTGGCCGCGGCTTGACAATCCATTAACTCCGTCCGGCGCTTGCGCCGCTTTTTTGATCCGGTCAGAGTTTCCAGGAATAGATTCGTTCCGGCGCGGGTTCGAAGACGTCAGCCTCGTTGACACCGGGCAGATGGGCTAGCGCCCGGAATTCCGAGCCGACCGCCACGTAGTCGTCGGTTTCGGCGACTACGGCCGGTTTGCAGGCGAACGCATCGCGAACCAGCACCATTTTGTCGGCCGTGGCCATCAGAAACGTGAAAAAACCGTCCAGTTCGCTGAACGACGCCTCGATCGATTCTTCCAACGAGTCACCTTCACTCATTCGCCACTCCAGAAATCGGCAGCCAGCTTCGGTGTCGTTGTCGGTCTCGAAACCGATGCCCTTCTTTTCCAGTCGGCGGCGGATGCTGTGCGGGTTCGACAGCGATCCGTTGTGCACCAGGCAGAAGTCCTCTCCGGCCGAAAACGGATGGGCATGCGGCGGTGAAACGACCGATTCGGTGGCCATTCGGGTATGCCCGACCGCGTGTGTTCCCTGCAGTTGTGCGAAGCAGTAGCGGGCTGCGATTTGATGGGGATGTCCCTCGTCCTTAAAGAGATCGATCGAGCGTCCGACCGAAAGCACATGCACCCTCATGAACCGTTCCGCCAGCCACGATTTGAAATGATCGGGCTCGGCCGACGTCATCAGGTTGGCGTGACTTTCGAGGCCGTCGATCGTTCCGTCGCTGCCGGTGTCCCGCTGATAATCGTCCCACAGCAATTGCCAGTCGAAACGGCAATCTTTCGTAGACAGGCTGAAGCGGCGGAACGGGGGATCGAGCGGTTCTGAAAAGACCGCCAGTCCTGCCGAATCGGGGCCGCGGGTCCCCATGCAGTCCAGCATGGGCGTCACCAGTTTCCCCAGCGACTTCCGCAAGCTCTGACATTTCACCAACAGGCCGACAATTCCGCACACGCTGCCACTCCCGGCGCCGTTTTTCAGTCTCGATGTTGCAGGTTCTAACGGCCGGCCGATTGAGACGGCTTGCCGATACAGTAAAGGTGTTCGCCGGTGCGAATCAGGATTTGTCCCCGGGTGAAGACGGGCGTGGCCACGGTGAACTCGTTAAGCTCATTCGTGGCAACAAGCTTGAACGCGTCACCCTGTTCGAGGACAAACGTCTTGCCGTCCTCGCGGATCGCGTAAATGTTTCCGCCCGCGACAATCGGCGACGCACTGAACCCATTACGGTTGCGTTCGACGCGCTGCCCCCACAGTTTTTTGCCGGTTTTGAGGTCCGCACAGGCGACTTCTCCCCGATCGGTGCACACGTAAATCCTGCCCCCGATGACCGCTGGAGAAGGCACATCGGACGCCGGTCCCGGTTTCACCCAGACCACGTGCGACTTAGTGACGTCACCGCTACCACCCAGGCGGATGGCCGTCAACGATCCTCCGCGGGCATACGGAGCGATCACCAAGCCGTCGGCAACAATCGGGGAGGCAATCGATCGAAAGTATTCCCGACGATCTGGATTCAAGCCGCCGACCCGCCACAGCTCCTCTCCGGTATCGGCCGCATGCGCGGTGACGTGGTCGGCCCCCAATACCACAATGGTTTCTCGGTCGCCCTCGGTGACCACAACGGGAGTCGTATAACTTTGGTCGGTTTCCCGCGGCGCGTCGAAGGTGCGGTCCTGCTTCCAGACGGTCCGGCCGGTCCGTTTATCAAATCCGGCCACGTAGGAGGGTCCCTCTTGCATGCAGACCACCACGACCAGGTTTCTGGTCAAGACCGGGCTGCTGCCCAAATCCCACCACAGGGTGTCTTTGCCGTACATCTTCTGAAGGTTCTTCTGCCAGACGATCTTTCCGGCGAAGTCGACACAGACGAGTTCGCCGCTTTTGTAGTAGACGTAGACGTGTTGACCGTCGGTTGTTGGGGAGGGATTGCTGCCACTGGCTTTTCGATTTTTCCCGCCCCGTTCGTTGCCGAGAGTCACCTGCCAGATTTTTTTGCCGTCGCGATCAAAGCACAGCAACATGTTCTTTCCTGCGCCCGGAGAGGTGACGAAGATGCGGTCTCCCCAGACGGCAGTCGTTGAGCTGCCGCGTCCCGGCAGAGCCGCCTTCCAGGCGACGTTCTGCGTGTTGCTCCAGCGGATGGGATAGTTCGCTCCGGCGGCGACACCGTTAGAGGCGGGACCGCGCCAGCCCGGCCAGTTGTCGGCCTTGGCGTCACCGACCGAAATTCCCAGGACCACCATGACGCACAGAATTCTCATGAGGTTTCTCCAGTCACGCTTTGGAAAGGAATTGGCAGGGTTCGTTCCTGTCGATCAGAGGTCGCCGGCATTATAACAGCCACAGCACCGGGCCGCCCAGAGACTCG
>CAUZTK010000404.1:0-2581 GCA_963582395.1 Planctomycetota bacterium | reverse complement strand
ATCATGACCGAATGGACAGTCCGCGTTCCGGCTGCGATCTCAGCATTGCTGCTGGCGATTTTGGTCGGTGTTTGGGCAAACCGCTGGTACGGGAGAACGGCGGGATTGGCAGCGGCCCTGGTTCAGTTGACGTCGGTGTGGGTGATCATTTACGCCCGCAAAGCTGAAGTTGACATGCTCTTGTGTTTGTTGACGACCTCGGCCATGTTCCTGATTTCCCAGCAACCCCCGGACGAAAACCACCGAAAATCGTTTCTGCGTTGGATCGGAATTTTTACACTGCTCTCGATTTCATGGCTGGCGAAATTCCACTTCGGTCCGACAATGGTGCTGGCACCCTGCCTGGTTTATTTTGTCGTGCAGCGCCGTTTTCGCGCTCTGTGGAACCTTGTGAATCCGATCGGACTGTTGATTCTGGCAGCCGGAATTTTTGTTTGGCCGTACCTGGTTTTGCAGCAGTTGCCGCAGGCGTGGGATGTTTGGACGGATGAAACGGTGGGACGGGCGGTCGGGTCGCTGGGCCGAATGCCGGTCTGGTTTTATGCGCCGTATTTGATCTCGCTGCCGCTGCCCTGGACTCCGTTCGTCTATGCCGCGATGCCGCGAAGCTTTCGAACTGCGTGGCGCGAGGGAGACGCCCGTGAACGATTTCTTTGGGTTTGGGGGCTGGTGGTTCTCGCCATCGTCACCGTAACGGCCGACAAGCACAAACATTATCTGAACCCCCTGATGCCGATGTTCTCATTGCTGGCCGGACAGAGTTTCGTGGCCTGGTCGTCGAGGATTCAGCAGAGCAAGCCGCTGGTGGGGCCCCGCTCCGCGGTCGGATGGACATTGGTTTTGCTGGCCGGGTCGGCCGCGGTCTCGCTGGTTGTCGACGGGCACCGGCCGCATCTGGCCGGTCCCGTGGCCGCAGTGTGCGTTGTGACCGGCATCGGGTCATCGGTCGTCTTCTGGCTGCTGGCGTTCCGGAAAGAACGGGCAGCCGGCCTAACAGCGGTGCTCGTTTTCCTGGCGGTCTACGTCGGCGTGATGGGCCAGCTTGTGCCGGCCCATGATGATCGCCGGCCTGGGGCGCAATTTGCCGGTGAAGTCCGTCGAGTGCTGACCGGCCGGCGCGAGATCATTGCGTACCGCATGCAGGAGAAGGATCCCATTGTCTATTACCTCGACAGCCCGGTCTCTCGCCTGCTGACGGTCTGTGATGTGAAACGGCGGCTCGTTCGCGACGGCCGGGTTTTCCTCGTGACCTACGAGCCGTTCCTGGCGGATTTAAGCGTTTTCCCGTATCAGCGAATCGTGAAGCGAATGAGCAGCGTATCAACCGAGCCCGCTTCCAGACGTCCACCGCTTGTCCTGATGGAATTGACCCTTCCGGCGGTCGCTGCACGAAATGCGGGCATGCGGTAGCATCGCTGCGCCGCAGTCAATTCGACCGGGGCTTGTGCAGACCGGGTTTGTCCGACGGTGGTTGCCATGTCTGGGGCCTTTGGTAATCTGCTCGTCGTTTCCCGTGAAATGTTTCACGTTCCCCGTTGGCGGACATGCTCCCGAATCTTTCCAGCCACCTCTGTTGCTGCCCGGATCAACAGCGTGACGTCAACACCCATCGAGAGCCACTGGATTCCCATGTCGGCCAACTCACAGAGCAGCTCGGGATCTTCTCCAACCGAGACGCCGACCGGGATATTCGCTTGACGAGCTTTTTCGATGACCGTTTCCATCGCCTTGACCACGTCGGGATGACGCGGTTGTGCACGATGTCCGTACGATGCTGCCAGGTCCTGCGGGCCGAACGCAATGCTCGTCAGGCCTGGCACGGCTAAAATTTCCTCGATGTTCTCGACCGCGCCGATTTGTTCGATTTGCACAATGACGATGACGCTGTCGTTCGCCTCCTGGCAAAACTGCTGCGCATCGATTCTGCCGTAATCGAGTGGCCGCAGCGGACCAAAACCACGAACGCCTTCGGGGGGATACCGGCAAGCGGCCACTGCGCGGGAAACATCGTCAGCGGTCTGCACCATGGGAACAATGACGCCGTCGGCGCCAAGATCCAACACCGGTTTGATCAGCACCGGGTCGTTCCAGGGCACGCGCACCAGCGCCGCCGCATCGCTGCCCTTAAGAGCCATCAAGTGGTCTTTCAGACTTTCCAGCGAGAGTGAGGTATGCTCCCTGTCGATCCAGAAAAAGTCGAGGTCGGGGCACAGCGCTTCGCAGACGCTGGGATCTGCCAGGGTAATCGCCGTCCCGAGGCAAACCTCTCCACGCCGCAATTTGTTGGTAAACTTTCTAGCGTTGTTCATTGGAAATCCTGTCAGGTGAAGTTGCCGAGTGAACTCAACGCTGTTTGAGAAGTCGGTGTTCGAGAAGCTGGTCCCATGTTCGTTGTTCGCTGCTTTTCACTCGACTCATACAGAGTGACTGAAAGCGTCAACAAAATTGGGTAGTGGTACAGTTTAAAAGTCGCCCCGCCGCCAATTGGCACTCCACCTGATTGACATTACCCGCCAAAAGCACCGCTTTCGATCGCGCTTTCGACAAACCGCTCAATTTCCTCCGGCGATTTGAATTTGAG
>CAUZTK010000403.1:0-2582 GCA_963582395.1 Planctomycetota bacterium | reverse complement strand
CCCGGCCTTCAGAAAACCGCGACGGTTCATGCCCGGCTGACGGAGGAACTCGGCACAACCAAATCGACCATCTGCCCCACCCATTTGACTCTCTCCTCTCGGAGTATCAATGACTCTCTGAGTGCCGGTTTCATCTTAAAACCGATATCGACGCTTCTGAACTTCTTATGTTATCGGATGTGGTTGCCGTAGCTGTCTGCCGCCAGTGGGTTGTCGCTGTTCCTCATCACCCCATTCTACTTCGGCAAGGGCAACAGAGCGAGCCCGGCTGAATTCCAAAATTGGGCTCATTGTTGGCACATCTTAGCAACGTATTCTTCCAGCGGCCACGAATTGCGATTTTCGGGAGGACACAACTCCCGTTGAGCCGTGGATGTCACCAATCCGGCGGCTCGGCAGGAGCCCCACCCTCCCTCAATCTATGACCGTGCCAAGTATATGCTGTTCTAGTACGACAGTTCATCGGAGTGTGTGTAATAATCTTCGCAGCCGGACTGCAGCAGATCGATGCAGCAATTGATTCGTTTCATCATTCGTACCTCAACCACCGTGAGTATTCTACGGGGCGATCCCCCGCCCCGGTCACCAAAATATACGACAGTTCGGCCAACGGCTAGACAGTGGAAAATCCTCGTGTCAAACTCCAAACCTGAAGCGTGCATGGGAGCATGCTCTTGTGTGAGATGAATGCACGTGTTTCGTTGAAGGAAGTTGCTATGCCCACCAAACGCCGTTTGACCCCGGAAGACGTTCTCTCGTTCAAAAACGTCGAAGACGCACAAATCTCGCCCGATGGTTCGCAAGTCGCGTTTGTCGTTGGAGATTCGTTCAAGTCCGATAGCAAGAATGCGAAATCGACGATCTGGATTGTTGGCACAGACAGCGGCGAACCGCGACAACTGACGGCCGGGCCGCGAACCGATTCGTTGCCGCGTTGGTCACCCGATGGTGGGCTGCTGGCATTTCTGTCGGACCGTGTTGAAGACGGACAGCGTCAGATTTTTTTGCTGAACCGCGACGGCGGCGAGGCTTTGGCACTGACCGAAGTCAAAGGTGAAATTCCCTCTCCACGAGGTCTCAATGCACTGCAATGGTCGCCGGACGGGCGCTGCTTGGCCTTCTTGTTGGAAGACGCGGAAACCGACGACGAAGTCAAGCAGAAAGCCGAAAAAGACGACGCGATCCTGTTCGAGCAGAATCCCAAATACGTTCGGCTGTGGACGGTCGACCTGGACATGCGCGAGCTGCAATGTGTCTCGCCGGACAACCTGCAAATTTGGGAATTCGCCTGGCATCCCGATTCGCATCAGTTCGCCGCCGTTGTTTCGGACGCCCCCTACGAATGGGCTTGGTACACGAATCGACTGGTTCGTTTTGAACCGAACGGGGCGGCCGAAACCGTGTGGCAATCGAAGCGGCAGGTCGCCTTGCCCGCGTGGTCGCCGGACGGGACGCGGATTGCGTTTATCTCGTCGAATTGGAGCGACCGTGGGTGCGTGGCGGGCGACGTCTGGCTGGTCGGCGAAGCGGGCGGCGAAGCTCGCAACGTTACCGAAGGCATGGTCGCAAGCATCGGGTGGCTGGAGTGGTCGGACGATTCGAGTGAGCTGTTGACGATTGCTCAAGAACGCGGCGGCATCGGCATGCATCGGCTCGAAGTGGCCAGCGGAGAACGGACGAGCCTGTGGTGGCAACAGGCCGCCGTGTCCGAAACGTTTTGGCCTCGCTTCTCGCGATCGAACGACCTCGCGCTGGCCATCGTCCTGGAAGACTCCAACCACCCGCGCGACGTGTGGGTTGGACGCGTTCGACAAGAGGGACAAGAAAATTCCGAGTCAATTCAGTGGCGGCAACGGACTCATCTGCATCCACAAGCCGCCGAAATTGAAGTTGGTCAAACCGAAGTTCACCATTGGAAGGGTGCCGACGAGCGGGAGATACAGGGGTTGGTGATCAAACCAGTTGGCTACGAAGCCAACAAACAATATCCGTTGGTGATGTGGGTTCACGGCGGACCGACCGGAATAAGCGCATCCCGCTTTTACGCTGCCACGCTGTGGAACCAGCTTTGGGCGAACGCGGGGTACGCGGTGTTTCTACCCAACTATCGCGGTTCGACTGGCTGGGGCTTGGAGTTCGCCGAGAGCAACCTGCGCGATATGGGCGGCAAAGACTTTGAAGACATGCTGCTGGGCATCGATTTGCTGATCGAATCCGGTTTGGCCGATCCGAATCGGCTGGCGGTGGCGGGTTGGTCGTACGGCGGCTTCACCACTGCGTGGGCCATTTCTCAAACCGACCGCTTCCGCGCCGCGGTGATGGGAGCGGGCATTTCGCATTGGCTCAGTTTTCATGGCAAGAGCTGTCTGTCGGACTGGGACGCGATTCACTACCAGGCCTCGCCGTACGATCTGAACGGTCCTTTCCAAAAGTTCTCGCCACTCTCTTATTTCGATAACTTGAATACACCGACGTTGATTCTGCACGGGGAAGCAGACCAGGACGTGCCCGTCGAGCAATCGCACCTTTTCTACCGAGCTTTGAAGAATCAGGGCGTCGAAACGCAACTGGTCGTTTATCCT
>CAUZTK010000402.1:0-2603 GCA_963582395.1 Planctomycetota bacterium | reverse complement strand
CGACCGCTCCCCGTTCCATGCGTTCGAGGATTTTCCGCTGTTCGGATTTGGTGCGGAAGCGGGAAAGCACTTCGACGTTGATCGGATATTCGGCCATCCGTTCGCTGAAGGTGCGGAAATGCTGCTCGGCCAACACCGTGGTGGGGACCAGCACCGCGACCTGCCGCCCGGCGTCAATCGACTTGAAGGCGGCCCGCATCGCCACCTCGGTCTTGCCGTATCCGACATCGCCGCAAATCAACCGGTCCATCGGCCGTGGAAGCTGCAGGTCTTCCTTGCAGTCGGCGATGGCGGTCACCTGATCGCCGGTTTCGGTGAAAGGAAAGGCCGCGTCGAACTCCCGCTGCAGGTGACTGTCTTCGGGACAGGCGATGCCTGGTTTGGACTCGCGGTCGGCCTGCAGCCGCAGCATGTCGCTCGCCATGTCGCTGACCGCTTCCGCCACTCTCTGCTTCTTCTTCGACCAACCTGTAGTGCCCAGCTTCGAGAGTTGCGGAACAGATTTGGCCGAGCCGACGTACTTCTGCACCAGATGAATCAACGAAACCGGTACATAAACCAGCACGCCGTCGCGGAACTCGATGATGAGGTGCTCTTCGCTCTGCTCGTCTTTTTCGAGCAACTTCATTCCGCGGTACCGGCCGATGCCGTTGGTCAGGTGAACGACGAGATCGCCTTCGTTCAATTCCAGAAAACTGTCGATGGCCCGCGATTCGAGTTTCTTCTTGCGGGCCGGCCCCCGCCGCAGATCGGTTCGGCCGAACAACTCGTGGTCGCTGAGCACGACCAGCTTTTCCGCCACCATGCGGAATCCGCGCGCTAGATTGCCGATGCACAATTCAACCCGCTCGGCTAACGGCACGTCGATGCCCGGAAGTTCGGTTTCGGCGATCAGCTCCTGCAGGCGTTGGCGTTCGCCGTCATTATGGCAGGCGATCAGAATCCGTTCGTCCCGGCCGACCACCGATGCCAATTCCAGAATCACCTCGGATTTCGGGCCGGTGAACCGCTCGATGGAAATGATCTGCAGATGGCAGGTGGTCTCCATGCTGTCTGCAGCAATGGCCGCCAGTGCGATCGAGGGGAACTCCGTGCAACGGGCCAATGTGGCTGACACGCTGAACAGGCCGCGCGGATTTTCCATGCGGGCGAGGTACTGCCGCCCCTCGTCCACCAACTCCTGCAGTTCTGCCAACACCACCCAACTGTCGGCCGGCAGAGATTCCAGAAAACTTTCGCCCTCCGCAGTCCCGTTGACGGCTGCGTCTTCGCCCGGGGTGCCGGCACCCGCCCCTTCAACAGGTGCAACGATCGTCAACTCGACGTCGGCAAGGTCGGCGACTTTGCGCTGTGTTTCCACGTCGAAGCGGCGGATCGATTCGATTTCATCCCCGAAGAACTCGAACCGCAACGGGTCGGCGGCATCCGGCGGAAAGATGTCGAGAATACCGCCGTGCATGCAGAACTCACCGGCCCGCTCGATGCCGGTGACCCGCTCGAATCCGCGCTCGACCAGCCAGCGCAACAGGCCGTCGGGATCGACTTCCTCGCCCACCTGCAAGCGCCGCGTTCCGCGCTGCCGTTCAATCCGGCTGGGAACCGGCTGCAACAAGGCCGGCAAACTGGTGACGACCACACGCGGAGCCGCCGCACCGGACATTTCATTGAGCACGCGCAGCCGCCCGCCGAAGACGGCATCGGCCACGTCGTGTTCTTGCGGCAGCGTTTCCCAGGCCGGGAAAATCGTGGGAATCTCACTCAGAAACCCGGCCAAATCGCCGGCAAACTCATCGACGTCGTTCAACCGCGGCAGAATCACCAGCAGCGTTTGGGGACATTCCTCCGCCAAGGCCGCAGCCGACAGCGCGCACGACGACCCCCAGGCTCCATCCACGGCGGCGCTCTCGCCGTTTTTCAGCGAGTCGATCACGCCGGAGAAGCCGTCCGCCTGATGCAACCGCGGCACCAGTCCGCGAAGATCACGGACAGTCAGCAGATCCGTCATTGCCATTCAACGAAATTGTAGCCGCTGGGAGGGAAATGAGAATAGCGGCTGGTCCGTGTTTCTCACCACACCGGTCGTGAATCACAGCAGAGCATTTAGCCGCCGTGCGGGCACCGCCCGTAAGGTGGTCCGGCGAGTATTCAACATCTACGAGAAACGCGCCGGACAAGTCCGGCGGCTGAATACCAATAGGTTGTAGGCGGGTCTGCTGCCCCGTCTACGTGTCCCGACCGAAGGTCTCGCAGTACAGAGCCTCTGGGTGTTTCTTGAGACCTGTGGTCAATCACATGGGACGGTCCGGAGACTGCCCCACAACAGAGCTATTTGCGTTTTTTCCACCGCTGAGTTGAACATTTCGAGTTCTCGCGCAACCTTGCTGTTGTGATGGAACAAACCCGGCAACGTCTACGATGGCCCCGACATGACGGACGAGACCAACCGGCTAGATGAGCGAATTCTCGTTCTTCGATGTCAAGCCGGCGACCCGGTGGCGTTTGAGAACCTTGTTCAAATCTACGGCACACGTCTTCGGTACTATCTCTTGAAGCTGCTCCGCAGCCCCGAGCGTGCTGAAGACGCATTGCAGGATGTTTGGCTC
>CAUZTK010000401.1:0-2655 GCA_963582395.1 Planctomycetota bacterium | reverse complement strand
GTCACAATCACTCACGAATTCTGAAGTCCGGTGGAGAGAGGGCTACAATGTCTGATCTGAAGCGCTGCCTTACGCTTATTCTGGCGCTTGCCGCGACCGCAGCTGTCGCCGAGACCGTTGCCGAATCGGGACGTGTCGTCCGCGGCTCAGTACAGTTCGGCGACCGCGCCTGCAGTCTGCTGCTCAATCCGCGGATTGCCCGCGGTTACGGTCGTGCGGCGGGGGCACGCCAAAGCGATCGGACGGTGTCGGAGCGGCTGGCCGAGCTGCTGTCGGACGTGGTCGTGTACATCGCCGACGACAACCCGGAAGACGGGCAATGGCAGGGCCCGCCGGTCGATCTGGCCGTCGCAACAAAAATGGTGACCATGCACCAGAAGGACAAGGCATTTGTCCCGCGGGTGTTGCCGATTGTTATAGGCACGTCGGTGCAGTTCCCGAACGACGATTTGTTTTATCACAACGTTTTCTCACTGACCGAAGGCTGCTGCTTTGACCTCGGAAAGTACAGCAAAGCTTCACCGGCGAAAAAATATAAGTTCGAGAGGCTCGGTATCGTCGAAATCTTCTGTGACATCCATCGCAACATGCGGGCGCACATCCGGGTGCTCGAATGTCCGTACTTCACGACGCCGGACGCCGACGGCAGTTTCGAAATCCGCGGCGTCCCGCCGGGGCAATGGACGCTGCATGCCTGGCACCCGGCGCTGCCGGAAATCACGATCGCCGTGCCGGCTGATGACACGGCCGTGGTGCGCCTGCTGCAACCGCTAATTCTGAACAAATAATCTATCCGGCCGAAACATTCGACCGGACGCCTACACTTGAACTTCCGTACAAAACTCGTCTGGGTTATCTCGGCACTGGTGGTTGGTATCTCACTGGTCGCTCTCTGGCGCGTGGAGAGCCTGTCAAAGCAGCGATTCGAAAGCCGATTTGCGGTCGATTACGTGACCGCCCGGAATGTCACGCAGCGCGTGCTGGGCGGGCGCCTCGATCTGCTGGAACAGGCAACGGTTCAGATGAGCCGAAATCCAAGGATTCTTGCGGCCGTCTCGACCGGCGATCGGGCGACCGTGCAAGATTTGATCACCGATGAGGCGGAAGGCTTTCAAAGCATCTTCCGTGCCTGGGATCTGGTACTGCTCTACGGCCGCTCCCCCGTTGAACCGAATGACTGGATAGCCTTTGACCACTACGGAATTCGTCCCGAAGCAGCCACTGTCAAAGCAATCCTCTCATCGCTCGAACAGCAGTTCGCAGTCGTGTCGGAGCAGAACTGGCAAGGGCTGTTGATGTTTCGCAACGGTCGTGAGCTGTTCATCGCCAGTGCCGCGTGGCTTCCCACGGAGCAGGCGATTCTGGTCTTTGGCGAACGTCTCAGTGCATCATTGGCCGAGGACCTGCGGCGACTGACTCTCGACGCCGATGACCATCTGGCGTTTTTTTACGGACCTCAGCTTGTCTGTTCGACAATGTCTATGCAGACCGAACGGTGGTTCTCCGACCAGATCGAGGCAATACCGCACAGCGACGGGCCGGCACAGACGATCAACCTTCGGCACCATCAAGACAGCTATACCTGGACCAGCGAGTTCACCGATCTCGACATGGCTATTCTGCCAGCCACCGGCAACCGGCAGGCCGGCTATCTCATGCTGAAAAGCCGGCGCAGCCTCGACCGGGAAATCGCAGAGCTTCGGAAATCACTGATTTTTGTCGGGCTGTTGGGACTGGTCGCTGCAATTCTGATCAGCGGTGTCGTTGCAGGGGGTCTGGCACGACCGGTGCAGGAATTGGCCTCGTTCGTCTCACGCATCGGCGACAGCGATCTCGAACAGCGGCTCAGCCCGGACCGCTACAAGGGCGAATTGCGGCAGCTCGCCCGTGCCTTTGACGGCATGCAGTTGTCGCTGCTGGAAAAGAACCGGCAACTCGTCGAGTCAGAGCGTTTTTATCGCACGCTGATCGAGAACTCGTCACAGGCGATCTGCGGTCTCGACGCCGACAGCGGCCGCATCTTCGCTGCCAACGCGTCCTTTCAGCAGTTGACCCGATACGGCAAAACCGAGCTCGATGACTTGATATTTGAAGACTTCTTTTTCACAGAGGAACGGCAGGACTCGCGCGAGATTCTTCGCGAACTCACTGAGAACAGGCTCGTCAGCCGCGAGACCCGGCTGCGACAACGCGACGACGGCGAACTGTTCGTCGATCTCAAATTGTCCATGGTCGACGAGAGTCCCGGCACCCACGCGCTGGTCATCCTGTCGGACGAAACGGAAAAGAAAAAACTCGAACAGCAGTTAATGCAGTCACAGAAAATGGACAGCATCGGCACGCTCGCCGGCGGCGTCGCCCATGACTTCAATAACCTGCTCACAGCGATCATCGGCTTCGCATTGCTTGCCCGCCAAGATACGGCCGAAGACGACCAGCGTTATGACTGGCTGCTGCAGATCGAGCGCGCCGGTGAACAAGCGGCTATGCTCACCCGCAACCTCCTGGCATTCGGCCGCCGTTCCGAGATGCGGCCGAAACCGATTATGCTGAACGACGTCGTCAAACAGGCGGAGCGGTTCCTGTCACGTACGTTTGACAAGATCATCAGTCTGCAGTGCAACCTCGCCAGGCCGCTCGACATCGTCAAGGCCG
>CAUZTK010000400.1:0-2666 GCA_963582395.1 Planctomycetota bacterium | reverse complement strand
GCGACACCGTCGAAATGTTTTCCGACAAATGGCGCCGCTTCCGCAACTACGGCCTGCAACCGGACCATCAGGAGTTTCTCTTCGACTGGTACTGCCAAAAACTTGGGCTGGCCGGCCTCGACGAACTGCGGGCGTTTTACCAAAGCAAAAACTGCATTCTGGAGGTGGGTCCCGGCTCCGGCTTCAATTCCCGATTCATGGCCCAGAACTGCACTGGACAGGTCTTCGCCGCCGACATCTCCGCCGCCGCCCATACTACTTTCGGCAACACGCAGCACTTGCCGAACTGCCACGTCATCCAGTCTGACCTGATGGAACTGCCATTTGTGGACGGCACTTTTGACTTCATCATGGCCGACGGCGTGCTGCACCACACGCCCAACACGCGGGCGGCGGTCGAAGCGTTGTACCGAAAACTACGGCCGGGAGGCCAATTCTTCTTCTATGTCTACAAGAAGATGGGGGCCGCGCGGCAATTCTGCGATCGGCATATCAATCAGGCCTTCTCCAAGCTGAAGTCCGAAGAGTGCTACCAAGCCTGTGAAGGGCTGACCGAACTCGGGCGGGAGCTGTCGCGGCTGGGGGCCAAGATCAAACTGGAAATCGGGATCCCCATTCTGGGCATCCCGCCGGGAGAACACGACGTTCAGCGACTGATCTACTACAACTTCGCCAAATGCTTCTGGAACGAATCCTTCGATTACGAAACCAACAACATGGTGAACTTCGACTGGTACCACGCCGCATACGCCTGGCAGCACACCGAACAGGAAGTGCGGGGATGGCTCGCTGAGCTGAACGTGACCGAATTCGTCTTCAACCCCGCGAACCCGAACGGCATTTCGGTCTTGCTTCGCAAGCCGGATGTCCAATAGTAGAACGTCTCGGCCATTAAAATGACGACTCAGCGAACGCGGGGCCGTGTCGGTGGAGCGATGATTCGACGTCTGTTCAAACGTCTGTTGCATCGGCTGTTGCTGGTCCCAATCAAATTGCTGCTCAACTTCGTGCCCAGCGCCCGGCGGAACGCGCCGGTGCGGCGTAGCCTGTGGGCGGGGACGCCGATTATCACGCTGGCCTATAAGGCCCGAGCCGAGCGGGTTCTCAGTGTGCAGGCCGATTCGCTTGTTCTGCATTCTTATTTCTTGACGGATGAATTCGACTACAACCTCAGCCGTTGGATGCGCATTCCGCTGCTGGGAAGATTCTTGCCGTACGGTGTGTTTGTGTGGGCCTGTCTGCGCTATCAGCGTTTTCACTTCTTTTACGACCAGGGACTGCTGCCTTCGCTGCAGCAGCACCAGTTCAATCCGGACGAGTTGGCGATGCTGAACGGGCTCGGCAAGGAGTTGTTCTTCTGGTCGTACGGTGCCGACGTGCGGACACAAGAGACAACGCGTGCGCTGGGAGACTTCAACTGTTGCACCGACTGCCCGTTGCCCGGACGGTATTGTGTTTGTGATGAAAAAACAGCAGCCTTGAATTTCGAGCGCATCCGCCGAGCGGCGACCGCCCTGTTTTCGATGGGCGACATGATCGAGTACACGCCCGGCAGCCGAAACGACTTGTTCTTTTGGCCCCTCGACTTGCAGGCTGACAAAGGCCGCAAGTTCGCGCCCCGCTATCCAGACGCCGTTTCCACGGCGCCGGTCCGCATTATCCACGCGCCCAATCACCGGCACTTCAAAGGAACGCGGCATTTACTGGAGGCGGTCGAACGCATCCGGCAGGATGGGATCAAGCTCGATTTGCAACTGGTCGAGAACGTGCCCAACAGCGAAGCGCTGGAAATCTACCGATCGGCCGATTTGATCTTCGATCAGTGCCTGATCGGGTTTCATGGGTATTTCGCGATTGAAGCGATGGCCATGGGAAAACCAGTGATCGCTTACATTCGCAAGCCGCAACAGTACCTACTGTGGCCCGAAGAATGTCCGCTGATCAACGCGCCGGCCGATCGGTTGGAAACGGTTCTGCGAGAATTGATCGTCGACCGGGCACGGCTACATCGGCTGGGAACGGCCGGACGCCGCTACGTTGAGCGACACTACACGTTGGAGGCATTCGCCGATCGCCTGCAACGAGCTTACAAGGAACGGAGAGTGACATGCGTGAGAAATGCGCCATCGTCGGTGCAACCGGGTTCATCGGATCAGCACTGGCCCGCCTCCTCGTAGATGCTGGCTACCAGGTTGAGGGATTTGGAACGCGGCTGGTTGCGGGCGCGGTGCCGGGCGTGTCATGGACTCAATGGGACGTCGTCAACCGGCCGGTCGTGTTTCCGCGCGGAACCGATGCCGTCTTTTATTTGTCGCAGTCACCGTATTACCGGGAATTCCCGCAGCGGGCCGAGCATCTGCTGGCCGTCAATGTTATGGGGGCCGTCAAGGCCGCCCGCGCGGCCGTCGAGGCTGGTGCTCGGTTTTTCTGTTACGCTTCGACCGGCAACGTGTACCGGCCCTCATTCGACCCGTTGGCTGAGGATGCGCCCCTGCGCCGCGACAACGGTTACGCGCTGAGCAAAGTCATGGCCGAAGAGGCGTTGTCGTTGGTTCACGACTCGATGGCGCTGGTCTCGGTACGGCTGTTCGGCGTGTTTGGTCCGGGTCAGCGTGGAATGCTCGTGCCGAACATTAGGGAACGAGTTCGCAACCAGCAACCGATTA
>CAUZTK010000399.1:0-2697 GCA_963582395.1 Planctomycetota bacterium | reverse complement strand
TCGCCGGCCGGTTCCGGATCGAACTCGGTCTCGCCCGGTCCGTCAAAGACGTATTCGTGAACCAGAAACTCCGGATCGACCGGAAACAGTAACGCCGTCCCAGCCTCAACGTTGCGGCCCGACTTTTGAGCCGCCAGAAAGAAGATCGCCTCATGCAGCAGCGGCACGTAGTCGCGTTGGGTGGGCAGCGTGCTCCAGTCTCGGTCGAGAGGGGCCGCCATTAACAAAACGGTACCGCGTCCATAGCTGTGGGTGACGATCAACGGATCGTTGGTGGTCAAGCGGGCGGCGACGACCGGGACCGTCACGTTCGTGTTGCCGATGCCGTTGGGGCCGTCATTGTTCGGCGGCTGCGGTTCGCGCGGTTTGATTTTCCACCAGCGCTCAAAACGGGTCTCAATGAAATCGACTCCGTTTTCGGCATCGAACGGCCTGACCCAGGGCAATGCCAGGCTATCGGCGACGACGCGGACCCCCTTGAGGGCTTTGGTCGTGTCCTTTTCAATCGAAATAAGAGTTGCGGGCAGCAAACCGTGGCCGTCTTCGAAGAACCGCTGATGATAGTTGGCTCGATCAATTTTGCATCCGGGCGAGACAAAAAGTCCGCCGCCGCGGGCAACATAAGTTCGGAGCGCAGCGGCCTGCGGTTCGCTCAGCCGGGGAACGTTGGCAAGGAACACGACGTCGTATCGGCTCAGCACGTTCAGGTCGATCCGGTCCCAATCGACCACGTCGGCTCGGACCCAGGGAGAGGCGTTGGACGCTGCGGTCAGCGCAGCAGCCGCAAAGAAGGTTTCCCGGAGTGTCGGGTCGAGGTTCGGATCGCCGTCGACCAGCAGAACCGGCAATGGTTCTTTGGCGCTCACCGCCGCATCGGCACGATTGTCGCCCGGCAGGTTGTCGGTGTCGAGCACCACACTCACCAAATGTGAGGCGACCGACTTGGCCCGATACTCAAACTCAACGCTCGCTTCACCGCCCGGCTGTAATGGCAAGCTCAGTGTTTTTTCGGCGAGCCGCTGTCCGTCCACTTCCAGAAAAACCTTGCGGTGGACCGGTTCCTTCCCACCGGTGTAGAGGACCTTTGTTTGAATCCGGATTGGAGAATCGACGACGGTCAGCTCGCGGGAGAGCTGCAATCGGTCGACCGCAAAATTCGGCATTTCGGAGGACGTGTCGCCGACGACGTTGACCACCCAAACCCGGGGTCGGACCGCCGGTTGTTGGAGCCGATCGTCGAACAGCGTCCACAGGCTGTCATCGTCGGCCGACCAGCCCCGTGCCTGACCGTCGGTGAGCACAATCACATCACGTGCAAGGTTACTGCTTCGGCTGAGTAGCTGTACCGCCTGCGCACATGCCTCGGCCAGATTGGACGATCCCGCAGGTGGGGGCAGCGCATCGACCCGCTGCTTGACAAACGAGAAGTCGCGCGTCGGCGACTCGATGACTGGACGGACCCGGTCACGTGCGTCGATCAATGAAACCGTGTCACCCGGATTCAGATCTTCGAGGAATTTGTGTACCCACTGCCGGGCCGCCGCATGCGGCGTGACCGCTTTTCTTTCCCAGCCCATGCTGTAAGAACCGTCAATGACAAACACCACGTCTCGGCTTTGGGTCGAAACGAGGTTCATCAAGAATCCGCCCGCCACCCAGGGCCGCGACAGCGCCAGCGCGATCAGCGCAATCAACAGCAATCGCAACAGCAGTAGCAGGAACTGTTCCAGCCGGAATTTCCGGCGTTTGTTCCGTCCCAACTCCAGAAACTGCATCGCGCCCCAGTGCACGACGTCGTATTTTTTCCGGCTCAGAAGGTGGACCAGAATAGGCAACGACAGCCCAGCTGCCCCCAACAGCAGGTAGAAGAGCGGATTGATGAAATCAAAGGTCATCGCTGACTTCGGGATGCGACCGGAATGTGTCGGAGAAGCGGGCCACTTCGACCTTACACAGATTACGGTCCGACGAACAACCAACAGGGGTCCGTCGTCTCGAAACCGGTCGGCACCGATTCGTCACCGTTGATTTTACGCAAACCACTGGATTGAAAACAGTGCAGCGAAAGCTCGGGTGTTGGTGGGGCCTCTCTCGGAGACGGCCCGCGTGTTCCACCGACAGTTGCTGCGGGAAATGACCAGTGAGATGCTCTTCCAATTGCCACCGCTTCGGAGGGACGCGCGGTTGCTTTCGAGCACGGTCCGAAATTGGGAAACGGGGAGGGGAATCCCTGAAAACTTTCAAATCCTCATGCCTTTCTGCCGAAGGATCGGACAAGCAACGAGTTTTCGGACTAAGTTCCTAACGCGGCCTCTTGGCCGCAGCCAAGAGCAGAGGGCCAGAATCTATCGATGTCGATCTTTCTGGCTCTCGACTCTCCGCTCTGGGCTCTCCGTAACAAGCGCGCACGGCGCTCAGATGTGACAAGGTGAGACTCTATGAAACCAAGGCTGGTTTATGCGCCGAACTGGTATTGATGCATGTGCCGATTGTTGTGCCGTGCCGGAGCAGCAGCGATCTGGAAGGACCGTTTCCGGCACAGTGAATCAACGGATTTCTCAGTCTTCTCTCCGCAATAAAGTTTGCACGAAGTGAGTCACATGTCTACGGCCGTTTCGGAAAACGCTGGTTTGACCGTCGAGTGCGTCGGCCCCATTGTTGCTGCCACCGCGCTGGTCTTCGCGACAATGCTGGGAT
>CAUZTK010000398.1:0-2706 GCA_963582395.1 Planctomycetota bacterium | reverse complement strand
TGGCAGGTGATGATTGTCCGGATTTGAACTAGTACCGAAGTCCAATGGGAGAATACCGATGGTCCGGAAAAGTAGCGAAACTTCGCGTTTTCGTCAATGCCGCTCGAGTATTGAGTCGAGCAACCGCGCATCCGCTTTCTGTCTAGGATTCATCGCAGAGAACGCGGAGAGCATAGCGCGCGTGTCACGCCAAGGTGCCCGGAACCGGACGTAGTGGGGACTCAGACGCCCTGATTTGTCTCGTCAGAGGGTCATCTGCATCCGTTGGTGGTGACGTTTCAGCGCGGCTTCGATGAAGCCGATGAACAGCGGATGAGCCGAGCTGGGCTTCGACTGAAACTCAGGATGAAACTGGACCGCCACAAACCATGGATGAGCCGGTATCTCAACCACTTCCATCAATCCATTGGCCGAGTGCAAACCGGTAGCGATCATTCCAGCGCCGGCAAACTGGTTGAGATATTCGGGATTGAATTCGTAACGGTGGCGGTGCCGCTCCGAGATATGTAGCGTGCCGTAACAGCGGGCGGCCTGTGAGTCCTCTTCGAGAATGCAGGGCTGCGTGCCGAGCCGCATCGTTCCCCCTTTGTCGACAACCGTCTTTTGCTCTTCGAGCATGCAAATTACAGGAAACGCGGTATCGGCGGCAAATTCGGTGCTGTTCGCGTCGTGAAAGCCCAACACGTTCCGGGCGAATTCGACGACGGCGCACTGCATTCCCAGACAAATACCGAAGAACGGCACCTCACACTGGCGGGCGAATTGGACTGCCTGAATTTTTCCCTCGGTGCCCCGCATACCGAATCCGCCGGGAATCAGAATACCGTCGACTCCGCCGAGCAGCATTTCTGGCCCTTGCTCGTCCAGCTCTTCGGCTTCAATTCGTTTCACCAAAATCCGCGTCGAATGTGCGAAGCCGGCGTGATCGAGCGACTCGTAAATCGACTTGTAGGCATCGCGATGATCGATGTACTTGCCGACGACCGCAATCGTCAGCTCGTGCTGGGGGTTGCGGATGTTTTGCATAAGTTCCTGCCAGTCGTCCATCTCCAGCGGACCGGCGTTCAATCCCAACTTGTCGACAATCAGCTCATCCAAACCGTCTTCGACCAGACCTAACGGGACCTCGTAGATAGAGAATTCCTTGTCCATTTCCTCAATGACGGCCCGCTTCTCGACGTTGCAAAACAGCGCGATCTTTTCGACGTCGTCGCGGCCCAGCGGCCGTTCGGTCCGGACGATGAGAATATCCGGCTGGATACCGATCTGCCGCAGTTGTCCGACGCTGTGCTGTGTCGGTTTGGTTTTCGCCTCGCGGGCCGCTTTCAGATAGGGGACCAGCGTGAGGTGGATGAACAGGCAGTTTTCTTTGCCGACGTCGAGCGGAATCTGCCGGATCGCTTCCAGAAAGGGCAAGCCTTCGATGTCGCCCACGGTGCCGCCCAGTTCCGTGATGACGACATCTACGTCGGCACCAGCCAGATTGCAGATGGCGGCCTTGATCTCGTTAGTGATGTGCGGGACGACCTGCACCGTCCGCCCTAGATACTCCCCCCGTCGCTCCTTCTCGATCACCCGTAGATAAATCTGGCCCGTGGTGTAGTTCGACTCGCGCGACAGCGGGCTGTTGGTGAAACGCTCGTAGTGTCCGAGGTCGAGATCGGTTTCGGAGCCGTCATCCAACACGTAAACCTCGCCGTGCTGGTAAGGGCTCATTGTACCGGGATCGACGTTGATGTACGGATCCAGCTTCTGCATCCGCACCTGCAGCCCCCGGCGTTCCAGCAGCAGACCGATCGAAGCCGAGGTCAACCCTTTTCCCAACGAGCTGACGACACCGCCGGTAACGAAAATGTGTTTGGTCATTCAGTTGTCAGTTGTCAGTTGTCAGTTGTCAGTTGTCAATTGTCAATTGCAGATGGACTTTACCGAATCCAACGGACTACTGACTAGGGACCACGGACAGTCTCTGCACAAACCGAGCATAATCTTCCGGTGTGTCGATGCCAACCGCTGCGTGATCGACTATTGCCACTTGAATCGAGGCACCAGCTTCCAGGGCGCGCAACTGCTCCAACTTTTCCAGACGCTCTAACCGCGACGGCGGCCATTTGGTCAGTTGCAGCAGGAAATTGCGACGATAAGCGTAAATCCCCAGATGTAAAAGCCACGGTGATTCGAGAGGGGAAGCTGGCTGCGGATCGGCGTCGCGGATGAATGGGATTGGAGACCGACTGAAATATAGGGCCCGCCCGTCGGCAGCGCAGACCACTTTCACGCACGACGGATCGCTGGGGTCGGCGGCATTTGTCATCGGCGTGGCCAGCGTCGCCATCTCAGCATGCGGATTTTCCAGCAGCGTTGCCACCAGCAGGTCGATCTGAGCGGGCTGGATCTCCGGCTCATCTCCCTGAATGTTGACCAAGATCTCTGCGCCGGGGCAGCACCGCCGGGCAACTTCCGCAATCCGGTCGGTCCCGCTGGCGTGATCGCCAGTCATTTCGGCGCGGCCGCCGAAACCACGAACCGCATCCGCAATTTCCGGACTGTCGGTTGCGACGATCAACTCGTCAAGCGACCCAGCCCGGCAGGCGGCCTCCCAAGTATATTGGATCAGCGGTTTTCCGGTCTGGGCCAGCAGCAGCTTCCCCAGCAGCCGCGACGAGGATAACCGGGCCGGTATGATCCCGATGGCGTGCATGGAAA
>CAUZTK010000397.1:0-2718 GCA_963582395.1 Planctomycetota bacterium | reverse complement strand
CTTGCCGATTCCGGCGGCGGCCAGTTCGTAGGCGACCACGCTGCCCAGTCCACCGACCCGAGACACCAATACCGAGGCCCCTTTCAGCGCTTGCTGTCCCGCTTCTCCGAAATCGGGCACCCAGATTTGCCATTCGTAGACGGCGCGTTCTTCGTCGGTCAGGGGCTCTCGTGTGGTCATTGATCCATGCCATCCCAAACGCTCGCCGATTTTCTCGGTGGGTTTCGTTGTTTCATCCTGCATGGACCGCCGCGTCATCCGCCGGAAATGGGGGACAGGATGCTCACCACGTCGCCGTCGCGCAGTTGCCGCGCCGTTTCCCAGCGAACCTGATCGTCGCCGACAAACAGCAGAATCGAACGCTGCAGCCCGCCGTCTCCGTCCAGCAGAAAATTGCTGAGCGTGCCGCCATGTATCTTGGCAATGCGGCCGATAAGCTGCTGCACAGAACAGGGCTCATCGACATCAAGGTATTCGCTGGCAAGTCCCGCCGCCCGTTTCACCTGCGCTGCATATTCAATCGTCACTTGCATCGTCTCTTTCCAACGTTTACCAGGAGCCGACTACAACGCCAGATTCCGCGAACCCCACACGCGGGCAATGATGAGCACAACGACTGCTGAAACCACCATGATCAGCGAGACCGCCACGGCGGCTCCGAGGTCCCCAATGCTCAACTCGAGGAACACCGTGGTCGAGAGGACTTCGGTCTTGTTGCGAGTGGCGCCGGCGAAGATCAGCAGCGGGCCGAATTCACCCAGTGCCCGTGCCCAAGCCAGCGTACCAGCCGTCAACATGCCCTGCCGTGCCTGGGGCAGCACCACCATGCCGAACGCCTGCGCCTCGCTGCAGCCGAGTGTCAAGGCAACCTGTTCGAGCCGGGTGTCGATCTGATCGAAGCTGGCCCGCATGGTGCGGACGGCAAACGCCGCTGCCACCATAAACTGTGCCAAAATCACCGCTGGAATCTTGTAGACGACCCACCCGCTGGTCCAACTGAACGGCGGAAACTGGAAGAGGATCAGCAGGCTCAGCCCGACCACCAAAGGGGGCAGTACAATAGGAATGTCGAGCATGGCATCGAGAAAATTCCTCCCCCAAAAACGGTACCGTGACAAAACGTAACCAATGGGAACGGCTACGATCAACGAGAGAATCGACGTGAAGGTGCAGGAGATCAGCGTCAACTTTATCGAGTAGCGGATATCGCCGTCGGCCAGTGCCGCCAGAATCGGCAAAATAGGTCGCAACACCGGACGGGCCCATTCCAACCATCCCGGCAGCGCTGTGGCCGAGTTGTCCGAAACCATGTACCAGACGTCGGCCAGAAGCATTGTCAGCAAGAGGAACACATAAGTTCCGCCGATGACGACGAGTATGATGCGGAAGGGCCAATCGGAACCGACCCGGTAGATCGGCTCAGGGCGGGAAACGGTCGTCTCGGTCGTGGCCATCGTTACTGCTCCGAATCGCGACCCGCGGAATTGGGGGCGTTGCTCATAGCATTCAGCCGCCAGTGGAAACCGGCCGCTTCGAATTGGGCTCGCGACTCGGCAATGCTCTGAAACAGCCGCCGTACCAGATGCTTGGAATCGCTGGAGCGGGCGATACTGAAGGGCTGGATGGCCTTGGCATACGGCGAATCGATGCGAATGCTTTCGACCTTGTCGCGCTCGGCTTTGGTGTCGGTTGCATAGGCCAATGTCGCGTCGACGGCGCCGGTGATGACGTCCGGCACCAGCATGGCCGACGTGGGTTTCTCGGCCACAACATTCGCCATGACTTCGTCATACAGCCCTTCGGCTTTCAGCAGGCGGCGGGTCAGCACGCCGATGGTACACTGGTCGGACTGCCCCACGGTAATCCGAACATCGGGCTTCGACAAATCAAGAAGGCTTCGAATGTTCTTGGGGTTCCCCTTGGGCACGGCGATGACCACTTCGGTGTCCGAGATGTCCACACCTTCCTGAAACATTTCCTTGACCGTTTCCAGGTAATATCGATCGCAGGCCAGGTAGCTATCGGGGAAGCCGGAAGACTGTTTTTGATCGCCGATGGACCGCATCCGCGCGGTCAGAATGCCACAGCCGTCGTAAATTGTATTGACCCGCACGCCTTCACGCTGTTCAAACGCTTGAACGACCGCCTCGACCGCCCGGCGATTGACCGTCCCGCAGAAGAAGTTCAACTCGGGCACTTCAGCCCACTTATCGCCCGCAACCGGTTCAAAACCTTTGGCTGCGAAGGTGGAAAGTCCCTTGTCGCGGGCTCCCAAATACCGGGCGAACCGCAGGGCTGCTGTCGGATGCTGGCTGCTGGTCATGACACCGATGGTGATATCGGCCAGCCCCGCGTCAAGTTCCGGCGTGTGGACTGCTTCCAGCTCGGAGTACTGTTGGACGGTGCTGTCCCAAATAACTCCCGCGTCGACACCTCCGATCTTCAAATTGTTGGCAACTTCCGGCACGGTTGGCAGAAAGACTCCCGAATTGGTGACGTGTTCTTTCAGCCGTTGCCAATGTCCCGACGCCGTCAGCAGCTTGCGGGTCTTGCGGCCGATGGCCGCCTGGTCGGGATTGCCGAGCGCCGTGATCACGTCGTCGCGTAACAGGTCGTCAATGCTGCGAATGTTCTTCGGATTCCCAGTCCGCACGGCAATCACCGGCCGAATCAATGCCAACGGAATCGACTCCTTGACCAGATTTTTCTGCTGTGCGA
>CAUZTK010000396.1:0-2719 GCA_963582395.1 Planctomycetota bacterium | reverse complement strand
GCTGACGGTTCCAGAGGCGTTGTCGTCGGCTCCGTTGTGGACCGCCTTCGATCCGGGAGCTAGCGATCCCGGACCGCCCATGCCAACGTGATCATAGTGCGCGCCGATCACCACGGTTTCGTCGGCGAGCGGTCCCTCGCCTTTCAGGACGCCGATCACATTTTTGATCTCGGTGCGAATGTGGTTGACGGAAGTTTCTCCCTGGGCGGTCCAACCTTCCAGGAGTGTGGTTCGCGGCTTGAGGTCTGCGTCGATTTCGGCTTCGAGGGCCGCGAGCGATTTCTTCAGCGACGCTGCCAGCATCTGGTCGATGGCTGCCTGAGAGACGTGCAAAATCGGCAGCGAGCCTCCGCCCGGATTTCCGCCGTAACCAAATTTCATCAGCGGATCGTTATCGTCTTGTTTTTCCGCCTTTCGGGCCGCCTTGAGTCGGTCAACGGCCTCGGCGAGTTTCGTCCGCGCTTCGGCCAATTTGTTTTCATCGCCCGAATCGACGTTCAGGAATGCTTCGGCTGCCGCCGCAATCCGCTCTGTCTCCTTCCCGACCAGCTTCCTGCTGTCCTCTGCGTTTTTGCGGACCGTGTAGGGATCGTTCACAAACAGAATCGCGGCCGCCCCTTTGCCGAACGCATTGCTGACCTTGGTGCGCAATGCAGCGTGCTGAGAGACCCTTCCACTCGGTCCGCCGAAGCCTCCATGGGGATGGCCCTGTTGAGGGTTGCGACGCATGATGACTACGATATTGCCCTGCAGGTTGATCCCCTCGAAATCCTGATAGTTCTGGTCTTTGGCGTCGATGGCGTAGCCCCCAAAGACGACGTCACCGGCAAATCTGCCGGAACCCCCGAACGAGCAGGTCTGGAAATCGGTATCATATTTCAGTTCGATGATTTTTTCGTCCGGTCCGGCCAGCCGCAAAGTATTCGTCTCGCCGAGTTCAGTGCCGGTGATCATGCTGAACTTCTGAAACGCGGCGCCGTCGACGGCAGCGACATTCAGCCCCGCCTCACAAAAGGCATCACGAACGAACTCGGCGGCCTTGTTCAGCCCTTCGGTTCCAACGCCGCGTCCCTCCAGCGCATCGGAAGCAAGATACTTGATGTCGCTCAGCAGTCGAGACGATGTTTCGTGGGCGGCATCGCCGTAAACAGGCAAAAACGTCGCCGTGGAAAACAGGCAGAAACCCAGCAGGATCAATCCGTTGAGACGGCGGGCGGAAAACAATCGATTCATCGATAACAGTCCTTTCTGTCTCCAGGACAGTTTCGGTTTTGCACGACGAAAAACTTTGCCGGATCGTCTATGGCAACCGGACTCAATTCGACGTCTGGTGTCATGGACCATCCGGCATCACTCACTATATTCTATAGAATCGTTGTGAGAGAAGACCACAGCAATGGGCGCGGTGTGCCATATGCGTAGTGGCCAGAATTTTTGGCATTCTGAACCCCGGCTGGCCCGACCGGCTTGTGGTCGGGTGCCGTCAGGCACAAGAATCCAGTCCCGCGGCGGACAACAAGAAAAGATGTTCTTTTCTGATTGGAAAGCGAATGGCGCGGGGTTCTTGTCGCTGCGCGACCCGGCCACGAGATGGCCGGGCCACCCCAGAGTCCTCTAACAGCGCTTGGGAACGAGGAGATCTGTTTTATCCGTGAAAATGCATGTGATCTGTGGGTAAACCTCTTTCTGTTTACAGTTTGAGTGAACACGTTGCGTTGGGATTGCGATTTCGCTTGGTGTCTTTGTGGTAAGAAATCTGGTCCTATAACTCTCGGGTGGACTTCTACGCCATGTCTGCGGGGATCATCCTTCGGGCCGAGAACATCAGCCGACAGACTACTGACGGCCGCTGGTTGTTACGGTAGGTTTCGCTTTCGGTCCATGCCGGCGACCGCTGGGCAGTCATCGGTCCGACCGGTGCCGGCAAGACACTGCTGTTGTGAGCGCTGTCGCTGCTCGATGAAGTTGACGACGGCCGGATTCTCTGGAACGACTCTCCGATTTCGAACGACGCCGTGCCCCAGTTCCGCCGCAGCGTGATTTACCTGCATCAGCGTCCGGTGCTGCTTGAAGGGAATGTTGAAACAAGCCTCAATCTGCCATTCCAATTTCGGCAATCCGGGCGTTCCGAATTCGATCGGGAGCGAATCGTCGATCTGCTGTCGAAACTGGGTCTAGACGCGACGTTTCTGGAAAAGGCGAACAGGGACCTTTCCGGCGGCGAATCGCAAATTGTGGCCCTGTTACGGGCCATCCAGCTCGAACCGGCGGTCTTGCTGCTCGACGAACCAACCGCCGCTTTCGATACTCTGGCTACCGCTGCCGTCGAAACACTGGTGGAGACTTGGTTGAACGAGTCGCCCGGGGGCCGAGCAACCGTTTGGGTCGGCCACGACAGGGCACAAACCCAGCGAATGGCCGACAAGCTGCTGCGGCTCGAACAGGGAGGCCTGCAGGAGTAATCCAATGCCGCACGATCTTTCCTATCTGAATGTACTGTGGGCTGTCTGTCTAATCCTGATCAGCGGCATCATCTCGATTTTCTTGCGGCTGAATCTGGAACGCCGTCTGGCGGTCGCTTCGGTTCGGACGGTGGTGCAGCTTCTGCTGATTGGCTACGTGCTGCAATGGTTATTCTTACCGGAGACGAAGTGGTACGAGATTGCAGCGCTGATGGTGGTAATGACGCTGATTGCCGGTGTTGCCGCGGTGCGGCGGA
>CAUZTK010000395.1:0-2727 GCA_963582395.1 Planctomycetota bacterium | reverse complement strand
AGCCGGTCCTGGTTTGTGATCGCCGAATAATCCCCACATTGGATTGTAGAAAAACTGGTACTCACTCCCTGCAACCCGCCGCGATTTTTCCCTCACGATTTGGCGGGTCATGACCGCGTGCAGGTCGTGAGAGGAAATCATCCCTTTCTCGAAGGGGTTCATGTTGAAATCTCCCACCAGAATTGTACGCCGGTGGCCGTGCTGCTCCTCATCGGTCCAATTCACTTTAGCGTGTAAATGAACGGCGGCCAAGAGCACGTCTTGCGAGCCGACAGTCAATTTGCGAATCGTCAAACGGCTCAGTTCATCATCGAAGACCGCGCGAAGTGAAGATTCTGGAAATCGGGTGAATACTTGGACTTTCTCCGATTCACTCCATGGCTTGCAGTAATCGCGTCCGGTCACCGATTTTCAATGCGGACAGTGTCTCGTCGTCCGGGATTTCGCACTCCGCCAGTATCAAGACGTCGACGTTGTAGTGCCGGGCCATTTGCGCGACTTCTTCTGCGCGTGGAAGTTTCTTCATATTCCAAAACAGAAACGACATCATCAAGTTTTGCACGCTTGAGGTGTCAGTGGAATTGGCACGGCTGACCACATAGAATGACATCTATGAGTACTAAATCAACCGAAAAACGGCTGCGGGCCGGTATGGTCGGCATGGGGATGATCTTTGACGAGACGTACCGGCCATTCTTCGAGCAGGTCCATCGGGACGGGCTGTACGACCGCTGTTTCGGCGACGTCGACGTGCCGTTGACTGCCGTTGCCACCCGAACCGGCAAGCGGGCCGAACAGTATCGCGCCGCGGCCGGGGACCGGATTGATCCGTTCGAAAGTTTTGCCGGCGAAGATGCCGTCGAGCGGGTGTTGGAGGTCGGCGTCGATTTCGCCTGCGTCGCCACACCGGACGATCGGCATTTCGAGGTGGCCAAGAAAATTTTGAATGCTGGCGTACACCTGCTCCTGGAAAAACCATCGGTACTCTGCATGCAGCAACTCGACGAGTTGACCGCGTTGGCCCGCCAGAAAGATGTGGCGGCCAAAATTATCTACCACAAGCTGTTCGATCCCGATCATAAAAAATTGCGAACGCTTTACGCCGACAACGTGCTCCAGCACGTTAACAGCGGCTATTGCACGCTGCTGGAGCCGAAACAGATTTCCGGAAGCCAGTTTGCCGAGTGGATCCGCGGCCGAAACCCCGGCACGTATGTGGCGGTACACTACATCAAGCTTATCGATTTCACCTTCGGTGGACAGCTGAAGACGGTCACCGCCACCGGGCAGCGGGGACTCGTCGGCGAGGCGGACGGCAACACCTGGGATAGCTGCCAGATGCGGATGATCTATGAATACGATTCCGGCCGCGAAGCCGCCTTCGACATTCATACATCCTGGGTTATGCCCGACAACTTTCCCGGCTACGTCGAGCAGGAGGTGCAGTTTCGGTTCGATAACGGCCTATGGAGCGGTCACTCCCGCAAGCGGGGCGTCGAATGCACCGTGGAGGGCAAAACGCCTCTCGATCTCAAAATCTCGATGAACAATCACTACAACGGCACATTTCTGGAACCGTGGGGCGAACGTTCGCAGCGCGGTTATGGAATTGAAGGAATTGAACGTTTCGTCCGCGAGCTGGCCCGGGTCGAGTTCGGCGGTGATCCTTCAGGCCGCGCCGACCGGCTCAATGAACTCAACCGGCTGAGCTATCACGACCTCTCCGCCGACCGTCAGACGGTGGCTGCCGTCCACGCGCTGGAGGCGATTCTCGAAAAACAGCAACAGGGCGAGCCGGACTGCGTGGTCCGTGTGAACGATTCGGCCGGCGGGCTGGTGCTGTATCGTCCCGGATCGGCCGAGCCGGAGGTGCTGTACCAAGGGACGGTTTAATTCGTCGACCAACAACCAACAACCCGTCGCGCGGGAGACCGATTGTTCGGGCTCCCGGCTGGTTTCCTTGAACGATCCTTCTACATCACCTTGTCTATGATGCACTCCATCCAATTCCCCGCTGAAGACCGGTCCAACACCGTCCGCCAACAGATTGCCCGGCAGGAACCTCTGGCGTTGCGGACCTTCACACCCTCACTGGCCGTGCTGGCCAAATCGGCCGGCGTGTTTCACTGGACTCCCGAGGGCCGGCGGCTGTACGACTATAGTTCTGGCGTGCTGGTGGCCAATCTGGGTCATAATCCGCGGCGGTGGATGCGGCGGTTCTGCGAGTCTCTGGGCTGGAAACCGGAACAAATCAGCGGTGACGGGGCCGGCGACTATTTTCAGGCCGTGACCCTCACCGCTTACAACGCCCTGACTGAAATCGAAGCACAGGCCGTCGGGCGGCTGGTTCGCAACCTGCAGTCGTTCCCCGGCGGATCGCGGCTCGATACGGTGATGTGGGCAGCATCGGGATCGGAAGCCATCCAGAAGGCGCTGTGGGCCGCTCTGAAAAGGGACGAAAGTCGAGACGTCATCATAGCCACCCGATACGGTTTCCACGGCAAGAAGGGACTGGCCGGCGCCGTCACCGGCTCGGAAGACGATCACGACCGGGACCCGCGGGTGCGGTTCATCAGTTTTCCAATGGACGAAGTTGACGACGTCTCGAAGTACGGCAGGAACATCGACCTGTCGAAATACAAAGATGAGCTGGATGCCCTGTGGAACGAGTTCGGCAACCGCTTGGCCTGTCTCATCACCGAGCCGTATCTCGGAGGCGGAGGCAGT
>CAUZTK010000394.1:0-2773 GCA_963582395.1 Planctomycetota bacterium | reverse complement strand
GATCGCCTCAGCCGACGTTTCGAAATGCCATCTCTCGCACAATGCATCCAACAAGCTGCTCAATCAGCCACTGCTAGCGGTTGAGAAGATACAAAAAAGGACCACTAATCTTCTCTTCCCGGATGGATTTATTAGTAAAAATTAGCGTGGATTAGTGTTCCAAGAAAACGGAGGAATTTAATGCCTGAAAAACTTCTCTTCATCCGTGTTCAATCCGTGTTTCATCCGTGGCTAGATAGTTCTTTTGTGCCTTTTTGTGTTTTTCGTGGCTATTCTTTCTTTGTTTGCGGCTAACAGCCTCGCTAAGGCGTTCCGTTGCGCTGTAGCCGGATCGGAACGGCACGGAGGCACGTTCCCTACATCAGAATCAGGCTTTACAACTCTCGAATCCGCAGGTTCCGCCAGCAGACCTGCCACTTCGGATCTCCGCTGACCGCATGGACCTGCAGGCCGATGAAGCCCGACTTGGTCATGTCGTCTTTCAGGTCGGCCACCGCCCGGCCATTGACCCAGGTCCGAATCGAATCGCCCCGGCACACGACGCGGTGCTTGTTCCACTTGCCGTCTTTGAATTCCGCCTGCTTCTCGGGATTGTCCGTATCCTTACTCAACCATCCACGCCGCGCCTCGTCGTAAATGAAACCGGCGTGGCCGTTGGTCGAAATTTCCACCTGGTACCCGTGAACACGGCCGTTCTGGTACTCCGGCATGCTGTTGCTGCGAATCTGACAGCCCGAGTTAAGCTCTGTGTCGAGCTTCACTTCAAACTCCAATTCAAAATCGCCGTAGTTCTTCTCCGTACATAAGAACGAGTTCGGGCTGTCGGGGACCGTCGTCCCCACGATCGCGCCGTCTTCGACCGCGTACGTTGCGGTGCCGTTGACCTGCTTTCAGCCGGTAAGATCTTTGCCGTTAAACAGCGAAACCCACTCGTCGGCACTCGTCCGACCGCAGACCAAACACCCGACCAACAATGCAAAACAGAACAGGGACAATCGTCGAGCAGTAAACGTCGATGCACCTCTCAAATGATATGAAAAAAGGCAACTGTTCAGTCCATCCCGCCGCTGGCCTCAAACAGCCGCAGCGCGTCGCGAACCGGCAGCACATCATGAACCCGGACGATCTGCACACCCTGTCGGGCCAGCGCCAACGCGACACCCACCGTGCCGGCCGTGCGATCGACATTCGCACTGCCGAGCACCTTGCCGATAAAGCCCTTGCGGCTGGGTCCAATCATAATCGGACAACCGAGTTCGTGAAACCGGTTGCAATGAGCAATCAACGTCAGATTATGCCGATGTGTCTTACCGAAACCGATGCCCGGGTCCAGGCAGATTCGTTTCGGGTCGATTTGAGCGGCCTGCAATGCATCGCGCCGCCGTGCCAGGTACTTGAATATATCTTCGACGACGTCCTCATAGGCAGGCGAATCCTGCATGGTCCGTGGCGTGCCTTGCATGTGCATGGCGCAGACGCCGACCGACGAGTCAACGGCCACACGGACCATCTCTCCATCGCCTTCCAGGCCAGTCACGTCGTTAATAATCTCCACACCCGCCGCCACCGCCTCGCGGGCAACCTGCGATTTCGACGTATCGATCGAAACGGGCAGCTTCGTCTGACCACAGAGCGCTTCGAGGACCGGCACCACGCGCCGAAGCTCTTCGTCCGCCGACACGCCGTCGCTTTCAGGACGGGTACTCTCGGCGCCGACGTCGAGAATATCGGCGCCCTCGTTTTCAAGTTGCAGCGCGCGGTCGACGGCTGCTGCCGGCTCGAAGAACTTGCCCCCGTCCGAGAAGCTGTCGGGAGTCACATTGACAATACCCATCAGCAGCGGCCCAGCGGACAGATCGAGCCGACGTGTGCGCAATTGCCACACTTTGGCTCGCGGCGGGTATCGATCGGAGAACAATGTTTCGCGATCCAAGATGCGTTGTCCATGCTGAGAATGACCGAATGGCTAGATGTAGGCCGGAACGAGCGGTAGCGCTGTTCCGGCAAGCCATTCCCCGCTCACGCGCCAGCCGGAACTGCGCGGAGCTTGTTCCGGCCTACAGCTTGCCCGGCAGCTACGCTACGACCTGCACATTGTACCCCGCGCATCGGACGCGGTCCAAGGACCCGCTTGCTGAAGATGTTAGCGACGCCTTACCACGGCATCTCCATCGTCGAGACGATCTGCTCGGCCAACCGGCCAATCGCCTGATGTTGGGCCGAAACGTTCGATTGCCCGCCTTCGGCTATGTACGTGGCGGCTTGATTGACCTCAACCAGGTCGGGCGCAACAGTCAGCACGTTGGGTGGTCGCAGCATGTCGCCACGACTATTGCGCCACACGACCTCGACGCGAAAATTGATCTCGACCTGCCGTGGTTGATCTGCGGCATTTTCCACCAGCACGTTCTTTGTGTCGTGTGTGAGTCGGCCGGTCAGGATGCTGTCGGCATTGGGTGTGCTGACAACCTTGTAGGGCGTTTTCAGCTCGATTTCTTTGACTACCGCCTCGGTCAGTCGTTCGCCCAAGTTGCGGCGAAAACTGTCCGATTCGAAGATCGGCACATAAACGGTCGAAATGTCCGGCGCATAAAGCGAGCGCGTTCCAAGCTGATAGCCTGCGCACCCGGACATGATCGCCAGCGTCAATAAAAAGAGGATGGTCCCCTTTTTATGGCACTTCGTTTTGCGTTTTTTTCCTCGCAATGTTTGGTCCCTTAGCGTCGCTTATCGCTTTCGGTTGGCTGGCTTTCTACGGCCGACGAATCGTCTT
>CAUZTK010000393.1:0-2778 GCA_963582395.1 Planctomycetota bacterium | reverse complement strand
GGCCTCGACAACCGGCACAACTCTGCTGGTTCACGTAACGAGCTCGTCATCCATGACGCAGCGAGGCAACTTGATTCTTCCCTGTCGGCCCCTATATGATTAAACAATAGTTAGCATGCTAACTATTGTCGAGGAGTGGGGACCGTGCTGGAATATGACTTTGAGGACAGTGTCGGTTACTGGGTCTGTTCGACCTCGCATGCTTTGCGGAGGGCGCTGGATCAAGAACTGTCGCGCGAGAATATCACGTTTCGGCAGTGGGAGGTTCTGGCCTGGATTGCGCTAGCGGGCGAACCCTCGCAGGTGGAACTGGCGGATCGGCTGGGCATCGAAGCTCCGACATTGGCCGGAATTCTGGCCCGCATGGAACGGGACGGTTGGCTGCAGCGGTATACGTGTCCCCACGACCGGCGACGGAAAAGAATTCGGGCCACCGAAAAGGCTGAAGCCGTGTGGAATCGGACCACGCAGTGTTGCCGTCGTGTGCGGGCACAGGCCACCGCAGGAATCTCGCAAGACGAGTTGTCGTTGTTCAAGGATCTTTGTGAGAGAATTCGCGACAACTTGGGCAGCCCATTGGAGGCGGTCGTGGAGACATCCGTGACCTCATTAAGACGATCGAAGAAGACGATTGAACACCTCGATTGATTGAAAAACATGGACAGACACGAATGATTTTCAACAAGCTTATCTCGCAAATCTCCCGTCGATTGCCGCAGACTGGATTGTGCCTCGGCTGGGGATCTCTGTTGCTGGCTGCGATGGCCGGTTGTGGTTCCGAAACAGCATCTGCGAGGAGGCCGCCGCCGGGCCCTGCGCTGATTCGTGTGGCTTCCATCGAACGGAAATTGGTCCCGCCCCGGGTCACGATTGTCGGCAGCGTGGTTCCGATTCGTACCAGCATTGTCGCTTCCGGCGCGAACGGCATCGTCGAGAGGTTCGACGTCGAGCAGGGTCAGTTCATAAAAATGGGCCACCTGTTATCTCAACTGCGGATGGTGACGACGAATCTGGGAATCGACGAAGCAGAGGCTTGGCTCCGCGAGCGCAAACGGGGATGGGACGAGCTGGTCGCCGGTTCGCGGCAAGAGGACAAGGACGAAGCCTCGGCGAAGATGAAAGCGACCGAAGCCATCATGCACAACGCGGACAACAAGTTGACGCGGGCGAAATCGCTCTTCGAACGCAATGCGATCAATCAAGACGAACGAGACGACGCCCAGGAGCGGGCCGAGTCGGCACGGCAGGCGTTTCTAGCCGCGCGTGCCACGTACAACCGCGTCAGTGCCGGACCCCGGCAGGAGGAGATCGACCGCGCCCGCGCCCGCTACGAAGCCCAAGACAAACACGTCGCGTTCCTCAAAGCCGAGGCGCGAAAGCGGTCAACACGAGCCCCGATTGACGGTTACATTGTTAAGGAGCACACCTACCGGGGAGAGTGGCTCTCGAAGGGCGACCCGGTTGTCACCCTGGCCAGACTGGACCTGATTGACGTCCTGGCAAACGTCGATCAGCGCGACGAACGTCACGTCCGGCTCTTCGATCAAGCCCAGGTACACATCAAGGGTATCCAGCGCCCCCAATGGACTGGAACCATCGTTGCCAAGGTACCCCGAAGCGAATGGCAGACCGGCTCGCGCGGTTTCCCGGTGAAAGTCAGACTGAAGAACGAATTCTACACTGTGGGTGATCAGCGGCTTCCGCTGCTCAAGGAAGGCATGATGGCGGAAGTCACCTTCACCGGTACGCCGGTTGAGGCGCTGCTCGTTCCCAAAGATGCGGTTGTTCGCACGCCGCGGGGCAGTTTGATTTATCTGTTCGACCCGCTGGTCGTTTCCCGCTGGAGGGTGCAACAGGCCGATGACCCCACAGGAATCATCGGCAACGTTCATGCGGTCGATGAACAGCGCGCCAGACGACAAGCCGAAACCACGTTCAGCCTTACCGGCAGGGACGATATTTCCGTCGAGCTAGCCATGCGGCCGAGCTGGGCTGCGTTCCAAACAGTTCCCGGAGACGACGGTCGAAATCAGGACGAACTACTCGGATACGTCGACGCCGATTCTGAAGAGTTGGCCCGAGACGCGGCCGTCGAAAAGTTCCAGCTCCCAGAAGCCACGCAGCTTCGTTTGACGCCGCAACTGGGAACGGTCCGTCAGATCACAGTCGAGCTGGGCCTCAGCGACGGCACGTCGATTCAAGTCATAGGAGACGGTATTGAGCCGGGCCGATTGATGGTGACCCGCGGAGCCGAGCGACTGCGGCATTTTCAGGATGTAAAACTTACGCCGGACGACCCGCTGCAAAGCAACCAGCCGAAAAGCAGCGATGGCGGAGTCGGCGGCCCCGGAAAGTGATCGATCGAAAACGAAAGCGACCGGAAACGCTTGGAAAAATCACGATGAGTTGACCGGCCCACGACAGTCATCCGGTCGAGGCGGATCTGTTTTAGGCAGCGTGAATGGCCCGCCGGTATCGGAAAACGAAAGCGACATCATGGGACTGATTCAATTCGCCATTCAAAACCCCGTGAAGATCTCGGTGGGGGTGATCCTGGCGGTGATGTTCGGGTTGATTTCCTTTTTCGCGACGCCGGTACAGTTGACACCCGATGTGCTCGAACCGGAAATCACCGTCACCACCCGCTGGCCAGGATCCAGTGCGCAGGAAGTCGAGCGGGAGATCATCGAAGAACAAGAGGAGCAGCTCAAGAGCGTTGAAGGGCTGCGGGAATTCAAAAGTCAAAGCGCCGATTCTCGCGGCAGCATCGTGATGAAA
>CAUZTK010000392.1:0-2781 GCA_963582395.1 Planctomycetota bacterium | reverse complement strand
ACCAAAAAAGGCAAGGGTACCAAAATCATGCTGATGATCGACGGAAACGGGACGCGGTTGTCGGTGTTCACGCTTTCGGCGAATCAGTCGGAGGTCAATGCCTTGGAGAACTTGGTGGATATTCGCGTGACGAAGAAGAAGCCGAAACGAATGCTCTACGACAAGGCGGCGGTACAAAGTCGAACGCACGATCAGCTGGCTCTTCAACCGCAGACGACTCGTTGTGCACTACGAGTATCACGACTATCTCTTCCAAGGGTTTGTACAACTTGGATGCCTATTTACAATTCTCAAGGGGTTTTGAAACTGCCTCTACTAACAGTTCATTACTGGTAGTGCGTCAGGCAATTTCACTTGGACCGGCGCAAAGATTGCGGCGGAATCCATGACGTTCCTTGGCGTGCAGGGGCACCTTGTCACTGTGACCTCCGTAGAAGAGGATGACTTTCTCAAAAGTAACTTCCAGAACGGATTAGAAGTCCGTTGCTCTATCCAGCTGAGCTACGGGCGCAAAACGGTAAAATACAAGGTTTATTTCTATTTTTGCAGTCCGTTGCTCTTTCATATTTGACACCCGTTTTAACACCTTATAGATTGCCGGTGTCAGAAACGACACCTGCGGGAGTAAGGCCCGCAGATGTCCGGCAACACCAACACTTGAAGGCGGAGGTGTCACCATGGCCAAGTCTACCAAGTCACATCGCAAGAACAAATCCCCGCAGGACGCCAAGCCCTACCCGGAATTCCCGCTGACGGCTCACCCGTCCGGTCGATGGTGTAAAAAACGCAAGGGCAAGCAGCACTACTTTGGCCCGCTGGTCGACTGGAATGCTGCCTTGGAGCGTTACAAGAGGGAGTGGCCGTACATCCTCGAAGGCCGAGAGCATCCCTCTGTCGACTCTGAGAATGGCTGCACACTGGCGGCGCTCTGTAACTCATTTCTGAACGCAAAACGCCGCGCGGTGGATGCCGGCGAGCTATCGCCTCGGAGCTGGGAAGACTACCACAAAACGACGGACACACTGATTGCTCAGTTTGGCAGGCAGCGGCGAGTCGATGACTTGCGCTCCGATGATTTTGGAAAGCTGCGGGCCAAGTGGGCAAATCGGCTCGGCGTGGTCAGCCTGAAGAATGAAGTCAACCGGGCACGTGTCGTTTTCAAGTTCGCGGCCGACCAGCGGCTGATTGAGCGGCCCGTGCATTTCGGCCAGAGTTTCGATCGACCGTCGGCAAAAATGCTCCGCAAGGCACGCAACGAAGCCGGCCCGAAAATGTTCACGGCGGAAGAAATCCGCCGAATTCTCGGGGAAGCCGACCCGACCCTGAAGGCGATGATTTTTCTCGGCTGCAATTGTGGGTTCGGCAACACCGACATCGCCAGTCTTCCACAAGCAGTCGTAGATCTCGACGCCGGCTGGATTGAATTTCCGCGTCCCAAAACCGAAATCCCACGACGCTGTCCTTTGTGGACGGAGACCGTTGGGGCGTTGCGAGCAGCCATCGAACTGCGTCCAAAGGCAAAGGACAAGGGCGACGACGGGCTGTGCTTTCTCACCATTCATGGTCGCCGCTGGGTGCGTGTGCAGCCATCAAAAAGTGAAGCAGGCCGCATGGCGCAAATTGACGCGCTATCCCAACGGTTTGCACGATCGCTCCGCCGGCTGAACATCAACGGCCGTCGCGGGCTCGGTTTCTACACTCTGCGGTATGTCTTTCAGACCGTTGGTGGCGAGGCAAAAGATCCCGAAGCCGTCGCGGCCCTCATGGGTCACGTCGATACCAGCATGTGGTCCGTGTACCGGGAATCCATCTCGGACCAACGGCTTCGGGCGGTCGTCGAAACGGTGCGAAATTGGTTGCTTGCGAAGGGGGGCTGAATTGTTTGACAATGGGAATGTGGCTCGATACGATTCCCGGTGACGGTATCTCTTTGGTGTGCTGGCTAAACGGGCCAGCCATAGACCGCGTGCCGTCGGGAGCTAGGTGAGCTTCGCCGAAAAGCGCTCCCAAAGACGAGAACGTTGTGGGTTGGAGTACGCCCACTGTCTTGGGACGTTGTGCTTACTCGGGCGGCACAGTGCTTCTCGGATCACCTGCCACGCTCACGGACGTCGATGCGAGATGGAAGTGCCAGCCGCGCACCGTGCTTGACGCCATCTACGCCGGTCGGCTGAAAGCGTTCCCGTTGCGTCCCGAGGCACGACGTCTCACCTGGCGAATCCTCGCATCGGCCGTTTCCGATTTTGAATCTGGCCACCATTGCGCGCCGGTCAAACCGACACGCCGGAACGGAGATGATGATTTTGTTGAGTATTTCTGAAAGGAGATTTTGAAAATGAATTAGCTACTGACTCTACTCGAGGTGTGCGAACTGCTGGCTGTCTCTGAGCCAAGTGTGCGGCGCGGGTGGTACGGCGGCAGCCTTCCGAGTCCGATCCGCGTGGGCAAAAAGAGCATCAGGTGGCGATCGGATGACGTGGCGAAATGGGTTGAGGAGCAGTCGGCGGCTCAGGTGGTCGACCAGCCGGAGACCGCTTGACGGCGTCAAATTCTACCCACAAAAAACCCCGGCAGCCAGTGGGGATTGGCCGGCGGAAGGCCATGATAGTTCTCGTTCGGCGTACAGCCGTTGAGCGCTGAATTCGGCCATGTCCACACATCCGTTCGGTCGACGGATAGTGGGGCGTTTGTGCGGATCGATTCGATTCCGCCGGTCTGAAAATCAGCCACCGCTGACCGTGACCAGCGCTTCGCTAAGCGGACCTTGAGATTGGCCGTCGA
>CAUZTK010000391.1:0-2783 GCA_963582395.1 Planctomycetota bacterium | reverse complement strand
AACTTTATACTCTCGCGGCAGGTCGAAGCGGACAACCTCGCCCGGAATGACCCCCAAGCCTTCGTGCTGGCCGTCTTCGTAACTCACGTCAAACAAGAGTTGTAGCCCCAGGCAAATGCCCAAGAACGGTTTGTTGGCATCGATTGCTGCGCGGATGGGACCGATCAGGTCGCGACGCCGGAGCTCGGCGACCGCATCTTGAAACGCACCCACCCCAGGCAAGACGATCTTCTCGGCTCGATCGAGTTCCGACCGGTCGCTCGTGATGGTCGCCGCGTGCCCTACGTGCTCGAACGCTTTTTGCACACTCCGCAAGTTGCCCATCTGATAATCGATGATGGCGATCATAGTTCGTAACCCTCGTGCCCAAGCTCTGCTTGGGTACACATCTCCTGGAAGCTCTGCTTCAAAGCCCCTGCTTGGGCCTCGTTTCCTGATGTGACTGTGAAGCGGAGCTTCGCTGGTATCGGTTCCCAAGCAGGAGCTTGGGAACCAGTACCCGTATTATACGGACAGAGGGCGCCCGCGATAGGTTCGCGGTTGGGTGCCGGGATCGGAGCCTACGGCGACGGCCCCGCGATGGCAGACCTAGGCTAATTCGCGTACGTCTCTGGATAGATAACCAGTTCCACACGGCGATTGCGAGCCTTGCCGGCCGGGCTCGCGTTGGAGACGATCGGATGGTTCGAGCCGTGTCCAATCACGAACAGTTGCCGCGACGAGAACCGTAGCCGCCCGGTCAGTTCGTTGTACACGGCCGTGGCACGGGCTATCGAAAGATGGTGGTTGCTGGGGTACTCGCGGCTCGTGATCCGGTCGCTATCGGTATGACCTTCGACGCCGATCCGCTGCCGTGGATAGTTTCGCATTACGTCGGCTGCTACGTTGTCGATGAGCTGTGCGGCGCCGGGCACCAACGTAGCGCTGCCGGCGGAAAACAGCCTTTCGCCGGGCAGCTCGATTCGTACCACGTCGCCGTCCTGTCGGACTTCAATTCCAGGCAGGTGAATGACCGCCAGATCACGCGTCAGACTGTTGTTGGCCCGAATCTTCACACCGCCGCGTCGAGTTACAGAAGCGGCCATGGCCTTTGTCCGTTGCTCGAGATCTTGGTTATCGTTACGCGTCTGGGCCAACTGGGAAGTGACCGAGCGTAACTGGTCCTGGACGGCCGCGAGTTGGTCGGTCAAGATCTGCACCTTTTGTTGTTTCTGTGCCAGCGAGGCCTGGAGTTGTTGGTTGTTCTGGTCGAGTGAGTTTGCCCGGGACTGCAGTTCATTGTTGCGCAGAGCGATCGTCTGCTGCTGGCCAAGCAGCGCAGGATTTTGACCCGAGAGGGTGTAAGCATTTTGTCCGCAACCGACCAACAGCGGCAACGAAAGTAACCACCGACAGATCGGCCGAGCGAAACAGCTCATGGCAGCTTTCCCTGGTTGAACGGATTAGCGTAATAGCCGCTCGCCGCGGCGAGCGGTTGAGCGCAAGACGAACCGCCGGCTTCCGGCTACTACCCATCAGACGCAGCGATAGCAGTATTCCGAAAAGTGGCGGGATCGTATCAACCGGACGGTTGAAGCCGCAACCCCAGTTGCGCAGGCTACCAGCTTGCGGGATGCTAGCAGCTTGCAAGCCGCGCTATCTGGTCTGGTGTTCCCTTCGACCAGGAGTTCTGCTGCGGAATTCAGGAGTTCTGCTGCGGGATTCGCATCGCCTCCGGCGGAGTCTCATTCGTCGCCGATTTCGACGTTTGATGGCACCTTGTTTGATGACATGAGTTTTTAGACGTTTCCGTCCGAAGATTCATTGGCCATGAGACTTACGTCGACCCATGCCAGTTCATCAAGGACTTCAAGAAAGAAACGGGGCATAGCCCGGGCCAGTATCGCCTTCTCTGCGGCCAGAAGCCATGTTGATATCCGGGAAATAGTCTTCGCTATTCATCCGCTGAACCAGCTTGCTCTTCGAGTTTCAACGCGGCGGAGTTGATGCAGTAGCGAAGGCCGGTCGGCTGCGGACCGTCGGCGAAGACGTGGCCCAGGTGGGCGTTGCAGCGGCTGCAAAGCACTTCGGTGCGTGTGCCGCGGAAGAGACTCCGATCGGCAGCTTCGGCGACGTTTGCCGCGTCGACCGGCCGCCAATAGCTGGGCCAGCCGGTGCCGGAGTCGAATTTCGTTTCCGACGAAAAGAGTGGCAGCCCGCAGCAGGCACACTGATATGTGCCAGCCGTTTTTGTGTCCCAGTATTCGCCACTGAAGGCTCGCTCAGTGCCTTTTTTTCGAGTGACGTCGAACTGCTCCGACGTGAGTATTTCGCGCCACTCGGCATCGCCCTTGTCGCGCCAAGCTTGATTATGGTCGGTTGTGCTGGACATCATTTCCTGGACCGCCGGCTTCCACCTGCGGCTATCAAGATCAAACTCCCGTCACTCTTGCTCCGGATCGCCGGACGGTGCATCGAGCTGATCGATGTGTCCGAGCGAAGCCAAGACGTCTCTACGGATTTCGGCAGTCAGCTCGGGGTTCTCTTTAAGGAACGCCCTTGCTTTTTCGCGGCCCTGGCCAATTTGGATGTCGCCGTAACGGAACCAGGCTCCGCTGCGGACGATCCGTTTCTGCTCCATGGCTAGATCGAGAATGTCCCCTTCGTAGCTGATGCCGTCGGTGTGCATCATGTCAAACTCGGCGATGCGGAACGGCGGAGCGACCTTGTTTTTGACCACCTTGGCGCGGACCCGCTGGCCGACGACGTCTTCACCATCTTTGAGCTGGCCGATACGGCGAACA
>CAUZTK010000390.1:0-2790 GCA_963582395.1 Planctomycetota bacterium | reverse complement strand
CAAAGTCGAACGCACGATCAGCTGGCTCTTCAACCTCAGGCGACTCGTTGTGCGATACGAGTATCACGACTATCTCTTCCAAGGGTTTGTACAACTCGGATGCCTATTTACAATTCTCAAGGGATTTTGAAACTTCCTCTTGTAACTTTCACGTTGTAAGACTCTAAAGCGGAAAGAGGGTCAACCCGAAGGGAACACGTGATGCCGATGCCCGTCGCCCAACAAGAGCCTTCCGAACAGGCGTACGAAGATCCGCTCGATCTGATGGACGAAATCGACCGTCTGAAGATCGAGAAGGACGCGACGATTCTCGCTCACTATTACGTCGATGGCGAGATTCAGGACATTGCCGACTTCACCGGCGACAGCCTGAAGCTGGCCCGCGACGCCACCCACGTCACCACTTCGACCATCGTCTTCAGCGGCGTACACTTCATGGCCGAGTCGGCCAAGATCCTCAATCCCGATAAGAAAATTCTCATTCCAGACTTGCTGGCGGGGTGTTCGCTGGCCGAAAGCTGTCCCGCCGACCAATTGGCCGCCTTTCAGAGGAAACTGCGCGACGAGGGGCACGACTTTCTGACGGTCGCCTACATCAATACGTCGGCCGCTGTGAAGGGTCTGTGCGATTGGATTGTCACCAGCGGCAACGCGAAAGAAGTCATCGAACGTATTCCCGAGAACCAGGAAATCCTGTTCGTTCCCGACCAGCATTTGGGCCGATATTTGATGGAAGTGACCGGCCGTAAGATGATCCTTTGGCCGGGCGCCTGCATGGTCCATGAAATATTCAGCCTGCAGGACCTGCTCCGCGCCAAGCAAAACAGTCCCGGCAGCATCGTGATTGCACATCCGGAATGCCCGCAGAACATTCTGGAACAGACCGACTTCATCGGCGGTACCGAAAAGATGCGTCGGTATGTGGTCTCCTTCGAGCAGCCGCAGACGTTTCTCGTAGCCACCGATGCGGCGATGATTCACGCCTTTCAAAAGTCGGCTCCGCAGCACACCTACATTCCGGTACCGGGCATCATGACCGAATCCGGCGAAACCTGTGCCTGCAACCGCTGCCCGCACATGGCCCGCAACACGCTTGCCAAAGTTCGTGACTGCCTGAAACTGGGAAAGCCGGAAATCCACTGGCAGCCGTTCTTCGACCAAGCTCGCGAAGTCCTGCAGCGCAGCCTGTTGAACTGAACCGGACCAAGCCGCCCCCTGCCGAGATCAGTTGCTGGGCCGCCTTTCCCGACGTTAAACGCCGCTCAACCGTCACAGGCCGATGCAAGGGGTTCCTCACTTTTTGGGGCAGTTATAAAACGTGCTGCCGTTTACGAACTAAACTATTAGGATAACCGGCAGCCACGTCCCGCGCGTCGTGACATCGGCACCGTTGGCGAAAATCTCACGAAGTCTGCAGCAAGTCTCGGCCGAAATAAAACATAAAACAGAAGTCTCCGTGCATTTGGCTGGCCCAGAGATCTCGGTTGCGGTCAGATGACAATCACCCCGTTCGACGATCTGAATCGCAATGTCGAGCATCTTCCCGACAAACGTTCGAATACTCACCGCGACGATACTGGCGGTGCTCGTCTACTTGATGCTGACAGGTCTCGCACGGGCACAGTTTGCACCGCCGGCTGCCGCCGGTCCGCATGCGACATCGAACCCACCTGCCGATGGCCGGCCAACGACAGTTTCGGGACCGGCCCTAACCGAGTCGTGCGTCGTCGAGGTGCCACCCGCCGATTACTGGATCGTCAGCAGTTGGCGCTGCCCTCAAAGTGGAATTCCCTGGTGCGAGGCAGATCGGCTCGACTATTTCCACGTCGGCGAAGACCGGCGGTTCCAGCATCGGGACTTAGGGACACTGCAACGATCGATTCACCCCGGTATCCCGGTCTGCATCGTCGTTCACGGCAGCTTTACCACTTGGGACAGCCTGCGGTCTGAAAGCGTCAAAATCTTCGATTGGATTCGCCGGGCTGCCCCCGAACGACCGTTGCACGTGGTTTTTTTTACCTGGCCCAGCAACGGCCCCATTACCTATCTACCGCACATCGATATCGCCATCCTCGGACGCCGTGCGTCGTTCAACGGCTTCTACCTCTCACAGTTACTTGGGGTACTTCCGAAGAAGTCGCCGATCGGTTTTTTCGGTCATAGCCACGGTGCACGTGCGGTTGCATCGGCCCTGCACCTTTCCGCAGGCGGAGAGGTGCAGGGATATCAGTTGCGGACACCACGGTCCACGAACGGGCAGCAGGTGCGGATTGTGTTGTCTGCTGCCGCCATCGACCACCACTGGCTGAATCCCGGTGAACGTTTCGGACGGGCGCTGGACCGTGTCGACACCGCACTCGTCCTACACAACCGCGACGACTTGCCGTTGAACGTCTATTCGCTCCGTCGATTATTTTCGCATCGGCCGCTGGGCCTGATTGGATTCGACGGGAAAGATGTCTGTCTGCAGAACGGCCGAATCGCCAAGGTGGCGCAGCTCGACGTGACGTCCTTGATTCGCAACAGCCACTTCTGGAACCACTATTTCAGCCGGGATGAAATTGCCGCGTCCATGGTTCGCTTCGTCTACTTTGACGATGTTGTCGGCGCCCACTCGAATCGATCGCCGAGCGACCGGCAGCAAATATCAACAGGCCCCTGAAAAGATCACGTTCGACCGCGGTCGATTTTCGATTCGTCGTCGAGCCCCGAATGCGTGGTCGTCAAACGGCGGCCTAGGCATTGTCTCCAAACTGCTCTTCCATGGAAATTGAATCCTGCAATTCTCTT
>CAUZTK010000389.1:0-2811 GCA_963582395.1 Planctomycetota bacterium | reverse complement strand
CGGAAGGCGGCCACCAGCCGCGTCTGTCCACGAGAGGAATCATCGCGGCTGGAGCCTCCTGCTGCCGATGTGTTTCGTTCGTTTCCACTGTTGACCTTTTGCGGAATCCACTCGGGTGCAGCTTCCATGCGCATCGGTGCGATGCCGGGAGCGGTAACGTCGACCTCGGCGGTATAAATCGCCGGATCGAGGGAGAGTTCAATCGGCTGGCCCACGAGCCGCTCGTTTCCAGACCGGTCGTTGCGGGCGATGTACTTGGTCAGATCGAGAATAATCGCAGGAAAGCTGCGGTTGCGGGCCCAGTCGTTCCAGATCGGACCGGCCGACGTCAAACAGGTCACAACACGGCCTTCGTTTTCACCGTAACGGTGCTCGAACATCAACGGATCTTTGTTGCGCAGCGAAAGCACCGTGCTGACACCGTCCCGACGTTCGTTGTCGTCCCGGTTCCAGCCATCGGCGACCGGCAAATACGAGTAAATGCTGACCGCCTGAATGACGGGATTGACCTGCCCTTTGGTGAGTTTCTCGAAAATAGGATGCGGCCTCGACAAGTCCAAATCGGGCCCCGGTATTGTCTCGTCGTCGTGCGGCAGATCGAGGCGGGCAACCGCCAGCGGAACGGGGAACAGCCCATCACCGCCCCCAAAGAGCTTGTCGTTGTAAAACGAGGGGTTCACCGCTTCGCCCAAAAACCACGCCAAACCGCCGCCGCCCGCCACAAAGTCTTTCAGCGGCTGAACGGCGTCCGGGGGCACCTCGGGAACGTTCAGCAGGAAAATGCACCGGAAGTCATCCAGCGGATTCTTGCCCAGATAATCAACCGTTTCCACCAGAGGCGCGATTCCGGTTCGGGAATAGGCCGACATGGCCGTCTCGACGTAAAACGCTTCTTCGGCCGCCGGGTCGCCGTCGATCACCAGCACGTGGTTGGCCGGCTGCACGTCAACCGCTAAAAACCGAGCGTTGTCTGCCGAGAGTGCATCCGGCTCCAGCATGACCTGCAAGCTGTGTGGACCCGGGCTCTCGAAGCTGTCGATATCCATCTCTTGGAACTGTCCGACGCCGGCTTCAATCTTCTCGAACACGAAGTAGAGCGGCAATTTTTCACCGTCGGCGAAGACGGCCAACCGCACGTTTTCGGCTGGCTGCTCGGTGTCGAAATTCTTCACGCCGACCGTCAGCCGCAACGGCACCCTTGCGACCGCGACGTGCAGATCACCGGTGAAAGCGGTCACACCCAGATTCGCATGCCGCTGCGGGGTCGTCTTGACCAGATTGACCGACACGCCCGACTCGTCCAGCGCTGCGATGCTCTTGGCCAGCGCCTGTTGCCGGAGCCAATCGTGTTTGCGAAAATCGGAGATGACGTGCAGGTGCTTGATTCCCGACTTTTCTTCGGCGAGCAATTTGCCGGCCTCATCCAGCCCCGAAACCAAATCAAGCGAGCGATGCGTACACCGCAGGTTCTCCAATGTGGTCTCGAGCCGTTTGACGAAGTCGCCATTGACTTTCTCACGAGTATGAATCGGTTGAGAGTTCGAGAGCAACAGCAGCGTGAATTCCTGAGTATCGGGCTGCGCCGCTCCCTCCTGGACCAGCTTTCTGATGACGGCCAAACCCTCTTGGAATGCGTTGGTCTCGGCCCACCGATCCTGCATGGAACCGCTGTTGTCCAACACGACAACATGGTGAGCCCGAGCGCCGCCTAGCAGTGCCATCTGACTCGGATCGAGGACCAGCCGGGCGATCAACGCCAGCAGCGCCAACACGATCAGAATCCTCAACATCAACAGAATGATCTGTTCAATCAACAGACGGCGGCGATTTTGCTGCTGGCTCTTGAGCAGAAACTCCATCGCCGCAAACCGAACCCGTCGGAACCGCATGCGGTTGATCAGGTGAATGATGATCGGTGAGGCGACCAGCGCTGCGCCGGGAACCACCAATGCCGGGTTCACGAAGAAGTTGGTGCTAAAATTGGAGAACCAAATGTCCATGGTGAAACGATGAATGCAGAACGATGAAGGACCCTCAGCACTTCTGCCGGCTGCGAGTCTTGGCAGTCTTGAGCGAACTCACAAGAATCGCGGTGAGTTGCTCGATTTCATTTGAAAGTTGTTTCAGTCGGCTGGCAATCACAATCTCTGCTCCCTGCAGCAGTTCGACCCAGTGGGCGGTCTCCTCAAGTTCCATCAATGCGCCTTCAAGTTTGCTGACAAACTCAGCGGTCGATCGTGATCGGCTCGCCTCTCGATAATGTGCTCCCACGGAAGTGTCACTTCGTAATAACTGCTTTCCAATGACCTGTGCTTCGGTTGATTTGGGTAACGCGCTGTAAAGACGAATGATCCTGAGCGAAAAACGACGAGTCCGATCGCGCGAGCCGCTTGGGCCGTGACCAAGCGGCGCTAAACTCGGAACTTCATCCTTCTACCTTCATCCTTTCCCTCAGGTCCTTACCGAATGGTGCATGCCGATGCGGTGGTTAAGATAATGCGACAGGGCGGCATCAAGATGCTCGCTGGTGCGGATAGTCTGGAAATCGATAATGTTACGCGCGCAGTGGTCTCGCAACTCATTCAGAAAGTCGCCGATCGCTTCCAGGTAACCTTCCCGCAGCGCCCGCGGATCACAGGCCAAATCGCCCATGTCTTCCATGCCGAGAAACTTCGTCGTCCCGCCGTAATTGAAATCGAGTTCTTCGTCGTCCATCACGTGCAAAATCAGCACGTCGTGCCCCCTGTGCCGCAGCAGCCGCAGCCCCCGGAACAGGCTCTCACGTTCGACAAGCAAATCGGAAATCAGTAC
>CAUZTK010000388.1:0-2817 GCA_963582395.1 Planctomycetota bacterium | reverse complement strand
GCAGATTGTGTCATTTGTACAGATTCAGTTTCCTCAAAATCGGCTGATTTAACAAGTTTCACTGTTGCCAGACCGTCGTCCTTTTCGATGTGAATCGATAACCCGGCCTGTCGTGCGCGAACGGCCGCGACCTCAAAACAACACATCTCAGCGAACCCGAACAGCCGACCGACAGCGCTAGCGGGGACGGATCGCGATCAAACCGGACGGATTCGATGGGTCATTGTCTCGGCTGCCATACCGGTTGTTGCCGGGCGTTCGCAGTTCCTGTCAGCGGGGCCGACATTTTACGAATCATGTCGGCAACCGGTCAGACGTTTCGCGAGGTTGCCTGTCGGTGGGAAGACCCGCAGGGGGAGATCGATCGTGGCCATGCGCCACATTTTCACTTTGCCGACGATCCCGAAACTCCCTATGTGATCTGCCTGCTGCATGAGCCAAGCGACAGCTTTCCCGGAACAACGCGGTGCAAATTCATCCACGAGCTTCCCCCCGCTGAGGGGCAGCAGTCGGGAGCCTCTCAATGCAGCATCTACACCGATCGTCCCGGCACTTGCCGGGTCTTCCCCGCCAAATCCGACGATCTGGTGCAGATCGACCTACAAACTGTTCCCGAGTATGGCCGGGCGGAACAGCAACCGGCTTACAAACTCTGCCCGGTGCAATGGCAGCTCACGGATCTGAACCCGTTCGAGATACTTCAGGAAATTCGCTGCACGACCGAGGAGATGCAGCTCTTTCGGCTTGTGGCCCGAATGTGAAACCAGCGACCTCAGGCGTGGCCGCTGTTTTCCGAATTTCTCGAAGTTGTTTATCGTGAACTCGATCGCCACGAGCGGAAGCGGGGTGCCGCATAACGTCGGGATTCAGGCTGGCTCGGTGATTTGTCGTCACACCTTGGGACATCCCTTGTGCATTGGCGCTCTGCAGGGACAATGGTTGTGGACGTATGCGCCTCTCAGTCGCATCGGACACGAACCGTTGAACATCCTTCGTTCGGAGCAGACCATCATGATTCCCGCCAGCAACTTTTCCGAGCTTCCCATTCGCGTGGGGCTGGGACAATTCCGGGAGGCGAGCGACGAACAACTGACGTTCATCAAGCAATGTGGCGTGGCCGATTTTCTCCTGAATACGCCGAACCTGCCCAGCGAGCAGCGCTGGGAGTTTCCAGACCTGCTCTTGTTACGAACCAAAGCCGAAAACGCCGGACTGCGACTGATGGCGCTGGAGAACGTTCCGGTTCGATTTTACGAGAAGATCATGCTCGGCCTGCCGGGACGGGAACAACAGCTCGAAAACATGTGCGAGACGGTTCGCAACATGGGTCGGGCCGAGATTCCGATTCTCGGTTATCACTTCATGCCGGCCGGTGTCTGGCGGACGTCGAAGAGCACGCCGGTTCGCGGCGGCGCCGCGGCCACTTCGTTCAACAGCGATCTTGTGAAAGACGCTCCGCTGGCGGCCGATCGCAAATACACCGAAGAGGAAATGTGGGCCAACTACGACTGGTACATGGAGCGGATTTTGCCGGTCTGCGAACAGAGCAACGTGCGGTTGGCGCTGCATCCCGACGACCCGCCGGTCGAGTCGCTGGCCGGCATTCCCCGGCTGTTTCGGAACTTCGAAAACTTTCGCCGGGCGATGGAAACACACGACAGCCCGATGCACGGGCTCGACTTTTGCCACGGCTGCTGGTCGGAGATGCGGGGTGGCGAAGGTGTGACCGACGCCATCCGCTATTTCGGCGAGCGCGGCAGAATCCTCTACGTACATTTCCGCGATGTGCAGGGACACGTCGAGGATTTCACCGAATGCTGGCTCGGCGAGGGAAACTGCAATCCGGTCGAAACGGTCCGCGCGTTGAAGGAAGTCGGATTCAACGGCTTTCTAATTCCCGACCACGTGCCACACATGACCGGGGACACTGACTGGTGTCACCGCGGTCGTGCCTGGACCGTCGGGTACATCGAAGCCCTGCTGACGGCCATCGACGTGTAACCCCATCCCGTTCGGCGCGTCAGCAGCATTCAATCTTTGGGATAGACTTCCTGCCGCACCCAGCGGTGGAAGCTCGACTACTCGTCGTCGGGCGGAAGCGACCAGATTACATGCAGGTGGTCCGGCAGGAGAACCAAGGCATTGATCGTAAACGGCCAGCGCAGCCGGGCTATCAGTCCCAGATTTCTCGCGCCGGACGTTTTACGGCACTCACTGAGTGGTGTCGTAATTCGGTAGTTTGCTGGGACAAAATCATTACGTATGTAGGTGGGATCCGAAACGATCAATTGATCGATCGTTACCAATTCATATTTGGACACGTGTTCACTTACGGCGGATCCAAGCAGCAACTGACAGAATCAGCGCCAAAGGATTCGGCATTCCAACTGCCAATCGTAATTCTGATGGTGAATGATCGTTTCGATCTCGGCCAATGGCCGCTGTATCAAGGAGGGGTGTATTGACGTAGATGTGGGAAGGCGCGTGACCAGGGTTGTACCGAATTCGATTCTTCCAAGGTCGAAACCAATCTTCTATTGGATCTTGGTGAGCGGTTACCAGGTCGAGTTCCCATCGTAGGTGGTTAAGCCGATTATCATCACCCGGCAGGTTCGACAGCCTGAAATAGGCGATGCGAATTTCAACAAGCGAGATGCCATCGCGTGGTGCGAAATGTGCCGCTCGCGAGAACGTCGCAGCCTTCTTGATGGGCCATTCCAGAGGGCGCAAGAGGTAGTAGAGTCAGTTTCAAAACCATAAATTACTAAATGAATGACGGGTAATTTGCGTACCAGAGTGAGTGAAAGGAGGCACTCA
>CAUZTK010000387.1:0-2837 GCA_963582395.1 Planctomycetota bacterium | reverse complement strand
ACATGGGCACGCAGGGCAGCACCGACGGCCGCAATCACTGGCCGGTGGTGATGTCGATGACGCTGGCGGGCGGCGGGTTCCGGCACGGGCAGGTGATCGGCTCGACCGAGCGGGACGGTGGCCACATCAAGGAACGTCCGGTCACGCCGGGCGATCTCGCTGCCACCATCTACCGCCACATGGGCGTCCCGCTCGATGCCGAATATCTCGACCCCCGCGGACGACCGATCCCCATCGTCCAGGAAAACGGCCAACCGCTCCGCGAACTGGTGTAGCAACCGAGGCCGCCGACCGATCAGGGAGCAGAAAGGCCGAGGGCGGTAGTACCGCGTCAAGTCTCGGTTGACAGGCTGGGTGCCACTGGTGGCTTGCCCACCAGTGCCGGTGCGATCGACTGGATCAACGTCATTGGAGCAACCGACGCCAACTGGTCAATCGCACTGACAGACAAGCTACCAGTGGCACCCGAGCGCAGCATTTTGACTTCCCGCCGGTCTTTGTGTCTCGGGCAAACTTTGATTTTTCCCTTGACTTCTCAGCAGCCGCTATTACTATATAACCAAATCTAAATAACCAAACAAACGACTGCGAGAGCGGTCGAGTGAACGTCACCCCGCAGCATACCAGCCACACCGATTGAAAGAATAGGAACCATTGAACATGGCTCGTCCTCGTGCCAAGGAATTGACTGAACGGGAACTGGAAGTGATGCACCTGTTTTGGGAACACGGCGAACTGACAATTGCGGAAGCCCGCGAGGAACTGGTCGGTTCAGGCCGCGATTTGGCGTACACAACGGTCGCAACATTGGTCCGCATCTTGAACGAAAAGGGTTTCCTAGAGCAAACCAACGACGAACGGCCGTTTCGCTATCGGCCCGTCCGTTCGTTTGAAGACGTCTCCGGCAGTCTGTTGGGTGATGTGATGCAACGGGTCTTCGGTGGCTCGCGCGAGCAACTGTTGATCCGCCTGTTGGAGAACAAAAAACTGACCACCAAAGAACGTCGCCTGCTCCAGGACATCCTCAAGGGCAAAAAATTATGAACGAGCTGGGAATCGCCCTGGTTTGGTGCAGCCTGCAGGTCACCGTCGTTGCCCTGGTTGCTGCGTGTCTGTACGTCGTCGCACGCCGGTTTTTCCCCTTGACCGGTTCGCTGGTTCCGCTCACGAGCCTATTGGTTGTCGTAGCTCTCTCGGCAATGGCACTGAGCCCGTGGCCGCGATGGGCGGATTGGACAGTCGCTCAAGTGTGGGAGAATGCTTCGTCGGCCCGTGGGCGTCGTCCGACTTCAGTTTCAGAGAACTCGACGAACGCGCCCTCAGCGGTTGACGAGATTTCAGTGGAAACTCTCGACGTGGCACCCGCTCACGAGGTCGAGGAACAGCCGACAACGGCGGCTCTGTTTTGACAGACGTTCGTCAACGGGTTGGGTCGCACACCGGTTGAAGCCGATTCTTCCCGGCGGCGGTGGCCGGGAAACCTGGCACTTCTGTTCTTGGTCAGAATGGGAATCGGGTGGCTGCGATTGATGAGCGGACTGCTGGCCGTGCGGTCTCATCGCCGCCGCAGTCAGCCGGTCGGTGATTCGAAGCTGCTCGAACTGGTGGACGTCCTCAGGGCGGAATTGCGATGCCGGCGTCGGGTCGAGATTCGCGAGTCGGACCTGTTGGTGACTGCGTCCCCTGATCCTCTTGCCGGCGGAATGGACCCGCTGGAGCAAACTGAAACGGCGAACCGTGCTGGCTCACGAGATCGCCCACATTTGCCGGAATGACTTTCTGGCTTGGGTCTGTGCCCAGGTCGGTCTCGTGTTGCATATTTACCACCCCCTGGTGCACTGGCTGGCAAGCCGATTGCGTCTGGAGCAGGAACTGGCTGCCGATGCCGCGGCTGTCGAGCTTGCCGGCGGACAACACTGTTATTTGCAGACACTCGCCGAGATGGATTTGCGTCAAGCAGATCGTCCACTGGACTGGCCAGCCCGAACTTTTCTGCCGACCCGTAGAACTTTTCTAAAGAGACTCTAAATGCTCAGAGATTCGCGAAACTTCGTCAGAAATCGTCGGGCAGCATCCGCTGGCTGACCACTGGGCTGCTCGCCGTCACCGGTTTGGCGGTGGCAGGAATCCGGGCGAGAGATTCGGGAGGCACAGGCAGCATCTTAGCCGCCCAGACCTCGCTCGCCGAACGACAGAGACAGACCCAGAGAAACCGTCCACAGCGCGCCCAGCAGGAGACGGAAGACCGAAAAAAACTCGCGGAAGTACAGCGCGTATTTCGAAGCGTTGCGGGTTCTTCTGACGATGCATCGACTGGTCTTGCCAGGATTCAGGTTTCGTACATTCCGTCCGATGCGGTCGGAGTGATCGCCGTTCGTCCGGCTGACTTGCTGAGCCATCCGGAATTTAAGCCGCTCATCGAGATGCTGCACAAGGACAAACTCGGCGTCACCGAATTCGGAACTACGCTTGACAAGATCGAACAGATCAGAGTCGTTGTGTTGCTGCCGGCAGGTCCGGCCTCCAAGGTAGCAGGCCCGGTTGCCGACTTCGGGGGGATGTTCATCCGCGCCACGGAACCGATCGATTTCAAACAGATGATTGCCCGAGAGTTTCCCAACGCAGTCGAAACCAAAACCTTCGACCTGACCTATTTCAAGTCGTCACAGTCGAATTCGGACGTTTGCTACAGTCTGCTGGACAATCGCACGATTGTGATCGACCGCCAGACCAACCTGCAACGTTTGCTGCTCTCTGGCAAGAACAGCCGCTTGAAACTCGTGACGTCCGCTACCTGGAAGACGGTCGCCACTGGTCATTTTGAAGTGGCGTTTGAT
>CAUZTK010000386.1:0-2846 GCA_963582395.1 Planctomycetota bacterium | reverse complement strand
GACATCGACTGACACGCGGGACCGGATCATCAAGACGCCCCCGATTCCATCGTCGCAGACCCCAAGTGGCGAGAACTCGCGCAAAAAGTCCAGAATGTCGTGACGCGCAGCACCCCGCCGCGCCAGATGATAGAGGGCCGCGCTGCCCATCGCTCCCAGCCCAACAACGACGCAATCGAAATGCTGTTCCGTGTCAGCCATGTCACGACCAGTTCAGGGAGAATTCGTAGTTCATTCGGCCGACGTGATGCGAAGGAGCGGCACCCGTCTCTGAGCGCTCTGGATTACGTTGAGCACACATCGACTTCGTTCTTCCCTCGAAACCGGACATTCCAATCCCGGCCGACCACTGCGATAGTATCGATGGCGTGGCGCGTGTCGCGGCACGCGTGGCCGACGCGTTTCCAGTTTCTACTCGTTATAATGCCGATACGGCGTCATTGGCAACCGTCCCTCCCGAGAATTCACTCCCGATGCTCAACGCAATGTGTCTGTTCCTTTGCAAAGTTGGAATGGAAGCGCAAGATTGCGTGATGTCATTGAGAAACGGAAGGTTGTCGAAATGAAAGTGGATCAACTCGAAACACTCGTCGTTAGCATTCCCTATCGCCACGATGAAGTCAGCAGCCGCGTCCATCGGGGCGGGGTGACGGCAGTGCTCGTGAAACTCACGGCCGACAACGGGCTGGAGGGCTGGGGAGAAGGATGCCCCGGAGCCGATGCCGCTTCGGTCGAGTTGGCCATTCGGTCGGCTCGTCCGTTCGTGGTCGGCCGCGATCCGTGGCAGTCGGAAGCGATCGCCCAAGATTTCTTCCAGACCGGCTTGTGGGACCACCGGGCGATGACGGGCAACTTCGCATTTGCCGGGATCGACCAGGCCCTGTGGGATCTGTGCGGCAAGCAGTGCGGCCAACCGCTCTATCGCCTGTTCGGCGGCGCGATGCGCGAGGAGGTCGATTACTTCTACTACCTTTCCCAAGGATCGGCGGATGATCTTCACAGCCAGTGCCGCGATGGCGTCGAGCGCGGTTACACCTGTTTCTATCTGAAGGTCGGGGTCGACAGCACTGCCGAGACAGAGATGCTCGCGGCGATCCGCCAGGCCATCGGTCCGGACCGCAAGATCCGGATCGACGCCAATCAGGCCTGGTCGGTTTCCGAGGCGACCCGCCTGTTACGCCGCTGGGACGAGGAGTTCGGGATCGATTTCGCCGAGGCTCCCGTGCCGATCGATCCGGTTGAAAACATGTGCGAGTTGCGTAGCCGTGTGCCGGTCCCTCTCTGTGTCAACGAAGGCCTCTGGCGCGAAGCCGATGTACTGCGCATTATCCGCAGCCGCGCTGCCGACGTCTTGTGTTTCAGCAGTTACTGGGTCGGGACTCTGCGGCGATTCGGTACGCTCTGTCACCTCGCCCATCTGGAAGGGATGCGAGTCTGCAAACACACGCATGGCGAAACGGGAATCGCTGCCGCGGCCGGCCAGCATGTGATGCTTAGCGTTCCCAACGCGACCGATGGTGTGCAGCAGACTGCTTCGATCATGCAGGACGACATCTGCCATCCATCACTGCCCATCGCCACCGGTCCGAAGTGGGAACCGATCGAACGGCCGGGGTTGGGAATCAACGTCGACGAAGACAAGGTCCGGCATTTCCACGAACTGTATCGTAAAACGGGACAGTTCCTTCCCTACCGCACAGCGTAGCGTCTAAGAACTAAGGCACAGGTACGATATAACTTCCCTGAGCGGTGGGCGTCAGCCCGCCGGTGCAACGACATACAATCGAAACCGGCCGGCTTACGCCGACCGCTCAGGGAACGACTCGTGTGACGGCTTGGTTAAAACCGAGCCGTCACACGGACACGATCCTAAAACGATGCTTTCCAACTGCTTTTCCATGACGAAAGTCAGCAAACCGCCTTTCATTCGGCACACGAATTATGACTCAGCCAATCAATCAAGTATGTGTCGTCGGATCGGGTCTGATGGGAACCCAGATCGCGTTGCAGTGCGCGGTATTCGGCAAGAGCGTGTGGTTGCACGATATTCGGGAAAAAGCTCTACGGAACAGCCCTGCTGCCATGTCTGCGATCCTCGATAGCATGACTGAAGACGGGTTTGTGCCGGCCGAAGAGCGACAAAACATTCTTGCGCGCATACGTTATACGACCTCTGTCAGTGAAGCCGCTGCGGACGCCGATCTGGTGATTGAGGCGGTCAAAGAAGAAGTCTCGATCAAGCGGGACGTATTCCAACAGTTGGATCATGTATGTCCTCAGCACACGATACTCGCGACCAACAGTTCCTCGATTCGGATTTCACGCATCGAGTCAGCAACGACAAGGCCCGACCGGGTATTGAATACACATTTCGTCCTGCCAATCTGGACTCACCCATTTGTGGAGTTGATGCGAGGCGGATTAACGTCAGACGCAACGATGGAAGTCGCCGGATCGTTTATGTCTTCGATTGGCGTGCTGCCGGTGATCGTGCAAAAGGAGAGCACGGGGTTTATCTTTAACCGCATCTGGCGAGCCGTTAAGAAAGAGGCTCTCCAGGTTGTCGATCAAGGAATTGCAACGGTCGAGGATGTGGATCGAACGTGGATGATTCAGATGGAAACGCCGATGGGCCCGTTCGGCCTGATGGACAACGTTGGTCTGGATGTGGTTCGGGATATCGAGTTGATCTACTACGAAGAATCGGGTGACTCGTCCGACGCACCGCCGCAATTGCTGTTGGACAAGATCGCAAGCGGTGAACTTGGCGTGAAAACCGGCCGGGGGTTTTACATGTATCCGAATCCAAGTTGGCAATCACCGGGTTTTTTGAAACAAGCGCCGTC
>CAUZTK010000385.1:0-2867 GCA_963582395.1 Planctomycetota bacterium | reverse complement strand
CCTCGATCGTTTTCAGACGTTCGAGACCGTCCGCATAAGTTCCGATTTGAACCGCAGCCGCAATGCCGTCGATCATCTGCCGAGTCCATTGAACGCGCTCTTCGTCGCTTTTCGAGACACTGACCAATTTGGCCAGCAAGTCGGCCCGCCGGGTGTTGTAGCGGGTCAGTAGGGTGACTGCGGCGGTTGGCGACGGGCTATCGCGGTCGAGTTCCTGCAGTTCGTCGAGCAGTTTACGGACCGCCGCTGAAATGTCTCCGATAGCTCCGGTGGCTTGCGTCGATGCCAGCACCGGCTGCATCAGCAGGCCACCTACGGTAACCTGCAGTGTATTCCCTTCGAACGGTTGCGGGATCTGCGTCAGCTTCCAGACCTTGCCAATCAACACCATTTCGCCAATCTGCACGAGTCCCGGCTCGCCGTTTGTCTCGACGATGGCCATGGCATTTTCATAAACCGTCAGATCGTCGCGCGAGTGGTTTTGTTCCGCAGGAATCGTCGACGGCATCAGGCTGTCGAATCGCATCCAGGTTGTTTTCGGTCCGATGGTCTTCGAGCCGGAGACCGCATCTCGCATTTTCTTCTCGGGCTGGTCCACAGCTTCCAGCATCTTTTTGGTTACCGCTTCGTTGATCCCTAGAGATTCGAGATCGGCCCGGGTCACCAGTAGTGTCTGAAGCGACGTCTCGTTGCCGGTGATCATCGCCCGAATGGCCTCGCGGCAGGTTTCCTCGGCCGAGATTACTTTCCACGAATCGAGTTTCCCGTCCTCGTCGGCGTCCAGTCCCCACCGTGAACCGGCGGTGTTCAGCCAGCGAGACTGGTCGACCTTGTTGTTGAAGTTCGCGTCGATGTCGCGGTACACCTCCAGTCCTTGGTGGTAGTACCGCCATTGATCGACGACGTTGTCGCCGTTGCTATCAACAAACCGCCGCAGCACCTGACCCGCGGCCCCGAAGACGATCCAGCCGGATGACTTTTCGCTGCGTTCGACTTTGACTTTGCATTGGCTGTACTCGCTTGGCGGGGGCGTTTCAATCTCGACGTCGCCTTGTACGGGCTTAAATGACAAAGCCAGCTTGAGCGAGGGGGTGTCCGCCCCGAAGACCAAACAGGTCGCTGCAAGCATCCCAAAAATCAACGGGATCACCCAGACAACGATTGCCTTTCCTGTTTGCATCGGTGTGCTCCGTGTTTGAATTGACTTGAGTCGTCCGCCGCCGGCCGGTTCCGCGTATGGATCGCGAATTGGGTCTTGCAGAGGTCGGGATTCTAGCGAAATCGGCCCAGAGGCGTCATTAGCAGTTTTGCGTCGAATTCCCGTCCGGCGCAGGGCGACGGGGAGCAATATTTGGTCGGCGCCCCTGTTAGACAGATATTGGGTGGGCAGGCGAATATTTTGAGGGGGCCGGATGTAAGTGGTCCGGTCGACGAGGGAAGGGCAGGGGGGAAGCCCCGGAGAAATGTGGAAGACCAAGAACCTGTGGTCCGCTTAGCCGCGAACGGTAGCTCTGCCGCCGAAATTCCAAACGGCGACGACACCACCAAGATTCACGTTTTGGCCCGACTAAGATATTCGCTGCCGTCAAATCAATTCCGGCAATGGTTCGGCAGCGTTGTCGACTAGGTACTGTGGTCTGCCGTGCAGATCGGTGACCGTTGCCGTACCGACGTCGATGCCCAGGTTATGATACAGCGTGGCGAACAGCTCGCCGAAGGTGACAGGCCGGTCGACGGGTTCTCCGCCCAACCTATCGGTCGCCCCGATGACTCGGCCGGTTTTCATTCCACCGCCGGCCAACAAAGCGAACGAGACGCGCGGCCAGTGGTCGCGGCCCGCCTGTTTGTTGACTTTCGGCGTGCGGCCGAATTCCCCCCAGACTCCGACGGTCACGTCTTTGTCGAGACCGCTAGCGTGCAGGTCGTCGATCAGGGCCGAGAGCGCCTTGTCAAAGACCGGATGGTCCTCGCGCTGCCGGTTGAAGATGGTCCCATAGGGTCCGCCATGCCAGTCCCATTTGCTGTAGTTGACCGTAACAACCCGTGCTCCGGCCTCGATGAGCCGTCGGGCCGTCAATAAGTTCTGAGGCACGCGCGGGGCACCGTTGCCGTCGATATGGATTTTCGGATTGCCGGTCCCGTATCGCTCTCGGTCTTTGGAGCTGGCTTTCGACAGGTCCAGCGCGTCGGCAAGTTTTGACGAAGTGAGCACGCCCATTGCCTGCCGTGTAAAGGCATCCAAGCCGAGCATCATGCCGCTGGCATCGGCGTCGCGACGGAACCGGTCGACGGCGGCCAGCAGCGATTTGCGGTCATGCAGCCGGTCGAGCGTGATGCCGTTGAGAACCATGTCGCTGCGGCCGGGGCCCATCGGTCGAAATGATGAAGAGGGCACGCCGAGGAAGCCGGGGCCCGGCTCGTTATAGGGTCCGTGAGTTGCGGTGTGACAGAGGCTCACAAACGGTGGTACGCTCGGATCTCTGGACCCCTGTAACTTCGAGACGGTGGCCCCCAGCGACGGCCAGCCACCGGCGGGCACCCGCTGGCGTTGATTGCGGCCGGTAAAGCACTGATACGCGTTGTGCTCTGGTTGCGCGTCGCAGATCGAACGAATGATGGCCAGCTTGTCCATTCGCGAAGCCAGACGCGGTAGGTGCTCGCAGATTTCGATTCCGGAAACATTCGTGGGGATCGGCCGAAATTCGCCGGCGATTTCTCGAGGGGCCTCTGGTTTCAGGTCAAACATGTCTTGATGCGGTGGACCACCAACCAGGTAGATCATGATGATCGACTTGTTGGAATTCCGGATTCCTGAGCGGGCATCCAGCGCGAACAGTTCGGGAAGCGACAGACCAATCCCCAGACTA
>CAUZTK010000384.1:0-2871 GCA_963582395.1 Planctomycetota bacterium | reverse complement strand
TAAAAAGGTTGTTCGCCTTTTTCCGCAAGGCTGAGCAGTTCCAGTGTTCCGAACGCGATGAGAAAGTACGAGAAGTGAACGCCATTCGCTTGCGTCGCAAGATCGAATCAGAAACTCTTCACCTGCTGGAGTTGAAGCCGTTTATCGGAAAAACCGTCGAGTTCATTGTCATTGCCGATGAAGAGAAACCGGCCGCGAAATCGGAATCCGCCCTTCGCCAGAGCCTCCAGGGTTACATTGTGCGCGATGATGATCCGTTTGAACCCGTCGCCGTTGATGACTGGGAAGCGATGAAATGATCGTGCTCGATACGCACACCTGGATGTGGTGGGTCGCCGATCTGGATCGCCTTACCGAATCGCAACAACAGGTGATCCGCGACAACCAGACCGCAGGGCTCGGCGTGAGTATCATTTCGTGTTGGGAGATCGCAAAGAAGTGCGCACTGGGAAAGTTGCAACTCAACCGCCCCGTCGCCGATTGGTTTTATCTCGCGCTGAGATTTCCAGGAATCGTGTTGCTCCCCCTGAAACCGAAGATTGTCGTTGATACAACACAGTTGTCGGCTCCCTTTCACCGCGATCCAGCCGACCAGTTGATCGTTGCCACAGCACGAGTTCACGGCACAGGGCTGTTGACGACGGATGATCGAATCCGTCAGTATCCGCACTGCAACACGTTGCCATAAGAGGTTGGAGCGCCGGTCGGGTGGCTGGGTCAGAGCGAAAGCGATGGCCCAAATCCGAAGAATCCGGGCCTTCCCGATGGTCAGACCCGGCCATCCGAGCACAGGATCACCGAAATGTGGAATGACCAAACGTGTGATTTTCCAATTTAATGAATCCTTCCTACTTTCCTGGTCTCCTTAGAAATCAATAAATCAACCCTTAAAAGGATCTCATCGATGCCCATTGGATTCGGACTTGTCGGTTGTGGCATGATTGCCAATTTTCATGCCCGGGCCGTCGAGCACATTCGTGGGGCGAAGATCGTCGCCTGTTTCGACACCGTCACTCCCTCGGCCGACCGCTTTGCAGCGGCGAATCGTTGCACCGCTTATCACCAACTCGACGAAATTCTGGCCGACCCGCAGGTCGACGTCATCACCATTTGTACGCCCAGTGGGGTCCATCAGGACCCCGCCGTCACGGCGGCCAACGCTGGAAAGCATCTGGTCATCGAAAAGCCGCTCGAAGTCAACCTCAAGCGTTGCGACGCCATCATCAACGCCTGCCGCAAGAACAAAGTGCAGCTCTGCACCATCTTTCCGTCGAGGTTCAGCCCGGCCAATCAGGCGCTGAAGGCGGCCATCGACGCCGGTCGTTTCGGACGGCTGACGCTCGGCGACACCTACACTAAGTGGTGGCGAACACAGGAGTATTACGATAGCGGCGGATGGCGTGGCACATGGGCGCTGGACGGCGGCGGGGCCTTCATGAACCAGGCCATCCACAGCGTCGATCTGCTGTATTCATTTTTGGGCGACGTGGCCGAGGTCACCGGCAGCACGGCCACCCTGGCGCACAAACGAATTGAGGTGGAAGATGTCGGCGTGGCCACGCTTCGCTTCAAAAACGGAGCGCTGGGCGTCATTGAAGCGACCACGACGGCCTTTCCCGGCATGCTCAAGAAAATCGAAGTCCACGGGACCGAGGGAACCGCCGTCATCGAGGAAGACTCGATCCTCACTTGGGACTTTAAGAAGAAACGTTCCGGCGACGCGGCCATTCGCCGAAAGTTTTCCAACAGCAGTTCCGGCGGCGGGGCGAGCGACCCGGCGGCCATCTCTTACACCGGTCACCAGCGGCAGCTCCAGGACTTCATCAAAGCGATTCGCACCGGCGGCCGTCCACTGGTCGACGGCGAAGAAGGCCGCAAAAGCGTAGAGATCATTCTGGCGATCTACAAGGCCGCCTGGACCGGCCGCTGCGTCGAACTGCCGCTGAAGAACGACCCCCGCCGCCCGAAGTAGCGACCTTGTTCTTCGTCGATTCCCTCGTTCCGCGACTTCGGCTTCGGAACGCGCGAAGTGCCGATTCAATTCTTCATGGGAAGCTTCTCGGACAGGTCAATCAGTATGTCGATTTGCGGTTCGATTAGCGTTGCATCACCGCCGTCGAACAGTGGAATCAATTTTTCGAAACCTTCTCTAATCGCTATGTAGGTTGCCTTGTCTTTTTTAGGAGTAAAACGCTTGTGTTTTTTACATTTTCACAAAATTCCTTCTGAATAAACTTTGCCTCTAGGCAACCCGCCGTCGAGGATTTGGTCCCTGATCGCCGCAATATCCCTGTGGATCATTATCGCGTATTTGGCTTGAAAAACTTCGTGTCGCATGGGGACTGGTCCAACACTACCAGGCGTTCGTGAAGCCTTTGCGCCAACCGTTGGTGTCTGCTTGACGGCGGCTCGCATCATCTCCAGCAACTGTTTGATCTCGTGGTGGTTGTTGCCGGACTGTCTGACCACCAGCAGGCCGTTGAACTGCTCAACTGTCCCGCCCACGCCATCAACATCAAGCCACGGCCCGGGCGTGGTGTTCATGATCAGTTTCCGCAACGCCGCAGCCGCAGCTTAACTACTTCTACGCATCGGGGGTCTGCTTCGCATACCGAGGCCAGTGCCCATGCCATCCTCACCGCCGCCGCCGCCGAAATCGGTACCGGCGCTCGTGGATGTCGTACTCGGTTGTTGCTCCGCAGAGCCCCTCAACAGGTCACGGACGTTGTAGACCACGATGTCCAAGTCCTCTTGGTTTTCGGCGGCGGTCTGCACGAAAATAAACCCGTCACGAATCCGGAAAGTCAGCACATCTCCGGCCGCCCGTTCCAGGATCAGCTCCAGGGCCGTTGCCGCCGTCACGGCCGTATG
>CAUZTK010000383.1:0-2930 GCA_963582395.1 Planctomycetota bacterium | reverse complement strand
GAACCGAGGTTGACCCCGCAGCCCGCAAAGAAATGCCGCCGGGTGATTTCACGCAGGAGTGGTTGTTTCACGTTCATGGAGAACGCTCCGTTTCAGGGATCGCGTTGAATGATCGAAATGTTACTCGTCCAGCCAGTCGTCAGCAACGCCGAGCAGCCGGGCCAGTTGTAACTCGAAACCCGGCAGTAGCGGCGTCTGGTAAGTCTCACTCTCACCGACAATCTGTTCCTGAGGCGCTTCTTTCCCCGGGCGAAAGACTGTGAGCGTCCGCTGAAAACGGTCGATCACCCAGTACTCGGCGACGCCGAGGGCGAGATACTCGACCCGTTTGAGCACGTAGTTCCGGTGACGGTCTCGTCGGCCCTTCGAGATGAACTCGACGACGATCGTCGGCACGTCGGTCTTGGGATCGGGCACGCGGCCCAAACTGGCCCAGATCACGCGATCGGCTCGGCGGCGGCTGTTCGGGGTGCGGACGTATTCCTCGAATAACGTTTTGTCGAGCACACCGGGATGCTGCTCTTGGTAGTTTCTCAGAAAATGTCCCAATTTCTCGTTGGAATCGCGTTCCGCATGGCCGGGAATGGGATTCACGATCAGCACCCCGTTGATCAGTTCGTACCGGTAGTTGTCGGCGTACTCCGTGATCGTGTCGAATTCCTCCGCTGTCAGTAAGAGGCCGTTGTCGTCGGGACAGACGACGAGTGATTCGGATACAACAGTCATGCTCATCGCAATCACTCTCTTGTAATCGTCTCATCCAGATTCAACAAAACGCGGGCTACGGCCGTCCAGGCGGCCGCCTCCGCTGCATCGACGTTACCGGGACGCTCGCCGGGAGCGGCGACGTCGGCCTGTTGGGGATCGGCTTTGAAGTACTGTCGCTGTTTGTCGAGAAAATCGCCGAGGACCTGCAGCGCCCGGTCATTCGGTTCACGCGACAAGCAGACGCGGAATGCGTAGCGCAATCGCCCGTCATCGTAATCTGGACCTGCTACCAGGATCCGCGTCGCCAGCCCTTGAGCAATCTCGAAGAAAGCTTGGTCGTTAGCCAGCGTCAGCGCCTGCAATGGCGTGTTGGAACGGACCCTTCGCGTACAAGTGGTGTTGGCCCTAGGAGCATCAAAGGTCGACAAGAAGGGATACGGGTTCGACCGCCAGAAGTACGTGTACATGCCTCGCCGGTAGCGTTGCCGGCCTTGACTCTCAGGCCAGCTCTTGGAGACCTGCGTCAGCAATCTGATTCCGGTCGGCTGCGGCGGATAAACGCCCGGTCCCCCGAACTGCTGCGACAACAATCCGCTGGCTGCTAGAAAAACGTCGCGAATGATTTCGGCCTCCAGCCGAATCCGCGACTGACGGGCCAGCAGCCTGTTGTTTGAATCGACGTTGACCAGGTCCTCGCGGACACGAGACGCCTGGCGATAGGTCGCCGAGGTCACTATCAATCGATGAAACCCCTTGACGTCCCAGCCAAGCCGAATGAATTCGCTGGCCAGCCAGTCGAGCAGTTTCGGATGCGTCGGCGGCGTCCCCTGAGTTCCGAAATCGTTCTCGGTCTGCACCAGTCCGATCCCAAAAAACCGCTGCCAGTAACGATTGACCGTCACTCGCGGCGTCAGCGGGTTCTCCGTCGAAACCAGCCAGCGGGCCAAGTCGAGCCGACTCGAGCTTTCGACGTTTTCGGGAAGTTGCGGCAGAATAGCGGGAACCTTTGGTTCGACTGTCGCTCCTTTTCGCAGAAAGTCGCCGCGAATCATCACGTAACTTTCCCGCGGCGTTTTCAGCTCGCGCATCACCAGAGTGGTCGGAATAGCCTGGCTGAGTTCCTGCTCCTCTTTTTTGAGCGCGTTGAATTTCGATTGAAGCGGTTCGCGACTTCGATCGGTGCGACGGTAGGCGGCCTTCAGGACCGCTTTCTGCCCCACGGTCCGCTTTTCGGCTGAAACGGCAAGAATCTTGGGAAGGCTCAGCGGGACTGCGGTCTCGGCGTTCCCTTCGCCGCTCACCGAAAGCCGAAACCGGCCAACGAGATACTTTGCAACCCCATGCGCCTGCCGGAGCGTGAACGTCAGGTGAAAACCAGCGGGGTGTTTGATCGCTTGTTCGACGACGAAGATCGCCTCTCGATCGGTGTTGGTGCTCCCCTGTCCCTTGTTGACGTTAATGGCCCAGCCGGTTTTGGGATCGTCGTCGACCGCGTGTTCCACCGGAAAGCCGTCCTGCGACCAGTCTGTCGCAGAACGAGCGAACCGCACCGGCTGCGGCTTTGCCGCGGCTTCACCAATTGGGGTCGCCGTCAACCCAAACTCGCTGAGCACGAAGTGTCCGTCGTCGGACAACCCCGGACCATTCTTCGGCAGGTCCGAATACGTCAAGACCTCAAGCCGTACAGCGCCGATTTTCTCCAGCGGGACGTCGGCGGTCACAACGTAGGTGTCGTTGGCGGGAATATTTCCGTTGCCGCCGACAATCAGCGAGCCATCGGAGCGTTTGTTAATGCTCGCCCCAGCCTGGGACTTGAATTCCGCAGGGTCCAGCGTTACCCAAGTCGGGACCGACAGAGCGGCGAGCCGTTTTTCCCAATTCGCCTGTCCGTTGGCAATTTTGGCATCGTGTTTCTGAAGCGCCTTCTCGGCGGCGGCGATTTCGGTTTTCAATTCCTGTTGCCGGGTGGCCTGTGCGGGCGTCGGCAACGGAATGATGGGCTTAATGCTCTTCACGTCTTCGGTGTGATTGAAGAACGCAAACATCTGGTAGAACTCACGCTGCAAAAGCGGGTCGAACTTGTGATCGTGACATCGGGCGCAACCGATCGTCAACCCTAGAAAAACACTGCCGGTGGTGCTCACGCGATCGACCACCGACTCGACGCGAAACTGTTCCGGGTCGGTGCCCCCCTCCTGGTTGATCAGCGTGTTGCGATGAAA
>CAUZTK010000382.1:0-2957 GCA_963582395.1 Planctomycetota bacterium | reverse complement strand
ATACCACCCTGCATCGCAAACTGGGCTGGGGAGGCCAGCCCAAGTACCGGCAACAGTAGCGAGATGGCGAAACATATCAGAGAGATGGCAAAACGCATCAAAGTTGGGGTCATAACCCATGCCGGTGGGGCGCATCTGGGAGCGTATTTCCCGGCGTTGACGCAAGCAGAAGAAGTCGGGACAGTTGTGCTTTCGGACCCCAGCGGTTCGCACACGGCAGCCGCCCGCAAGACGCTCGGCGGTAAGTTTACTGAAGCTTATCTAGACCCGATCACGATGCTCGCTCGGGAAAAACCGGCGATGGTGCTCGTCACCATGGAAGCCGCGCTTGCGCCGCCGGCCATTGATGCCGCTTTGGAAGCCGGCAGTCACGTCTTTGCCGAGAAACCCGCCTGTATCCGTGTTGTCGACTTCGCCAAACTTGTCCGAAAAGCGCACAGTAAGCACCTGTACTTAATGCTGGCACTGGCGAATCGTTTGAACCCGCCGATCGTGGAAGCCCGCCGGCTGCTACAGAGTGGAAAAATCGGCAAGGTCTACGGGCTGGAAATGCACATGATTGCCGACCAGACCCGATTGACCCGCCCGTCGTACCACCAGTCGTGGTTTGCTAACAAAGCGCGGGCCGGTGGCGGACATCTGATCTGGCTGGGCATTCACTGGCTGGATTTGGCAATGTTAATCACCGGCGCGAAGATCGAACAGGTCGCTGGTTTCGCCGGAAACATCGGCGGACAGCCGGTCGACATTGAAGACTCTGCCGCCATCTCGATGCGGTTCGACAATGGCACGTTCGGAACGCTGACGTCTGGTTATTACCTGGACCGCGGTTATCACTCTCATATCAAGATTTGGGGATCGCATGGCTGGCTACATCTGCATCAACGCGAAGAGGTCCCGCTGAGCTGGTACAGCACCCGAGAGCAGGATCCGCAGGTTCACCAATACAATGGACCGACCGAAACCCGCGGTTACACGCCGTTTGTGCGAGCGGCGGTTCGCGCCTGTGCCGGCCTTGGGGAACCGCCCATCACCGCCGACGAGAGCCTGCACGCCCTGCGGACCGTCTTTGCCGCCTACAAAGCCGCCGAGACCGGACAGCGACAGGACGTCGGATAACACGACCGAACGAAATCGGTCGTGTTGCCAGCGGTGAGCAACGCTTTCAAAACTCCGCGTTCTTCGGTGTTCGCGGGAAGGGGATCACGTCGCGGATGTTTTGCATGCCGGTTAACAGTTGCACGGTCCGCTCCAGGCCTAGGCCGAAACCCGAATGAGGGACAGTTCCGTAGCGCCTGAGATCGAGATACCACCAGTAGTCGTCGGGGTTCAAATCGCATTCCCGCATCCGCTCGATGAGCACGTCAAGCCGTTCTTCGCGCTGGCTGCCGCCAATGATCTCGCCGACCCGCGGCAGCAAGACGTCCATGGCCCGCACGGTTCGGCCGTCGTCGCCTAATCGCATGTAGAACGGTTTGATCGTCCGCGGATAATCGTAAAGGATGACCGGCCGTTTGAAATGCTCTTCGGTTAGGTAGCGTTCGTGTTCCGACTGCAAGTCGCGGCCCCACTCGACCGGGAACTCCCAGTCTCCGCCCGAGGCGGGCCGGCTGTTGCAGAGGATGTCGATCGCCTCGGTGTACGACAGCCGAAGGAACTCGCTCTCTGTGATGGACCGCAACGTTTCGAGCACAGTTTGATCGATCCGCAAATTGAAGAACTCCATGTCTTCCGGACACTGTTCCAACACGTCGTTGATGATGGTGCGGATGAACTCCTCGGCTAGACGCATGTTGTCGTCGAGATCGTAAAACGGCATCTCCGGCTCGACCATCCAGAACTCGGCCAAATGACGCGTCGTGTTCGAGTTTTCGGCCCGGAAGGTGGGACCGAAGGTGTAGCAGTCGCCCAGCGAGGTTGCGAAGATTTCGGCTTCCAACTGCCCGCTGACGGTCAGCGATGCCGGTTTGCCGAAGAAGTCCTGCGAATAGTCGATTTCCGATTTCCCCCGATTCCCTGTAGAATCGTCCAAGTCTATTTCGGCGAGCGGCCGGCGTAAGCCGGCTGGTGTGTTGGAAATATCGGGGGACTTGACCCTCCCACTCGCGAGTCGGGCCAAATCGAGCGTGGTGACCTGAAACATCTCGCCGGCCCCTTCGCAGTCGCTGGTGGTGATGATGGGGGTTTGAATGTAAAGGAACCCCCGAGATTGGAAGAAGTTGTGGATTGCAGCCGAAACGGCGTTGCGGACGCGGGCAATCGCACCAAACGTGTTGGTCCGCGGTCGCAGATGGGCGATGTCCCGCAGAAACTCGAAACTGTGCCGTTTTTTCTGCAGCGGAAAACTTTCCGCATCGGCCGTGCCGATGACTTCCAAAGTTTCCGCGTGCAATTCGATTCGCTGTCCTTTGCCGAGCGATTTCCGGAGCGTTCCGGTGACGATAAGGCTCGAACCGGTCCCGGCTTGCTTGATCGATCCGGCATAACCGGGCAGGCTGGCATCGACAACGATTTGCATGTTCTTCAAACAGCTACCGTCGTTCAGTTCGATGAACGAAAACTTCTGCTGCGCGCGCAGCGTGCGGACCCAGCCACGAACTTCGATCTGCTGGTCCGGCTGTCCCTGCTGAAGCGCTCGGGCAACTTTGATCACGATCATCGTCGATCCTTTCTTCTTCGCCGCAGCGTTTAGCCGGCGCGGCGGCCCTGCGTCAATCGTTTTGGCTTGAGTTCGGCCCTCAGATGGTCAGGATACAAAACTTTGTGGAGTCGCGGGGAGTCATCTTAGAAAAAAATGTCCACGGGAATGTGCCTGCGGCTGTAGGAACCGTCCGCGAGAAAGATTGTGAGTGCTGTGTGTAGAAAATCACTTGTAAGTGATTAAGATAAGAAAGATCAATGGAGTTTGATGCCTCAAATTGAATGACCTGAGACTGCTTACTGGGGACCACAGCCAT
>CAUZTK010000381.1:0-2968 GCA_963582395.1 Planctomycetota bacterium | reverse complement strand
ATCACCTATATGCGTACCGATTCGTTCACTGTCGCCAGCGAAGCGCAGGAGAGCACCCGCACCTACATCTCCGAGACGTTCGGTGCCGAGTTCATTCCGCAGAAACCGAATACTTTCAAATCTCGCAAGTCCGCCCAGGAAGCGCATGAGGCCATTCGCCCGACCGACGTCAACATAACGCCGCAAGCCGCCAAGCCATTCCTGGACGACCGCCAGCACAAGCTTTACACGCTCATCTGGAACCGCTTCGTGGCCAGCCAGATGTCACCGGCCGAGACCAACCTCTACGCCATCGAGCTCGAAAACGAGAAAGGGTCAGCGAACCACACCTATCGCTTCCGCGCCAGCGTCACCACCGTTACTTTCCAGGGATTTATGCGCGTCTATAATCTCAAAGACATCGAAGGCGATGCCGATGAGGAAGAAAAACAGACCTTACCGGAGTTGGCGCAGGGCGCAGTCTGCAACCTCCAGGAACTGGAGCGAGAGCAGAAATTCACCGAGCCGCCGCCGGCTTACTCGGAGGCCTCCCTGGTGCGGGCGCTCGAGGCCAACGGCATCGGACGGCCATCGACCTATGCCGGCATCGTTCGTACCATTCAGAAAAGGATCTACGTCAACAAGGAGAAAGGCAAACTCGTACCCACCGATCTCGGCAAGACAGTCAATGCCTACCTCGTCGACAAGATGCCAAAGCTTTTCGAAGTCGCTTTCACAGCCCGTATGGAAGACGAGCTCGACACGATCGAGCAAGGCAGCCTGGCCTGGAAGCAGATGATGACGACCTTCTACGGCGACTTCTCCGAATGGCTCACCGAAGCCAAACTCGGCGAGAGCGCCGACTCCGAAGCGGTCGGGCGATTGCTCGGGGCTTTCTCAGATTCCATCGATTGGCATCCGGCTGAGAAAGTCGGACGCCGCACCTATGACGACAAAAAGTTTTACACGTCGCTCAAGCGCCAGCTCGACAACGGCAAAGTGTTCAGTGACAAGCAGTGGAAAGCGCTGTTGATCCTGGTGTTGCGGTACGAAAAACAACTCGTTGACCTGCCGGCGATGATTGACGAACTCGATATCGGCGGGGTTATCGATGAAGTGCGCCAGGAGGTGCACGAACGTGAGCAGAAACGCGCTGCCCAGAAGCCCGACGAGGACACCCTGAGGATCTACCGGTGCCTCGACCAGGTTGGTGAGTGGGATGCACCCGTGCAGCGTGGCAAGCGCACCTACGACGACCGGCAGTTCTACCAATCGCTGGTCGAGCAGGTCGAGGCCGGCAAAACCCTGTCGGACGCACAGCTCAACGCCCTCAAGCGGCTGATCGTCAAGTACCGGACGCAGCTCGCTGATTACGATGACCTGCAGGCCGCCCTCGAACTGCCGTCCCAAGCGGAACTGGACAAGACCCGGGCGCAACTCAAGACACTCCTCGGTCTCGCCGCCGAGATCGGCGAGTTCGCACCGCCCACCGGCAAAGGCAAGCGGCGCTTCGACGAACGCGAATTCGTCTCCTCCCTGACTGAACAGTTTGAGCAGGGCGCGCAGTTGACCAATCCCCAAGTCTCCGCCCTTAAACGCCTGCTCGTCAAGCACAAGAAAAAGATCGAGAACTTCGACGACCGCGTCGCCGGTATCGAACTGCAGCCGCCGCAGAAGAAAACCGACGTCGATTGCCCGCGCTGTGGCAACGGCAAACTTTGCGAACGTCCCGGCCGCGGCGGCGCGACCTTCTTCGGCTGCGAAACCTACCCGAAATGCAAGTACCACGTCTCCAGTCTCAACGACGTCGGCGGCGAGGAATGATCTGCCGCCCGATCTGATCGCTGTCGAACGGTCGTCCCCGCCGTTTATGGCGGCATCGACGATGCCATGATCCACCAAACCGCCATCATCGACCCGCAGGCCGAACTCGGCAGCGGCGTCGCCATCGCTCCTTACACGGTGATCGAGGGACCGGTCAGCATCGGAGAGAATTGCCGCATCGGCCCGCACTGCCACATCACCGGGCACACCACAATCGGCCCCGGCACCAGTATCCATGCCGGCGCGGTCGTCGGCGGCGAACCGCAGGACTACGACTACGGCGGTGGGCGCAGCTACACGGTCATTGGCGCCGACTGCCACCTGCGCGAGTATGTCACCATCCACCGCGGCGCCACCCCGGAGAGCACGACCAGTCTCGGCAACAACGTCATGGTCATGGCCTTCGGACACGTCGCCCACAACTGCTGTGTTGCGGACAACGTCGTCCTGGTCAACGGGGTCAGCCTGGCCGGCCACGTCGAGATCGGCGCCCGGGCTTTCATCAGCGCCTGTACGCGGGTGCACCAGTTCGTTCGAATCGGCGAACTGGCCATGCTCGGCAGCGATATGCATATCCGCCAGGACGTCGTGCCGTACTGCATGGCCATTGACGACGGTATTGTCGGTCCCAACGTCGTCGGTTTGCGGCGGGCCGGCATCGACAGCGACGCGCGCCGTGTCCTCAAGAACGCTATACACACGTTCACCGGTGGGCAGCCGCAGGCCGAAGCGCTGGCTGCTATTGAGGCGGAATCGCCCGGGCTGCCGGCCATCGAAAGTTTCGTAGCTTTCGTCCGCAGCAGCAAACGCGGTGTTCTGCGTTCCGCCGGCACTGGCCGCCGCCGCATTTGATTGGCGATTAATCGTTGTATAGTGAGCACAATTTCGGGTTTCTCGAGAGGTGTCAGAATTCGGTTTTTCGGTTATTGTATCTATAGCTTTTGCCACCGCCCCGCATTTTTCGACTAAACAGGACGCTCAACTATGCGCCGTGATGAAATTCAGAGCCTGCTTGACAATATTCCGGTGACCCCGGAGAGCATGTGCTCCTATTTCGCCGACCGCCCCAGCCAGTCACGGGCCTTTCGCGTCGACGGTGATTTGCCGCCGGAACTGTTCGATGTTGCTCTCGACCGCGGCTATCGACGGTGCGGCGATATTTACT
>CAUZTK010000380.1:0-2976 GCA_963582395.1 Planctomycetota bacterium | reverse complement strand
CAACGTCGCGTTAGGCTGACAGTGACGTCGGGGTTTTGTTGACGCGACGGCCCGGCGACTCTTTAGAGAGTCATTCAACGTCTGCTCTCGGCATTCTCATTCTCTGCCGATCATCTCTCATCTCTGCCTTGATTTGAAAGGTCAACCGATAAACCATCAGCAAGATTCCACACGGCGTGGATTTGTCAAATAGGCTGCGTTGGGAACCGTGGCGCTGGGAACGGCCAGCAGTCTGGCACAACAGCCGGCAGCGGCCGCCGCTCTGGCGGCCCGTCCCAAAAGCAGCATTCGCATTGGCGTAGGGTCCGGCATCCCCTGGCTCAAAAGTAAAAATGACGACGACTTGCGATTTTTCAAGCAGATCGGCGTTGACTATGTCAACATCGAATTCGGTATGGTCAAGGGTTACCAGGAGTACGGCGTCGTCACCAAGGCTGATTTTCAGGAGTTCGTCAAACGACTCGACGCGGTGGGGTTGAAAATCGAACGGGCCAACACCGACGGATTGAAGTATTTGAATGCGCATCTGGCCCGACCGGAAGGGCAGAAAGAGATCGACAAACTCAAGCGGATCGGCGAAATCGTGGCCGACACCGAGATCCCGGTGTACGGCATCCAGGCCTGTCAGGCGATCCTGCACGTGCAGAATGCCAACAACGGCTGGGTTCCCAAACGGGGGCGCGGCGGCTACGGATACCACGAGTTCGCCATCGCCCGTTCCAAGTCACGTAAGCCGCGGCCCAAATACAAGGTCACCTCCGACCAGCTCTGGAAAGGCCTGTTGAACATCTACCGGCAGGTGATGCCGACGGTCGAAGGCAGCAAAACCGTGATCGCCATGCACGGCAACGATCCGCCGCTGTATTCGTACTTGGGCAGCCCGCAAATTCTCTGCCGATTCGCCGACTTCGACCGGCTGTTTTCCGAGGTCCCCAGCCAGCACAACGGCATTACGTTTTGCGTGGGCACCCGCTACGAATCGGGCCAAAACATTTTTGAAGGGATTCGGCACTTCGGCCAGCAGGGAAGGCTGTTCCATGTTCATTTCCGAAACGTCAAGGGGACGCTGCCCACCCACCAGGGATACGCGGAGGTGATGGTCGACAGCGGCGACCTCGACATGTCCCAGGTGCTCCGCACGCTGAATGAGGTCGGTTACAACGGCGTCATCGACTACGATCACATTATGCATATCACCGGCGATCAGCCTCTGCCAAAGCAATACGTCAGCTTTGCAGTCGGTTACATGCGCGGGCTGCTGCACAGCCTGCCGGAGCGGAAATCGGGCGCGTAGAGTGAAATTTACATCCGCTTAAACCGGGCCGGCTTTGAAGGTGTGTTATCAATTCGACCTGCATTGCTGGTTCAAGTTTTCCGTTGCCGGCGTGACTTTTGCGCCTTCGATTGACGCACTTCCGTGTCCTCTTCCGCAGAAAAATCATCGACAACAAGTGCCCAAGGCACGCAAACTCCTGCGTCCACCGACATCTTAGTTGACGCGAAGTTGCTGGGAATGACGTTCGACGCTCGGCATGCAGCGCTCACAGAGCTGAGCCTGCAAATTCGAGCGGGCGAATTCGTCTCAGTAGTGGGTCCGTCCGGCTGCGGAAAATCGACACTGCTGAGGATGATTGCGGGATTGATCGACCCGACGGTGGGAGAATTAACCGTTGCCGGTCTGGCGCCCGCCGAAGCGCGCCGACGGGCACAGCAAGTGGCGTTTGTGTTTCAGGATCCGACGCTGCTACCGTGGCGAAACGTGGCCGATAACATTCGACTTCCACTGGAGTTGGAAGGCGCGTCACTCTCAGAACAAGATCAATCGATTCTCAAGAGTCTGATGCTGATCGGTTTGTCGCTGTCCGACGCGGTCAAGTTTCCGCGAATGCTCTCAGGCGGAATGCGGATGCGGGTCTCGCTGGCCCGCGCGCTGGTGACGGGCCCCGATTTACTGCTGCTCGACGAGCCGTTCGGAGCGCTCGACGAAATCACACGGCAACGGCTGGGAGAAGATCTGCTCGGCATCTGGACGCAGAAGCGCTGGACTGCGGTCTTCGTGACGCACAACGTGGCCGAGGCGGTGTTTCTGAGCGAGCGAATTCTGGTGATGAGCTCGGGACCGGGGCAGATCGTGGCTGAAATCGCCGTGCCGTTCCCGTATCCTCGGTCCCCCGAGTTGCGTGCCGACGCGGAGTTCGCCCGTTTGACCGGTCAGGTGAGCCGGCAGTTGCGGGAGGTTACGGGATGAAAGGTTTGGCGCGGCGGTTCTGGTGGCAGATGGCGCCTCCGGTTGGGTTGCTTGTGGTTGTGTTGCTGGTGTGGCAGATGACTGTCGAAGCCTTCGAGATCAAACGGCTTCTGCTGCCCAGTCCGCTGGATGTGATTCGAGCGGTTGTCAACGACATGGCCGTTCTGTCAGCGGCGACGGCACAAACGGCGGCCGCTGCGCTGTGCGGGTTCGTGACAAGCCTGGCGCTGGGCACGCTGATCGCGTTTGCGTTTTCGCAGTCGCGAATCGTCCGCAGCAGTTGCTATCCGTATGCGATCTTTCTGCAGACTGTGCCGATTGTGGCCATCGCTCCGTTGATCATCAATTGGTCGGGTTACGGATTTCGCAGCGTGGTGATCGTTTCGGTCATCATCAGCCTGTTCCCGATCATTACGAACGCCACAGCGGGGCTGATCACCATCGACCGCGACCTGCTCGAACTGTTCCGTCTGCACAATGCCTCCCGCTGGCAGATTCTTCTCAAGCTTCGGCTGCCGAATTCCGTGCCTTACCTCATCGCCGGTGCCAAAACGTCGAGTGGTTTGGCGGTGATCGGCGCGATTGTCGGCGAGTTTTTCGCCGGCGCCAGCATCGGGAGCTTTGGGCTGGGTTATCTGGTGATGCAGCGGTCGATTCAGTTGAAGACGGCCGAGTTGTTCGGCCCGATTCTGGCTTCGGCGTTGCTGGGAATTGTGGTTTTTGTCTCG
>CAUZTK010000379.1:0-2980 GCA_963582395.1 Planctomycetota bacterium | reverse complement strand
GCTGCCGCTCAAACTGAATTCTCAGCAAGTTGATGCAGTCCGTCTCGCCGAGAATTTCGTCGAGATTGTACGAGACCTCGACACCCAGTTCCGTGACCTTCGGAGGAATCAACGTTGAGGGTCCGCAGACGATGACCCGCGCTCCAAGTTTTGTCAGTCCCCAAATGTTTGACCGGGCAACGCGGCTGTGCAGAATGTCGCCGACAAGCGCAACCGTGAGTCCCCGTAACGATCCGCGGTGCTCCCGGATGGTGAAGATGTCGAGCAGCGCTTGAGTTGGGTGTTCGTGGGTGCCGTCTCCGGCGTTGAGGACGCTGGCATGAAGCGCTTTGGCCAGCAGGTGAGGCGCCCCGGGCGTCTGGTGCCGGACGACAATCTGCGAGGCCCCCATCGCTTCGATGTTGCGGGCCGTGTCGATGAACGTTTCGCCCTTCGAGAGGCTGCTTCCGGCAGACGTAAACTCAATCGTGTCGGCACTGAGCCGCTTGGCCGCCAGGGAAAAACTCGTCCGCGTCCGCGTGGACGGCTCGAAGAACAGGTTGGCGACGACCGTGCCGGCTAACGGGCTGAGTTTCGTTTCTCCTTGCAGGGCGAGCCGTTTGAAATCCGCCGCCTGATCGAGAATTAACGTGATCTCGTCGGCACTCAGGTCTTCGAGCCCCAGCAAATGCCGCTTGCTCCAGCGCTGGCTGATGGTGTTCGAGGTGCCGTTCGAGGTCGTCATCTGAATGCGTTCATGAATGCGCTTAATCAGTAATCGTGGTGCGAACATTCGTTCACATCGCAATAAAAATGGCATGAGGGGCCACCGCTGCCGGTGAGACTGCTCCGCTGGCGGCATCTTGATCGATCGTATCAATCGACTGCTGGTCGTTCAACGCAGATACTTCGATTGGCGAATGCGCGTTTCTATTTCCGCATTGCCGAGAATTGGTGTGGCTGTGGGCGCCGGAAGCGCGAGCTTCGCAGCGTCGATTCCGGGTGAGGTTCGAGATCGCCGAGGCGAATCGTACGACTGAATCTCTGAATCGCGCAGAGTTCGACCGATCGGCCCGGTGTAGGCGAACAGAGCCGTCGAGATCCCTTCCAGTCTTACGGCTGCCGGTCCCAGTTCAGTCGGGGACTGATCGTTCGGATCGAGCCGCAATGCCACGGTCAAATTGGGATTCGCCAACGATCCTGCGCCGGTCATATCAATCGGGATCAGCCGATCTGGCAACAGCGGTGTCGCGACAATTTGGAACAGGGCCGCATTGCGGCCGGTGAGATCGAACACGCAGTCGTCGGCGTCGATAGAAATCGTACCGCTGTCGCGACGGTTGGCCGCCATTTGTAGCCTCAATAAAGCTGTGGCGCAGCGCATCGTCAGTTGACGCAGCTCGATGTGGAAATTAAGGGACGGCCGCGGAGCCGCCGTCAGGGTCATCAGCGGTCCAGAGCCGATTTTGAGACAGTTCTGAATTTCAACCCGTCTCGGGACGTCCATAAGACGAAGTGACGACATGCTGCCGGAAAAAACAGTGTCCGTGATCGTGACTCTTCCACCGCGTGCCTCGTTCTGGTCGATCATTTTCCACACCAGGGCCACGGGCCAAGTTGCCGAACGATCGACAGTCATGGCCTGCGAGTCGGCCGGACGTTGTTCTGGTGCCTGAAAACTGCAACGGTGAACTTTGAACACTTGTGCCTGCACGACCAAAAGTTCATGCGGCACGACCTGCGGTTTATCGGTTCGCAGAGGTTCTACAGCGCGACGAAAATGAACGTTTTCAAGAGTCAACTGCTCTGCAACAATTTGGCAGGGTCTCGCGGATACGACGATTTCGGATTGCAGACCGGGCAAGCCGCGAATTGTCAGCGGTCCGACGACGTCGATCTGGCCGCAGGTGTACGGTCCGGGAGAATTGAGCAAAATGACACCGTCGCCATCGGGCCTAGGCAGCGGAATCAGCCGCGGGACAGCCCGTTTGGCCGTAGCTACGTTCTCGGCGTCGTTGAAGGTGCCCCGACGGTCATCGTTGCCGAGCCAAACGGCGGTAACAACTCCGAAATAATCGGAGATTTTTGAGATCCGCGACGAAAAATTGAGCGGACGGCTACCCGCTCCCCGGTCGGCTAATGTCAGGACGGCGCCCGAAAGCACAAACAACAGGACCAGCAGCACTGTCCAGCGGTTCGACGACGGAGCCGAAACCGCTGCTGGCATTCGACGAACGGATGTGTTAAACAGCGCCTGGAATCGAGTCAAACGCTGTCGTCCTCGGCGGTTCGGCGTTCCCATGTTCTCCCGAATCTCGCGGAACGAACCTGGCCGACATCGCGGATCACGGTTGGTTAAGGCCAAGATGGTTTCTGCCAGAGTTGATGGAGTGCCGGGCGCCCAATTACGGACGTCCTCCACTGTCCGCGTCTGATGGGCCGCCAATTTTCCCAACGGGTCTCCGGTCGGATACGGAGGTCGCCCTGCCAGCAACTGCCAAAGCAGGCAGCCAAGCGCGTAGGCATCGGAACTGGAATCCGAATGCCGGCCGGTTCCGATCAATTCGGGGGCGATTCCGTCGTACCGTTCGGGAGAGCGGCCGGCGTGAATCGTCAGCACCGGCAAGGCAGCCCTGCTGATGCCGGCATCGACTAGCACGGCCACTCCCGCGCATGTCAGCCGGACGTTCCACAAGTTGACGTCGCCGTGAACACAGTTGTTTTCTTCGAGCGTAGCCAGCGAATCAACGAGTTGACGAGCGATCTCGATCACGTGCTCGGGCGAGACCCGTCCGCGCCGCACCAATAGTTCGCCTAGATGAGGGCCTGAGACGTAACGGCTGACGGTGACAAGTTGATCACCGTGACGCAGCGAAGCGGTCGGTGCCACAAAGCTGGGGTGCGCGATGTCTTGCAGCCGAGAGACAAGTTCTTCCAATCTCGACAATGCGGTAGCGATCGATTCCAACGGACAGTCGATTCGCTTCAAAACACAACGGTC
>CAUZTK010000378.1:0-2982 GCA_963582395.1 Planctomycetota bacterium | reverse complement strand
GCGCGTGGTATACATCCGAGAAGACAGCGACCCGCGACGCACTGGGGGACACGTGCACGCCATTTGAAACTGTCCGGATGTTTTCCACAGGGTCAGGTCGCCGATGCCCCAAAGGAACTTCTGCTTGCTTTGCCATCGAAGTTCCGCAAAACCAGACAGGGTGGTTTGTGAAACAAACCGCCTCTGGCGGCCCGGCGGGAATCAACCGGCAAACGGCCGCTGCAGACTTTGGTTGCCAGTGACCGATGCAATGACGATACTAGGGGAACGATGGTTTGGATGAAACCCCGGTCGGCCGATTTCTAGGGCCGGTCAGTTTTTCATTCTTCTACGGTAAGTGACTCGTCGAGTTCTACGAATTCCGCATCAGCGCAACTGGCCCGTTCGATGGAAACCTGCTACCGTAACGCAACTTCTGTCAGGCTTACGTTTGGCCCCCCCAGGAGCAATCGACGACGTGTCAGAACCCGACTTTGAAAAATCAACATTGATCCCAGTTATCGCCCAGGAGCATGCGACCGGCGAGGTGCTGATGCTGGCCTATATGAACCGCGCAGCTTACGAGGAAACACTCCAAACCGAACGGGTCTGCTATTTCAGTCGCAGCCGACAAAAGTTGTGGCGGAAGGGCGAAGAGAGCGGAAACATCCAGCATCTGAAGGAAATCTATTTCGACTGCGATGCCGACACGCTGCTGGTGAAGGTCGAACAGGTCGGCGGAGCGGCTTGCCATGACGGCTACAAAAGCTGCTTTTATCGGAAAATCGATCCTGAATCGGGAAGCGTCGAAGTTGTCGGCGAGCGCGTCTTCGATCCTGCGGAAGTCTACAAGAAGGGCTGATCGTCACGTATGTCCGCAAGAATTCTGAAACTCGGCATACCGGCCGGCAGCCTGCAGGAGGCGACAGCCGAGCTGTTCCGCCGCGCCGGCTACAATATCAGCTTCTCATCCCGGTCTTATTACCCGACCATCGACGACGACGAAATTGAATGTCTGTTGATCCGCGCGCAGGAAATGGCCCGATACGTGGAAGAGGGCATTCTGGACGCGGGAATCACCGGTTACGACTGGGTGCTCGAGACCGAAGCGCAAGTGTACGAGATTTGCGAACTGATGTTCTCAAAAGTCAGCCGCCGGCCGGTTCGCTGGGTACTTTGCGTGCCGCAAGATTCACCGGTTCAATCGGTCAAGGACTTAGAGGGCAAACGGATCGCCACCGAAGCGGTGGGGCTGACCAAGAGCTATCTGGACCGACAGGGCGTGACCGCCAAGGTCGAGTTTTCTTGGGGGGCCACGGAGGTCAAACCGCCCCGGCTGGCCGACGCCATCGTCGAAGTGACCGAGACCGGCAGCTCGCTGCGGGCGAATAATCTGCGAATTGTCGATGAGGTGCTCCAAAGCACAACGCGGTTCATCGCCAACGAGCTGGCCTACACTGATCCCTGGAAAAAAGAAAAGTTGGACAACATTGCCCTGATGCTGCAATCGTGCCTGGCGGCCGAGGGCAAAGTCGGCCTGATGATGAACGTTCGCCGTGACGACCTGAAAACGGTGCTCGAGCAACTGCCGGCCCTGCAAACACCGACCGTTTCGTCGCTTTCCGATCCCGATTGGGTGGACGTCAACACAATTGTGGACGAATCGGTGATGCGGTCGGCCATCCCGCGGTTGAAGGCGGCCGGTGCCCGCGGCATCGTCGAGTATGCGATCAACAAGATTATCGACTGACGATGCCAACCATCGTCTACAAGGTCGGCGGCAGTTTGCTCGGTCTTCCCGATTTACCCCGACGGCTGCGGCGAGTCCTGTCAACTGTCGATGACCGAAATCCGTTACTCATGGTCGGGGGAGGGCCGACGGCCGACGTCGTTCGTGAGTGGGATCGGCTGCACGGGCTCGGTGACGAGCGGGCGCATTGGCTGGCGCTGCGATCGCTGATGCTGAATGAGGCGCTGCTGGTGGAATTGATGCCCCAGACCCGGCTTGTCCGCAGCCGCACCGAAGCCGAAGCCGCCTGGAAAGCGGGGCGAATACCGATTCTGTCGGCCTACGAATTCCTCATCGTCGAAGAACGCGCCGGAGGCGATGATCCGCGTCTTCCGCACAATTGGGACGTCACCAGCGATTCAATTGCCGCCTGGATTGTGCTCCGCTGGCCGGCCGACGGACTGGTGCTGCTGAAATCAACCACGCTGCCCGAACCGGCCGGCCACGCCGACGACGAGCAGCCGGTCGATCTGTATTTCCGGCGGCTTGCGCCCCGGCTGCCGACGATCGAGTGGATCAATCTGCGTGCTGCCGAGCCGACCGCCGAGAGGTGGATGCCGTGAGCCTCACTTAGGCGATTGCGGATTTCAACGCTCGAACCGCCGCAGGGTCGATGTCCGTTGTGCGACTTCCATGACGACAGGCCGCCGAGCGGACAGCGATAATGTCGGCGCCGATGCATTTCAAGCCCGGCAGCATTTCAACGCGCAGGCTGCCGGCCAGCGCCACCTTCAATCCAAGTTGGTGTGCTCGTTCGGTCAGTTGTGTCAGTTCGCTGGTCTCGATGCCGTCGAGCAGCGTGCGCCCCTTCTTGATGCATGTATCGAACAAGACCCCGACACATTTTTCTCGGCCTGCCGCTTCGACGACGTCGGATGGTTGGGGCGCACCGGCCGCGTTCCAATCGGCAAACGCCACGGCAATCCAAGGCAGCGGCCTCGAACTAGCCCACTCAAAGCGACTTCGCACCTCGGCCCAGCGCAAACACCAATCGGCATCGCCCGTTGTCCCGGCCAGCCCCAGCTTGACAAAGCTTAGCCCCCGCGGCAACAGCGGTGGAGTTCGACCTTCGTTCCAGTCCGTCACTTCACCCAGCGCGGCGCTGACGGGAATGCTCTGGCCGTCGAACTCGGTGCTGACCGCTCGCAGTACATCGTCGATTGTGCCGACATCAGCCATTCCGAGTGATCCCCGGTTTGGCTCCTTGACGTCAT
>CAUZTK010000377.1:0-2997 GCA_963582395.1 Planctomycetota bacterium | reverse complement strand
CAGCAGCGTGTCGAACAGCTCTACATCCAAAAGTCCATATCGCAGTGTCCCGTTGAATGACTCGTTGTAGCCGTTCTCCCAGGGACTCCCCGGCTCGATGAACAGCGTCTTCACATTCAATCGGTCCAGCCATTCGGTCACCTCCTTGGCTGTGAACTCCGCCAGGAACAGACGCAGTGATTCGCAGGGGTGACGCTCCGGCACCAGACAGGCTGCAAGACTCGATACGAGACGGCGGGTTAATCTTGTTTCAGATTTTCCACATTACGCGATCTCAGTTGCAATATAGTGTCTAATTGTTCATACTCTTCTCAACGGCCGAGACGCAGCGCTGAGCCGGAGTTTCAACTGCCGCAATGTGAAACAACCGTCGAGCCGGAATATGAACCGCCTCATCGGACACTTGGACGCCGACTGCTTTTACGTCTCTGCCGAGCGGGTGCGGCACCGTTGCCTGCGTGGATTGCCGTGCGGCGTGCTCTCCAATCAAGGAGCCTGTGTTATCGCCAAGAGTTACGAACTGAAGGCGAAGGGTGTTACCACTGCCATGCCGATTTGGGATGCCGTTCCCCTGTGTCCCGACGCCGTGTTCGTCAAGCGTGATTTCCGCTGGTACAAAGTGCTCTCCCGGCGGATGTACGACCTGATTTGCCAACGCAGTCCGGCGGTCGAGTATTACTCCATCGACGAAATGTTCTTCGATGCGACCGGTTGGGGGTGGGACGAAACCCGTGCCTTACAAGCTGAGATCCTGCATGGCATCGGCGTCCCGGTGTCGATTGGCGTGGCGGCCACGAAGACGCTGGCGAAACTGGCCTCGGACCTGAACAAGCCGTTCGGCTGTTTCATGATCTTGACTGATGAAGACCGACGGCAACTGATTCGTGGTATTCCTATCATAGAAGTGACCGGCATTGCCAAGCGAAGCGCTCGGAAACTGGAACAGTGCGGGATCACCACCTGCGACCAGTACGCGGCGGCCTACCCGCGTCTGATTCGCAAGCTGCTGACAGTCAAGGGGGAACAACTGCTGTTGGAACTGGGCGGTGTGCCCTGTTTTCCCATCGCCACGCGGCGGACGACGCACAAGGCGTTGGCCCGCGGCGGTTCGCTGGGTGGGGCAACGAACGACCCGGCCAAAGTCGCCGGTTGGGTCTACCGCAACATGGAACGGCTGGTGGAAGCGCTCGACCATCATCTCATGTTCACAGAGAAACTGACTCTCAGCCTCCAATTTCGCGAGGGAGGCGGCCTGTCGAAACGAGCGTCATTGCCGGAGGCAACGGCTGAGTTCCATGCGCTGGCGCAGGCCGGGCTGCACCTGTTGGAATTCTGCTGGCCACGCAGTGTGCGTCACCTGCGGGTCGAGTACATGCACGTGATCGCAAATCGGCTGCAACCCCGATCCTGCTGGCAACGTGGACTGTTCAAGGCAAAACAGACGGACTCCCGCGTCACGGCGGTGAAACAATCGATCAACGACAAGATCGGCCGGTTCGCCCTCCGCACGGCGGCCACGTTGCCGCTAGTCGAAATGTACGCCGACGACACAAACGATTACGACATTTGCGACGTGTACGGGAAGACGTGTTTCTGATGTGCCAAGCACTCGCGCTGCAACTGGACGATGTGCCGGACATACTGCACAATGGGCAGAGGCACCGGCGGTACCAGCGGGAAGGGATACCGGAACTGCGGTTTTCGTTCGACAACCGCAACCCGGAACTGCCGGTCATCTATGAAGGACAATTCCTCATTCTCCCCTGGGGTAACAAGCAGCGCCGCGCCCGTCTCCCCGTGACCGGCTGGTGTGCCGTCGAACAACTGGAAGCCGGACAGTGGCAGTGGTTACGACCGGATGCCGTGACGATTCCCGCGAACTTCGGCTGCGAAAAAGGGCGATGGTTCTTGATTGAAGCCGGCGTGCGCGGCATTCTGGTGCAGGATGACAGCGGAACGGAACACGTCTATCTACTGACCGAGCCGGCGACGCATTACTATGAAATCATGTGCCGTCACAGCCGGATGCCGGCGTTGATCGACCAGAGGATATGAACGATGTGCGGGCGGTTCACGTTGCGGACACCGGCGGCCGAACTCACGAAGTTCTTTCATTTCCTGCGGGAGTCGAAGCTTACGCCCCGCTACAACATCGCCCCAACGCAACCTGTGCTGGCCGTCCGTGCCGGTGACGATGGCCGCGAAGCCGGCTTTCTGAAATGGGGGCTGATTCCCAAGTGGGCGAAAGACCCATCCATCGGTGCGCGGATGATCAACGCTCGTGCTGAGACCGTGGCCGAGAAAACGTCGTTCCGGGCCGCGTTCAAACGTCGGCGATGCCTGATCCCGGCGGACGGCTTCTACGAATGGAAACGGGTGGGGAAGGTCAAACAGCCGTACCTCATCACGCTCCACAACGAACGGCCGTTCGCCTTCGCCGGGCTGTGGGAGCGATGGCAGGGGATCGACGGAGCAGCCGTCGATTCATGTACGATCATCACGACCGAAGCGAATGTCACGACGCGCCAATTACACAACCGTATGCCGGTCATTCTACATAAAGAGAACTACGACCACTGGCTGAACCCAAAACTAACAGATCAACAAAATATACTATCATTGCTGATTCCATACTCGCACGCGGAAATGCAAATATATCCAGTCAACACGGTCGTCAATAATCCCCGAAATGATGTGCCGGTATGCGTGGAACAGCGGAGTGTAAGCTGACCATCTATGACTGGCTGAATTGCCCACACGGATCGCGTAGGCCGCCGTTCATCGTGACACTATTGGTCACCTTCCCCCTTACAACGTCTCCAGCGGCCTGCTAGAGGTAGTTTCAAAACCATAAATCACTAAATGAATGGCGATCAATTTGCGTACCAGAGTGAGTGAAAGGAGACACTCACATGGTTATTTTCCTGTCAATGTGGCCGCCACGTCGGCGGCCGAATACGACAGGGTCCAGGACGGCCCCGAAACCGTTTCTCGTTG
>CAUZTK010000376.1:0-3003 GCA_963582395.1 Planctomycetota bacterium | reverse complement strand
GCCAAGATCTCTTGCGCAATGACCCGTCCCTGTCCCACCCGCGTGACGACCGTGGCGCCGATCCGGGGCAAATCGCGGCGGTATTGTTCGTAAGTGTCGTACTCGTAACGCAGACAGCATTTCAGACGGCCGCAGCGACCTGAAATTTTATGCGGATCGAGCGTCGCTTTCTGAATTTTGGCCATTTTCATCGAGACGGGCGGCATCTCCCGGAGATGGGTGTTGCAGCAGACAGGTTTGCCGCAATCACCGTAGTCGGCCAGAAGTTTCGCTTCGTCGCGGACGCCGATTTGTCTCATCTCAATGCGAGTGTGGTACTGTTTGGCCAGCGCCTTGACCAGTTCCCGGAAATCAACCCGCTTTTCGGCAAGGTAGTAAAAAACGACCCGTTCCCCTCCGAACAGATGTTCTACATCGATAAGCTGCATCTGTAGCTTGCGCTCGGCAATCATTTCGAGGCAGCCCTCAAACTTCTCCAGCTCGCCGCGCTGAACATCATCCCAGCCGTCGCGATCTTCCGGAGACGCCGCGCGCAGAATTCTTCCGGTCGGTTGGTCCTTGCCCAGATACTCCCGGGTCCGAACGCTGGCAGGGCAAAGGACTTCACCCCATTCGACACCCCGGTCGCTGCGCACAATCACCGAGCAATTTCTCGCGTAGTGTTGTTCGCCCTTCACGGCGAATTCCGCAACGTGCCGAACGGCACCATAACGGACAATGTAACGCGCTCCCATGAAAACTGAACTCCTGCGACTGAACTGAACTGCCCGCCGTGTTGGCATTATCCCATAATCGGTCCGGAAAAGTGAATGCTGTTCGCGTGTTTGTTGCGAGGAATTTCGGAATCCGAGTTGCCACTTGTGGCTTAGCGGTCACGCGCTGCAGCGGAACGCATGAGGCGTCCCAGGTTATCGAAAAGTCCTTCAAGACAGATCGGTATGGGAGTCCAGCGTTTCAATTGGTTCATCGCTGATGCCGAGCGATCGAGCAGTTCCATCACGAGTTCCGAATGTTCCGTGGTCGCCGGACGGAACCTCTCGCTGAACCGGCGCACGGGCTCGATCGGCAAGTTCGTCACGTCACCCGCAAGCCGTCGCAGTGTCCGGCTATAGAACTCGATCGTAAAGCCGACTAGCCATTGGGCGTTGTTCCGCTGTGCTTGCGCGTCGCCTCCGAGTTTCTCCAGCCCCTTCAGCATTTCGACCGCGGTCCTGAGGCTGTTAAAGTCCTGATCGGCGAGGCGATTGTATAGGGACTCACGAAGCTGGCGAAGACCCGGATCGAGTAGCTGCCCGGCGACCGTCAGACTACCTTGGCTGAGCGAGGCGACCTCGGCCGCCTCGTTCCGGTCGGAGGCTATTTCCAGGTCGATCAGCAACTCGGCAAGCTCGCCGACCGGCAGCGGTGCAAACCGCACCTGCTGACAGCGAGAGCGGATGGTTGGCAAAAGTCCGTCGGGGCTTGGAGCGACTAGAATCAGCACCGAATCGTTCAGCGGCTCTTCCAGGGTTTTCAGCAGCGCATTGCTGCTTTCCTCGTTCATCAGGTTTGCGTCGTCGATGACTGCGACCTTGCGACCGGCCGACATGGGCCGCAAAGAGAGTTCGTAGCACAGCCCTTCGCGTCCGCGCCGTTCAATGCTGCCCACGAATAGATCGATGCTCAATACATTCTTCCCCTGCGGCCGGCTGAGATAGAAAAAATCGGGATGACTGCCGGCGAGCATCTGCCGGCACGAGGAACATTCGTCGCACGCTTCGAGTTCGGTGTCAGCGAACCGCTGGCAGAACAGGCATTGCGCCAGCGCGCGGGCAAACATCTTCTTGCCGATTCCGTCGGGTCCGAGGAACAGGTAGGAATGTGACAATCGTCTCCGCCCAATGGTGCGACGAAACATCTCCACCTGCCGTGCGTGACCGCGAATCTTCTCCCAGATCATATTCCGTCCTCAGCCAATTTCGGTTCCGGGGCGATCCATCCCAGAATGTCTCCGGTTTTTACCGTTGCGTCCAGCGGCTTTTCGATGCGCGTCAACACGCCGGCCGAGGGCGCGAAAACGTCGAACGTCATGCCGGGCAGCAGGAGCTCGACCACCTGCTCACCGGCATCCACCCGGTCACCTGGTTCGACGAACCAACTGCTGACGCGGACCGGTTCGTCCTCAGCGCCTAGTTCCGGAAGTTCGATGGGGACGGCCATGTCGGGGACCGTTAAGGTTGAGGGATGAAGGTTGAAAGAGTCCAGAGTCTAGGGTTGAGCGGAAAGCCCTCGAGACTTGCCTACGGGATGACTCGACAGTTCGGGATCATCGAACTGCTGGGTGGTTCTACAACCAAAGGTGCATGCGTTCTTTCAGTTGGGGTGGTAGTTTTTGCTGAACTGCTTTCTCAATTTGCCGCTCGTCGTACCGTGTGCTGAAATGCGCGACGATGATCAGTTCGTTCTGAAACTGGCCGGCCCGCTCAATCAAATCGTCCAAATGCGTGTGGCCGAACTTGTGGATCTTCTGCTTGCGGTGTTCGGGGCGAAAGAAGGTCAGCTCGGTTATGAGGATGCGGGCTTCGTAGACCGGCGGATAGCCGTCGAGACCGGCCGGAGCCGTGTCGCCGACGTAACAAACCAGCGGCACGCGGACTTCGTCAGTGACTTCGTGACCGTCCAGGCGCAGGTCGCGAATCTCATCCTGCGTTTTGCCCTGGAATTCCGGCTTGAGTTTTTTGCGGCGATCCCAAACGACATATCCGACTGAAGGCACCGTGTGCTTGGTCTCGAAGACGGTCACCACATGCTCCCGCGAGAGCTCGACTTCGTCGCCCGGTTTAACTCCGACTAGCTCGCAGACCATACGACCGCGGTCCAGCCGCTGCCAGGTGCTGAGCATCCGCTGCACGCCGTCGACGACGCGTTCGGGAAGATAAATAGTCGGGGGGTCCATCTTCATCATCCGTCGCCGAGCCACGTAAGCCGGCAGTGCCGCCAGATGGTCGAGATGAGCGTGCGTGA
>CAUZTK010000375.1:0-3009 GCA_963582395.1 Planctomycetota bacterium | reverse complement strand
GCCGACCGCTCAGGTGATGGTCTTGGTGTCCCGATATATCCGGTCGATCTGAACCGACTACTTCAACTGCTGTGGAAAGTCTGATTCATTGGCGATGTTGATTGCATTGGAAGGCATTGACGGCTCCGGCAAAGGGACGCAGGCGCTGCTCTTACAGGAACGACTCGTTGCTGCCGGATGTCGCTCGCAATTGTTGAGTTTTCCCCGCTACGACGAGACGTTGTTCGGCAAGAGCATCGGTGATTTTTTGAACGGCCGCTTCGGCGCCCTCGATGAAGTCAACCCGTTTCTGGTTTCGCTGCTGTACGCGGGCGACCGGTTTGAATCGCGGGACTTGCTGCTGAAGGCGATCGCGGAAAACGACGTGCTGGTGATCGATCGTTTTGTCGCCTCAAATGTCGCACACCAGGGGGCCAAGCTCGATGAGGACGAATGCGAGGAATTCGCCGAGTGGATCGGCAAAATCGAGCACGAGGTGTTTCAGCTGCCGCGCCCCGACTTGGTCGTACTGCTCGACCTGCCGGCCGACCAGGCACAGCAGTTGATCGCGCGTAAGCAGGCTCGCGGGTACACCGACAAGGCGGCCGACATCCAAGAGGCCGATCAACTTTATCTCGCCAAAGTCCGCGACGTCTATCTCCGCCTGTCTTCCCGCGAGCCGAATTGGCACCGCGTCGATTGTTACCGGGACGGAAACATGCGCTCAATCGACGACATTTCCGCCGAGATCTGGCGTGTGGTCGGCGATAGGCAGCCGGGAAAGATCCCACAGGCATAACAACGGCAGCCGTTTCAGTTGTTACGCAGCCGTCTCTTCTTCGGCCATGCCGGTATCCGCGCTCGGACCGACTTCGGTGCCTGTGGCGGCATCGGTCAGTGGAGTTTCGTCATCGCCGTCGCTACCGATTTTGTCGGGTTGCCTGACAGATCGCAGATGGTCGGCCATCGGCAAATCATCGAGCGAATGCAGCCCGAACAATTCCAGGAATTGGCGCGTCGTCCCGTACAGATACGGCCTTCCGAGCGAATCGTCGCGTCCGACGATGCGCGCCAAACCGCGCTCCATGAGTTGTTTGAGCATTTCGGCGCATTGCACGCCGCGGATCTCTTCGACGTCGGCTCGTGTGACTGGCTGCCGGTAGGCGACAATGGTCAGTGTTTCCATAGCCGGTGGTGACAGTTTCAACTGAGACTGCCGGTGGTGCAGTTTGTCGAGCCAGCGGGCGAAGATGGGGCGCGTCAGCAACTGAAAACCCGTGGCGACGCGTTCGATGCGAAAAGCCGATCCCGTCGAGTCATACGCGACGTTCAACGTGTCAATCAATTTGGATGCCTCTGCGGCATCGACTAACGTCGCCATTTGCGCCAGCCGCCGGGGCGATAACGGTCGGTCGGCAATGAGCAACACGGCCTCCAACCGGGCCGTTTTTGGATCGCGCCGCGCAACAATCACGCCCTCAGCGAAGTAGGTCGATTTCGCGTTCGTGGATCTGCGCAGCATCAACCATGTCCGAAAACTGTCGGACGCTTGGGTTAACGGGCGCAACCCAAAATGCCCGTACCGAGAATCGGTCACTGTAGAAAGCTGATGCCAATCGTGAGATCCCGGGTTGTCGCGCATGGCGTTATGGTTCTCGTCGCGCGGTGGCTAGCGCTAAAGCTTAGAACTTGTGGAGCAGCAATTGCCTCGTTAGCTCGTTGAACCCGTAGCCACAGGCGAGGCAGTGCGTCGTCCTCGCCTGCGGCTGCGGGTTCAACGAGAAAGACATTCCTTGACAAGTTCTTAGCCGAAAGCGGAATCAGCCATCGTTGATTTAATGTTTGGCGAGCCAGTCGTCGATTTGTGCCAGGACTTTTTTCACGGCTTCGAGCGGTTCGCTGGCTTCGGCTTCAAACCGGTATGTGATTCGGGGATTGTCGGTCGGTGTGTAAATACAACTAAACTGGTATTCCTGCATCCGTTCTCCAGGCGACAGCCGAAAGTGTCGGATACCCAGCGAATTCAATCGCTCAACGGCCGTACGCCAAGTCAACGGTTCCAAATCTTGACGGCTTGTCGCCTTGGGAACAACACCGCCCGAACCGGCGGTTCGATCAGCAGCTATTTGGCGAGACGGCAGCAACCCCGAGGGGTGCGTGTTGTCATCGGTGCCGAATGCTAGCGTGTTCTGCTCTTCGTGATTGTGATGCACCACCGCGGCTTTTCTGCCGGGAGATGGCGCGGCTTCGGCAAAAGACGGCGGAATCGACTGCCCGCTCTCTTCCGGCGCAGCCGACGGCTCACCGAACGCGAGCAGTTTCAAATTCGCCGGCGGCCGGTCTTCTTTCGTCGCCGATGACCGGCGGCGACCGGGCCGGAGATTTTGTTTTCTCTCGCCCCGGACCACTGATGCACCACCAGGTTGCGAGTGCAAAGCCCAACCGTCGAGAGCTTCGTCGGGTAGATTGGTTGATGGTTTTCGTGAATCAGCCAGACGATTGCCGGCCTGCGTTTGTCGACTGGGCCGTTCATGATCGATGGGTGCAAACAAATCTTCAGTACCCTGCACGATCGGCCCACCGCCGGCTTCACCCTCTAACGGGCTGAACTCTTCAGACGACCAGCTATCGGCTCCACGGCTGGGGGAAGCAACCACCGGCGCAAATTGCGGAATGCCGAACACACCCACAACCGCAATCACCCCCAGAAACACAAACATTAACATCGCGGCAGAACCGGTCGGCTTAGCGCGCATCAGCAGTTACCCTCCATGCTTTCTGGCGGCGAACTATATTCCAACCACCGGTTTTTCCCAATCGCACTTTAACCAGCGGTGCGAAAATTGTGCCAAATCCACTCGAAATTCGGCAACATTTGAGCCGAGAGAAACTGCCGTATTGGCCGAAAGATCATGGGTGTTGTTGTTTCGTTTGGGTATCGCAGAAAACGGTGGGAAACTCGGTTTTGCCGAAAATCAGTAGTTCCAAGTTTGGCCCAGCGCGGTTGATTCCCGCTGAACGAATACGCCG
>CAUZTK010000374.1:0-3033 GCA_963582395.1 Planctomycetota bacterium | reverse complement strand
AGATTCAACACAGCCTGCTCCGCTACCAGTCGTTCTTCCAGCGTCAGTTCTTTAAAATTCACTTGGCACCTCCATGTCGAATGGAACACGAAAATACCAAGACGACCAACCTTACCCAATCGCGCAATCACAATTGAGCGCACCCGGGGCGGTGTGCCGGCTGGTGATCGGAACAGTTTCGAGCCACACTGCAAACTGATAAACTCAGCAGACGTTGATTTCCTGCCTGAAGCTGCGGCGAGCAGATTCCGTAACCACCCCTCATTTCAGATCACTCTCGATGAAGTACCTTGTCTGGGGAATGTTGCTGGGCCTGGTCGTACTGCACCAGGACTTTTGGTTCTGGAATGACGGCCGCTTGGTCTTCGGCTGGATTCCCGTCGGGTTGTTGTATCATGCGGGCCATTCTCTGGCGTGTGTTGCCGTCTGGTTTCTGGTGACCAGGTACGCTTGGCCCACGAACCTCGATCTCGGCAGCGACCCCGGGGAGGGGACCGACGCATGACCCCGCTTCCACTGGTCATCATCTGCGTGTATCTGGTCCTGCTGTTAGGGCTGGGTTTCTTGGCCAGCCGGATGTTCCGTGGCACCAGCCGGGACTACATGCTGGCCAGCCACAGCATCGGTCCGTTTTTGCTGTTGATGTCGCTCTTCGGAACGACGATGACCGCCTTTGCACTGGTCGGCTCGACGGGCAAATCGTTTCGCATCGGCATCGGAGTCTACGGCATGCTGGCCTCGTCGAGCGGCATCGTGCACTCGATCTGCTTTTTTCTCATCGGAACCAAGCTCTGGGCGCTGGGGCAGCGGCACGGTTTTACGACACAAACCCAGTTCTTCCGCGCCCGATTGGAGAGCAGCTGGATCGGCCTGCTGCTGTTTCCAATTCTGGTGGGTCTGGTCATTCCGTATTTGTTGATCGGGGTGATCGGCGGGGGAATCACCATTAACAAGGTCACCGCCGGTACCTTTGCCGAGGCAGACCACGGCGTCCCTCAGTGGCTCGGCTCGGCGGCCATTTGCAGCGTCGTTCTCGTTTACGTGTTTCTAGGCGGCATGCGGGGCACAGCTTGGGCGAACGCTTTTCAGACAATTGTGTTCATGGTGCTTGGCGTGATTACGTTCGTTGTGATCGCCGACAGTCTGGGTGGTACGGAGAGTTTCTTCGCGAACCTGCAGACCGCTACCGAACATGTGCAAAGACACGCTCCGGAAAAATTGACCCGTGAAAAAATTCCACAGCTACTCTTTTTCAGCTTTATGATGATCCCCGTGTCGGCGGGCATGTTCCCGCACCTGTTTCAGCACTGGTTGACGGCCCGTAGCGCCGAGAGTTTCAAACTGTCGATCGTTGTTCATCCGCTGTTTATTCTCATCGTCTGGTTTCCGTGTGTACTGGTCGGTGTCTGGGCGACGTCGGCGAGCATCGACGGTCGGCTGATTGTTCCGGCCGACCTGAAAAACGACAGTGCCGTTCTCGGCATAATGGTGAGTAGTCTCTCGGGACCGTTGCTGTCAGGACTGCTGACCGCTGGTATTCTGGCCGCCATCATGTCGTCGCTCGATAGCCAGTTTTTGTGCATCGGCACGATGTTCACCGAAGACATTGTGCTGCATTACAGCGATGAAAACCGATTCAGCGACCGCCAAACGGTACTAATGGCCCGATTGTTCATCGTCGGTATTGTGGCGATCACCTATGCGATCAGTCTGCTCGAACTGCCCGGCGTATTCGATTTGGCCATTTGGTGTTTCAGTGGTTTCACGAGCCTTGTGCCGGCCGTGGTCGCTGCGATCTATTGGAAGCGGCTGACCACAGCCGGCGTCTGTGCCTGTGTCGTCGTCGGTGCTGTGTTGTGGGTGTTCTTTTTCGTTGACTCCGGCCGCGGAGCCAATCCGACTTACACGTTTCTGGGAATGCTTCCGGTGGTCACCATGACCGCCTGCTCGACGGCAGCGATGATCGGCGCCTCTTTGATAACCAAACCGCCGAGCGAAATCACGCTGAAGAAGTTTTTCCCGGAGTCATAAACATCGACGAGTGGCCGGCGTAAGCCGGCTGGTGTATTCCTAAAAAGAACATCGTCAATGATTTGAAAGCAACAGGGGGGCTGACGCCCCCCGCTCGCATTCATTAGCTGTTGAATGACTTCAAATGAACGAACAGTTCACCACCACTCGCCGCGTGCAGTTCAACGAGACCGACATGGCGGGGATTGTTCATTTCGTCAACTTCTATCTCTACATGGAACAGACTGAGCACGAGTTCTTCCGCTGGCTGGGGCTGAAGACCATCGACCGGCAGCAGGACGGTTCGGTGATCAGTTGGCCGCGTGTTTCGGCGTCGTGTTCGTTCGACGCTCCAGCCTATTACGATGACCTGTTGGAAGCGCGGCTGGCGGTGCAACGCAAAGGCGTCAAATCGCTGACGTTCCAAATCGAGTTCTGGCGGGATGAGACGCAGATCGCACATGGGAGACTGAAGACGGTCTGTTGCCTGTTTCGTCCCGGCGAGCCGATGAAGTCGATCGAAATTCCGCCGGAGTACGCTGCGAAAATCGACGAGTTTGCCACAACATAGAGTTTTCACGTCAGAGTTGAGAAAATACGGTGCGGCAATTTCGCAGAGAGGATCCGGAACGAATGAGCGATGATAGCAGCGACTTGTTGGTCAGCGGTCTGACGAAAGAGTTCAGCGGCGCTGCCGGCGCCCTCGCGGTACTGCAGGGCGTCGATTTGAAGCTCGGGCGGGGCGAGGCCATTGCCGTCACCGGTCCGTCCGGCTCGGGGAAAAGTACCCTGTTATATATCGTGGGAACGCTGGATCGGCCCACGTCTGGCAGCGTGCGGATTCTCGGCGAAGATCCCTTTGTGATGAACGCCGCCGCGCTGGCCGGATATCGCAACCGAAACATCGGGTTCATCTTTCAGGACCATCATTTGCTGCCTCAGTGTACGGTGCTGGAGAACGTGCTGATTCCGGCGCTGGCGGGCAGAGGAGCCGGCAAAACGGAAGAAGAACGGGCTCGGCAA
>CAUZTK010000373.1:0-3043 GCA_963582395.1 Planctomycetota bacterium | reverse complement strand
GCGGAGCGACGCAACACGGTATGTTTCTCGATGGAACTAACAGTGGCGACATCCGGAATGTCGTTTCCAACTTCAATGGCCTCACCGGCTTCTTGGTGGACACCTTCAACGGCGGCACGATCAGCGATAACACGGCCAGTGGAAACAGCTTCGACGGCTTCTTGGTGGGCGTATTCCCTCCGCTCAACAGTGCCGTCTTCAGCAACAACTCGTCGACCAACAATACGGTTCTGGGCTACAATATCTTAAGCGGCACACCGTTCGACGGTATTATGACCAATACGGGCTCTGGCAATGGAGGCGGTGGCGATAACTTCTAGCCGGTATGGCGGTTTTCTATGAAACCTGGAAAACGATTAAGAGGGGCGCAGTTATTTTCGAGTGGGGCGACTGCGGCGGTACCATATGCAACAGCACACGCCCGAACAACGTCCATCCACGTCGAATCCTGGGCTGTGGATGCCCTGAACGACGATGCAAGCAGATTCCGTGTCGTAGTTGCGTGTGGAAGTTTGGTTTGATGTGGTGCGATTCGATCTTCGTGATCTTGATCGGCTCGTGACGAGCGTCCGACTGCTCCTTCGCCGCGAACGCCGCCGACCACGCTTTCGCGACCGTCGTGCCGGCAACGAGTCCCGCAGCGCCGTGTGTCAGAAACCGTCGGAGTTGTTGAACTGGGCGACCCGCGTTGTGGCGACTGGCCGACTGCAAGCGGTCGGTTTGCTGTTGGCTTTTGATCTGCCGAACCGGGTGTCAGTGACACCTGTAAGGTGTCAAAACACGCCATAATACGACATTTCAGGAAAACAGGCGAAGTGCGTTTTAGTCTGTGTATGCGGTGTTTTAGGCGTTTTTTAGTAAACTAGCGTAACAATTAACGGTCCGTCGTCAAAATGGTCCGGGTTCGTTTATCCCTGGAACCAGCGTGTGGATTGGGCTCACTGACGAGGTCGTCGAGGGCGATTATCGATGGGTCACGAGGGGAACCGTTTACTTTTTTGAATTGGTTCGCGGGAGAGCCCAACAACGTTGGAAACGAGGACTATATTTCATACTGGAACGTAGTGGACGCGGGAGTAGAACCGCCTGTTTGGAGCTGAAACGATTATCCGAACACGTCGAATGCCGATCTCCAGGGGTACATCGTAGAATTTGATACGACCGTCATCCCCGACCCCTCCAGCATCATCCTCTTCGGCCTGGGAACTGTCGGCCTCGTCTTCATGGAACGACGGCGGCGTAAGCGGGCGAGTGGCGGGGCGTAAGCGATAGCGTCGCCCCGGACCACCGACATCTTCATAGCGGCCGTCGGATCAGTTGCCTCTGACGTGGACGGCGGAGGATGAGTCATTGTTGCCGTGGCCTGCGATCGACGGGGCGACGCTTCGCTCACGCCACCCATCGATGATGTGTGCCGGCTGGTCGGCGGCTTCACTCGTTGCTGCGCAGTTTCTCGAGCGCCTTGGCGGCGATTTGGCGAACGTAGCCGCGGCGGTCGTCCAACATTTTCCGTAGAGGATCGACGGCCCGGCCGGCGGCAGGCCCGATTCCGATCAGCAGCCGGAAGGCCCGGATGCGGATCTGCCGATCTTCATTCTCGAATTCGGCCAGCAGCGCCGGCACGATCGTTTCGGCGTCTGGCGAAACGATCCACAGTGATTCAGCCGCATGCATGCGCACCTGCGGACTTTCGTCTCGTAAGGCAGCAGTCAGGGCCTGTGCGGCCGATTTTGCCGGCGGACGAATCTTGCCGATGCTGGCAGCCGCCCGCCAGCGGACCTTGGCATCATCGTCCTCGAGGAGATGTTGCAGGACCGAAGCAGCCGCCAGTCCAATCCGGGCCAGCGCCTCGGCGGCTTGATCGCGGACCGCCGCGGATGGATCGAACGCCAACAACTCGACTAATGCCGGAACGGCTGGTTCGGCCCGCGACCCCATGGCCCCCAATGCCATGGCCGACGTCCGCCGCAGCGATTCGCTCTGCTGGCGGGTGGCCCGCATCAGCGCCGGGACCGCCGCCGATGCCTGCGGACCGACCAAACCAAGCGCCTCGGCGGCCAGTTGGCAGAGCATTGGGTCGTCGCTCGAAGAGTTCAGAGTCTCGATCAACACCGGGACAACAGCCGGGTGGGCCGCTCCGATTCGGGCCAGCGCATCGATTGTGACGCGGCGGTGATCGATGGGTACCGATTCGTCCCGCAACTGCTGAGCCAGCACTGGGGCCGCCTGTTTTGCCACCGGGCCGAACAACGCCAGTGCTTTGGTCGCCCAGACGAATGTCGGATCGTCCGCATTCGTCTGCTGGTCAAGAAGATCGGCGAGCAGCGGAATGGCTTTCTTGGCCGATGACCCGATGCGACCCAGCGTCTGCGCAGCCTGACGGCGCGAGAACCACGGTGCTGTGGGATCGATCATGATGTCGATCAGACCAGAAACGGCAGCGTCGCTGTCGGGGTTGGCTGGATCGAGGTCCTTGATCCGCGCGCGCCATTCGGTCAACGTCAGACCGTCGTAACTGCGCTGTGTGTGCTGTTTTTTCTCGACGACTGGTTTCGAAGGTGTTTCGGTTGCGGTGGACTCGGCAGCTTGTCGAACTTTGGCCCCGGAAATATCAGCCGGCGCATCGGCAGTTGATTCGGCTGTTCCGCAGCCGATCAGTGCGAAAACCGGTCCGAGTGCAAAGGTCCAAAACAGTTTCACGTCAAGGGCGCCCCTGCGTTGTGTCAGCCGAAAAGGTCAAAACTGTCACCGAACACTTCAAAACCGACAGCCATGTAAATGTTCACTCTGATGTAACGTTCTTTTTGACGGACGGCAAGACATGTTCACACCTTGCCGTTTGACTTCGCTCATCCGACGTCGGTCATTTCCTTCGCTGAGGAGTTTTTCGGGTCGAGTCTACCATTTTTCAGGGAGAAACTGCATTTTCTCGGGGCGAATTCCAGTGGAATGAGATTGCTTGTAAGTCACGAATTGGCACTGTAACGTGTCACCAACAAAAGGATTGACAGTCGCATGCGTCATCGCGAACTGCACCGGCCGG
>CAUZTK010000372.1:0-3059 GCA_963582395.1 Planctomycetota bacterium | reverse complement strand
CCGTACAATGAGCGGCACATGCCTGTCATCCCGGTTCACACGCCACCACTTCAGCGCCAGGGAAACCGATGCGACATTGCCGCCTCTTGCTGCTAGCCGGTCTCGTCTGCTGTGGGCACGCCCCCCAGGTGCGGGCTCACTTTCTGTTCATTCGCATCGGCGATCATGCCGAGGCGGGCCGGACGGTCGAAGTCTTCTTCAGCGAGCGGGCCGTTGCGGGAGATCCCCAGTTCACCGCGAAAATTGCGCCGACCAAACTTTCACTGCAAACCGAGCCGGGCCAGTTTCTACCGTTGGTACTTCGCCAGGGGACCGACCGGTTGCGGGGGTATCTGCCGGCATCGGGACCGGTCTCGGTCGCGGGTGAGTTGGTTTACGGGGTACTCACTCGCAACGTCCCGTTCCTGTTGAGGTATCATCCCAAGGCTGTTGCCGGTCAATCTGACAAACTCCATCGATTGAAGCCAAACGGCAAGGCGGCGCTGGAAATCGTGGCGGAATTCAAGGACGACGAAATCGTGCTAACCGCTCTGGCGAATGGAAAACCGGTGCCGAATGCCCTCTTCACGACGGTGGATGACGACTTAGCCAACGAGGAGTTGCGGGCTGATGAAAGCGGCCGGGCCGTCTGGAAGCCGCTTTTTCCAGGACACTACTGCGTCTATACGCGGGCCGTCCTCAAGCAGCCGGGTGAACACAAAGGGCGGCGGTATTCCGAAATTCGCGATTTCGCCACGCTGGCCTTCCGCTGGCCGCTGGTCCGCACTAAGCCCGATGCCGAGGCGGTTGCTTTGTTCCAGAAGGCGATCCGAAGTCGGGCCACCTGGACGAACTTTCCCGGCTTCAAAGCTGACGTTTCGGGAATGGTTGACGGCCGTCCTTTTGAGGGCACCGTGAAGATCGATGCCGAGGGGACGATTCGTCCCAACATCGAAGACGAGACCGCCGCCGGCTGGGTCGAGTACCAGTTGGACTCGATCGTGTTGCACCGGCTGGCGCCGTCGTCTCGGCGGCCGAAACCGGTACTTTACTTTGCCGACGAGGACGTCGATCATCCGTTGGGCCGCCTGTTGACGTTTGTCGGCGGCAACTTCGCTTCCAGTTATCGTATCCAAGGCGGGCAGATCCGCGTTGTGAACCGCAACCTCGGTTCGATGAACATGACGATCACCGTGCTTGACAATCGGACAAACGACGACGGCAAATTCTTACCGCATTCTTACACCGTGCAGTATTGGAACGCAAAAAACGGACAACTGCTGCGGACGCAAACCTTTCAGGATCGTTGGCAGCGGGTCGGAAGGTTCGATCTGCCGGCCGAACACAGCCTGGCGACGGCTTCCTCGGCCGGATTGACTGTGCGGACTCTGAAGCTATCGAAACATCGGCTGCTGCCGGACAAGTGAGTTTCCCTCTTTCGAGAACTTTCCATTCACTGATCGATTCATGAACAGCAAACAGCCGGCGTTTGTGCGGGACAGCACCGACGAGACAGCCAATTTCAGCGAACGGTTGACGGTGCAGGTGTATCTGGGACCGCGGAGTTATGAGATTGACATCGTCAGCGACCGCTTGGCATGGCTGGCCCGGTATCTTGAAAATTGTCTGGTGCGGTTGCCGTCGCCTCCTCGCCGGCCCTATCAACTGCTGATCGTCACCGACGGCAACGTCGCGAAACCACATGCGGCGACGGTCCGTCACAGCCTGGACAACGCTGGCTGGCACACGGAATCGGTCGAACTGCAACCGGGCGAACAGTCGAAGTCGCTGGCGGTCGTCTCGGGAATCTACGATCGGCTCGTCGAGATGCAGGCCGGCCGGCACACGATCGTCGTGGCCGTGGGCGGCGGTGTAGTCGGCGACGTGGCCGGTTTTGTCGCGGCCACGTATGCGCGGGGGATTCCTTTCATCCAGGTGCCGACGTCGTTGTTGGCGCACGTTGACAGTTCGGTCGGGGGAAAAGTGGGTGTCAACCACCCCCGAGGCAAAAACCTGATCGGCGCCTTTCATCAGCCGATCGGGGTCTTCATCGACACGGTCACGCTCGAGACGCTTTCCGACCGCGACTACACAAGCGGTCTGGCCGAAGTGATCAAGTATGGTGTGATTCTCGACGACGAGTTTTTCGCATATCTGGAAGAAAACGTCGGTCGGCTGGCGGCGCGCGCACCGAACGTTTTACGGCGGGTCATTGCCCGCTGCTGTCGTCTGAAAGCCGACATCGTCGAAGCCGATGAAGAAGAGCGGACCGGATTGCGGGCCGTGCTGAACTACGGACACACGTTTGCCCACGCGTTCGAAGCGCTGTGCGGTTACGGCGAATTGTTACACGGCGAAGCGGTGGCCGTCGGCATGGTTTGCGCCGGCCGGCTCGCCGAATTCCGTCAACTAATCGATTCGTCGTTCAGCGCCCGCCAGTGCTCGTTAATTGATGCGGTCGGTCTGCCGACGCGGCTGCCGGCATCGATCAAACTCACAGCGACAGACGTGCTCGACCGCATGCGACTCGACAAAAAGACCGTGGCCGGCCAGCTCCACTTCGTGCTGCCGACTGAGCTCGGTCATGTTGAAGTCTACTCCGACGTGCCCGAAACCGACGTCCGTTCGGCACTCGACGAAGTCTTGGCGTGAACGGGTTGCCCTTTGCGGTTGAGTGGGCCGCACAGGCCCACGAAACTGCCGGTCTCCACGTTGGGGGACCGATCGCCATCCTTTCACGTTGAAGAACCGACGACGACCGTGACTGATCCATCGACCAGCGATCTCCAATTACTCGACATTCTGCGGTTGAATCTGGTGCGCGGGATCGGTCCGCGGATGCAGCAGTTGCTGGTAAATCGGTTCGGCACACCGGCTGGTGTCTTCGCGGCGAGTTCCGAGCAGTGGCAGTAGGTTTCGGGAATCGGAGCAAAGCTGGCCGCGGCGATTGCGGATCAGCGCAGCCACGACGCCGCTGAGCGGGAATTGGCCCGTTGTCGTGAATTCGGCATCGAGCTGATCCTGCAAGAGGCACCCGAATATCCAACCATGTTGGCCGAGATCTGCGATGCCCCGCGCGT
>CAUZTK010000371.1:0-3131 GCA_963582395.1 Planctomycetota bacterium | reverse complement strand
CCGCTCGGTGGGTGTGAAACGGATTATCGTCGTCGTCGGATATCGAGCCGAACTTGTCCAGCAGGCGCTGTCCGACCAGAATGACGTAGAATTCGCTCTTCAAGAAGAGCAGCACGGCACCGGTCATGCCGTGCTGGTGTGCCAGCCGATCTTGTCCGATCATGACGGTCCCGTGCTCGTGCTGGCCGGTGATACGCCCCTGTTGAAATCCGACTCGCTGGCGGTCCTCTTGGGCGAGCAACGTCAGCATCAAGCCGCTTGTGTCGTAGGAACGGCCGAGACTGCTGCCAACAAAGGGCTGGGGCGCATCGTTCGTGATACGAACGGCGAATTTCTGCGCATCGTAGAGCAAAAAGACGCCACCTCCGCCGAAGCCGCCATCCGCGAAGTCAACACGGGCTGTTACGTTTTCGATGGCCGATTGCTGTTCGAGGCGCTCTCGGAAATTCGGCCCGCCAATCGCCAAGGCGAATACTATCTGACCGACTGCCCCGCGATTCTCAAACGGGAAGGAAAACGAGTCGTCGCCGCCTGTCGGCTTGACATTCAGGAGGCCATGGGTGTCAACACTCCCGCGCAGATGGCTGACGTCGAACGCGCACTCCGGCGGCGCGCTGCCAGCGCTTGACAACGCCCCGGCGATTGAAGAAAAAAGAGAGCGCTGGCGGAACCGGCAACAGGTCCATCATCTCTTCGACTCCGGATTGTCGGACAACTCGGCATGTACGATCACCTGACACTCATCAGCGGCCGCGCTCACCCAAAACTGGCGAGTGAAATCGCCGAATACCTCGGCGTCCCTCTGGCAGCGATCGAGTTGGCCGACTTTCCAGACGGTGAAATCAGTCTCAAGCTGGAGCAGAACATCCGCGGCTGCGACGTGTTCCTGATCCAGCCGACCGGCCCGCCGGTCAACACGAACCTACTGGAACTGCTGATTATGATCGACGCCTGCCAGCGAGCCAGCGCCGATCGAATCACCGTCGTGCTTCCATACTTTGGCTATGCGCGGCAGGACCGTAAGGACGCCGGCCGAGTGCCGATTACCGCCAAGCTGGTCGCGAACCTGATTACCAAGGCGGGTGCCGATCGTGTCTTGACCATGGACCTGCACGCTGCGCAGATTCAGGGTTTTTTCGACGTGCCGGTCGATCACCTGTACGCGGCACCGATTCTCGACCAATATTTCAAGTCGCTGAAACTGCCGAAGGACAAAATAGTCGTCCTCAGTCCCGATGAAGGCAGTATCAAACGCTCGCTGCAGCACGTCGAACATCTGGGGGGGACCTTGGCAATCATCGACAAGCGACGCTCCAGTTCCACCCAGACGAAGCAGGCGAACCTGATCGGCGGACCGATTGAGGGCAAGACGGTACTGATGTTCGACGACATGATCTCGACGGCCGGATCGATCATCGGAGCCGTCGAAATCGCCAAGCGTTACGGCGCAGAAAACGTGTACGTCAGCGCCACGCATGCCGTCTTGTGCGGTCCGGCGGCGGCTCGACTTCGCGATGCCCCGATCCGCGAAGTGGTGGTGACCAACAGCCTGTCGCTTCGAGCAGAGCAGAGGCTGCCCAACCTGCAAGTCGTCTCTGTGGCCCCCCTGCTGGGCGAAGCAATCCGCCGCATCCACCGCAACGAGTCGGTTAGCTATCTGTTCGACTAAGCGGCTAGGCAAGGGCATGGCCCCTTGTGAAATCCTCAAGAAGCAGGCAGATTTTGTTTCGCGGGGCCTGTTTGGCCCGCTATGCCGCAAGCGGCAACTCGGCCGCATCAACGTCAACAAAATTTACATTTTTCGTCAACACCGGTCTAACAGGCAGCAGTTTGGCCTCTTTCCTCTTTCCTATTGGCCGTCGCTGCCGTGCCCCGGAAACTGAGCCTGGGAAGAAGAAAGTACTGAAGAAAACTTCGACGATGACCCTGTCACGCGGTTTTTTGTCGCAGCCGATAGGCGGCCAGCTTGACCGCCTTTTCGAGCGCCATGTGAACTTCGCGCCGAAATTCGAGAGATTTCAGCTTCGGAAGATCGACCGAGACCGGAATGAAATTCCGACAGGCCAGTTCGCAGATGCGAAAATCGATTTCCGAGTGCATGATCCGGTGAATCGCTTCATGTGCGGCGAGACAACTAATCGAATACAACGTCTCGCCGAAACGGTCGAGCAGGAAGTCTAACGCTGTCAGGACCAAGATCCGCCCGAGGCCAAACCGGCGGAACTCCCGCTCGACGATCACAAGGTAGATGCGCCCGAAGCAGTTGCGAGGTCTTGCTTTGTAGAGATTGGTGCCGATGCCAACCGAAGCCACGCCCACTGCCGTTTCGTGGTACCGGAGAGCCAGGACCTCGGACGTCTAAAAAAAACGGTCGTCGGCACAGTGGCCGAGGCAACTGACCAGTGCCGGCTCTCGATGCCGGAAATACTGATTAACGTTCGCCTCGCCCAGAGATAACGAAAACTACGGATAGCGGTCGAATGCGGCTGCCATCGCTGTCATCCCAGAGGTCCTCCGCGAACATCCTCCGGCCGCGCGGTTCGTGCGGAATACGATGACTGTTTGCTCCCGACGGTCGAGTAAGGGTTGGACAACCTTAATGTGCCGACTAAGGGATGTCTGCAACTCGACAGCTCGAAATGAGGGTTCTCTCTGCATTGGTCGTCGTCTGGAGGGGTTTTGATGCAGCAACGTTCGATTTCACCGCACCGACGTCCCTACGACACCGAACATCGGAATGACCGGACCATGCAGAGCCAAGACGTACCGTGAAATGTTGCCCTGCGAGAGATCGCAGTGTGTCTCGACCAGCGGGTCTGCGAATGGCTCATTTCGTCCGACACCGAGCCATCCCTTGTAACAACCGGCTTCCGCCGGCCGCTCGCCGTTAGCTCACAGAATCGGCCCGCGGAGGTGGGTTGTTCACACTACGCCAGCCACTGCTGGATGACCTTGCCGCCGACGTCGGTCAATCGGAAGTCGCGGCCCTGGAAACGATGCGTGAGACTGAGATGGTCGAGTCCGAATAGGTGCAGCATGGTAGCGTGCAGATCGTTGATGTGTGTGGGGTCCTGGGCAACGCCCCAGCCGACTTCGTCGCTGTCGCCATGCACCAGCCCGCCCTTCAGGCC
>CAUZTK010000370.1:0-3169 GCA_963582395.1 Planctomycetota bacterium | reverse complement strand
CATGTTTCCCTGTGTCATCCGTGGTTCGTTCCAGATTACAGTTTACGGTTTAAGTTACTTGAGCGAGCTCATGAACGCCGTCAAATCGGCGACTTGTCCGGCCGTCATGTCTCGCAACAGCAAATCGGGCATCAGCGACTTCTGCTGTGGAACCATCAGTTCCACCTGGCTGGTCTTCAACCGAATCAGTTTGTCCTCGGCGGTCTTCAAGACGACTTCATCGTCCGACTTCTTGACCAGCAGCCCGGTATGGACCCGGCCTTCCGTCGTCTCGACGAGATAGACCAGGTACTTCGGCTCGATTTTTTTCGACGGCTCGAGAATTGTCTCGAGTAATTGAACTCGATTGTACTTCTTGCCGATTTCACTCAGGTCGGGACCGACTTCCTTTCCGCGGTCCTTGATTTTGTGGCAGTTCCGACACTGAACCCCGGCCGCTTCGAAAAAGAACTTCCGGCCGCGTTCAATATCGCCCGGCAGTGCCAGGATCTGCTCTGGCTGAATGACGTTCCCGAGCCGCTTGGTTCGCTGCTCTTCCGGCAGAAACCGTTCGAACAAATCTCGCACCTGGTCATCCGGGTGCTTCACCGCTTTCGCGAGGACTTCATCGCGGAGCGTACTTGGAAAAGACGATTCGTCAACAGCCCAGGCCAGCCGGAATGCGGCACTCGTGGAGGCCAACAGACGGTCGATGACTTGAGCCCGATCGTCGGCGGAATTCGTTTTGGTGCGGAGCTGCTTGAGGGTGGCAACTGCTTCGCTGCGAGCGCGGGTCACCGTCTCCGGAAAATCGCCGGCTGGCAGTTGAGCGATCCAGTCGTGAATCAACTGCAGCCCCTGTTCGTCTACGGCACTCGAACCGGTGCGCGGCATTCGTCCGGGACCGAGCTTCGCCATACGATAGAAAACGACGGAACGGTAAGGGTTTCCCGGGGCCAGAACTTGGGCGTGAGACATTTGAAACGTGCCCTGTCCCGGCCGAACGCCCACCGTTCCCGTATCCGGGAGTTCGAGCGTAGCCAACAGTTGGAATTTCGCGTTGCCACCGCCCCACTTCCGGTGACAGTGAGAACAATTGGCGTGCAGGTACGAGCGGGCCCGACGGCCGAGATCCTGCTTGACATCGCGATAGTTCACCAGCCGTGGCAGTTTCTCCGCAGGCTCGGGCAGCGGCTTCGTGAAGATACCCAGATGGTCCAGCTTGCTCAACTGGTTGGCCTCGGCACTGCCAAAGTCGTGGTCCTTGTTCATTTGCAGTGTCTGGACCCCGAGCACATATTTGGCCGCCATGTTGTGACAAACGGTACACTCAACCCGGCTGGGGAAATGCCAGGTCTGCTGCCTTTTGCCGCCGGGAGCATTGTGATCGCGGATCGTGAAGGTCCGATTACGGCCTCTGGTATCTTCGAGCAAGACGGCGTCGGTCTGCGCGTCGTTCCAGACGTATGTGTAGCCCTGCCAATACTGATCGCCGACCTCTTCGCTTCCAGTCAGTCGCTCGTGATGCAAAATACGGGTTTCTAAGCGGCGGCGGCTGTCGGGATTGCCCTGCTCCATTTCCAGGAAGATCGTTTCGACAAGCACGGTCCCATCGGGAAACTTCCAGCCTGGCGGAGCGCCCGGTGCGGGCTGGGGATAGGTGATCGTCTCGAACTCGATTTGCGAGTTGCCCGGCAAAGCTAAAAAACGCTGTTTGGTGGCGCCGTCGGCCCATTGCGGGGCGATCACCGAATAGGGGATCAACCCCGCAGCCGGTGCGAGATCCGGAACCGAAGCAAACAGGCCGGTCTCGCTGAGCTTGTATGGAAAGTCGGCGCTTGCTTTGGCTGGGTTCGGGGCCAGACGGCTGATTTGACCGCTGACGTGGTCCAGCAGATAAAGTTCGCCGGCCGTGTCCTCGCCGAATCCAACCAGACGCAGGCTGGAATCAACCAGTTCCTGGTGTTCGGTCACCTTCCCTGTCTGGCGGTCGTATCGCAGCATCCAGATTCGGCCGGTATCGTAGTCGCCGTAGATGTACGAGCCGACCAGCTTCTTCAGCCGCGTTCCGTGATAGACAAATCCGCCGGTGATGGATCGAAAATTCGCGTGGTCGTGTTCGACGATGGGCGACAGAATGGGGGTTGGTCCTCGGGGGCGTTCGGGACGGAAGGGATAGCTGCCCTCGGTCACACTCCAGCCGTAGTTGCCGCCGCGCTCGATTCGGAAAATCATCTCCCACAGGTCCTGTCCGACGTTGCCGGTCCACAAATCTCCGGTGACGCGATCAAAGCTCATCTTCCAAGGCTGACGCAAACCATAGGCCCAGATTTCCGGCCGGGCGCCCTCAACGTCGCGAAACGGATTGTCCTGCGGAATCCCATATGCCAACCCCTGATCCGGATGATCGACGTCGATCCGCAGAATCGAGCCGGCCAGTTTTCTCAGGTCTTGTCCGGTCAGATACTCATCGGCAATGCCGCTCGAGTCGCCGGTGGCCACGTACAGGTGCCCGTCCGGTCCGAATTTCACGCAGCCCCCGTTGTGACCTCCCGACGGCCATACCAGCAGAAGTTTCTCCGTCTGGGGATCGCAGCGGAGCGGGTTGTCTCGGCTGACCTGGAACCGGGAGAGATGGGTCCCGTGGGGCAGCTCTTCTTTCGGATCCACGACGTAGGTGACGTAAAAGTAACCGTTCTGTTTGAACTGCGGGTGAAAGGCCAATCCATAGATCACCTTGCCGAAATCGAGCAGTAACTCGGACTGGGATGTTTGCCGATTCACAGGAAAGGAGTAAATCTTGCCGTACCGTTCCACGACGAACAATCGATCGCTGCCCGGTGCAGAGGTCAGGTCCAACGGTTCGGTGAATTTCAGCTTGGGAAACGCCATCTCGATGCGATACGGCGCCGGCGGATCGGGCGACCCTTTGACTTTCGAGGTCGTCCACAGCACCCGTTTGGCGCCGGAACCTTCATCCGGACTTTCCGCCCGACAAGCCAGTTGGGCAAACAGCAATCCGCAAAGACCGGCCGAAACCAGAAGCAGTGAAATGCGCATGGCCAATTTCTCTCTCAGAGGGTCAATTTGAGACGGGTAGAACTGTGACTTTCGGAGCAGCCTCGACCGAACTTGTTGGCCTGTGTCGCGGCAGCAGGCAAGCAACACCGGCCTGCGGTTTCAAGAAATC
>CAUZTK010000369.1:0-3172 GCA_963582395.1 Planctomycetota bacterium | reverse complement strand
CCCGAAGAGCGGCCCGTTTTCGCTGTTTGATTGGCTAGGCCCGGTTCGAGCATGTGGAAGATCGGGTTGACCAAGTCCTGACTCTCATTCGTGAAATTCGTGTGATTCGCAGTCCTTTCCCGGATCATCCCCACGATGCCGGGCCAATCGGCCGCCGAAAAATTGGCAGCGTCATCCCTTTTACAGCAAACCATTAAATTCGTATTATATCTGACATCCGCCCGGCATCGGGACGTGGCCTTTCTCTTTGTCGACCTCTCGCAACCGGCGTATTGGACATGGCTCAACAATTCGTCGATTCCGCTGCCGTGATGCACCGTGCCGTCGAATTGGCGGCCTGTGGTCTAGGGTTTGTCGAGCCGAATCCGCAGGTCGGTGCGGTGATTGTTGACGATTGTTTGAATCTGATCGCCGAAGGCTTCCATGAGCGATTCGGCGGACCGCACGCCGAGGTGAATGCGCTCCGTCAAGCCGGAGATCGGGCGGCTGGCGGCACGCTCTTCGTGACTCTCGAGCCATGCCGCCATGACGGCAAAACGCCCCCCTGCACAACCACACTCATCAAGGCTGGCCTACGCAAAGTTGTTGTCGGAATGAAAGATCCCGCCCCGCACAACGACGGTGCAGGAATCGAGGAATTGAGAACCGCCGGAATTGACGTCGAGCTGGGATTGCTGAACGCGGTGGTGGCACGGCTGACGGCCACGTTTGTGAAGCGGGTGACCACGGGCCATCCGTATGTCCACGCCAAATGGGCGATGACGTTGGACGGAAAAATTGCATCCCGTACCGGCGACTCTCGGTGGATTTCCAACGAAGCGTCACGAAAGATCGGGCACACGCTGCGGGGACGAATGGACGCAATCCTGATCGGACAGGGGACGGCTACGGCGGATGACCCCTTGTTGACTGCCCGACCTCCCGGTCCGCGCACCGCCGCGCGAATCGTGCTGGACAGTCGGGCCACGCTGCCGCTGACCTCGAAATTGGTTCTTACGGTCGATGACGCGCCACTTCTGGTTGTTGTGTCGGAAGCTGCCCCGGCGACCGACGTGGAACGACTGAGAAGTGTCGGTGCCGAGGTCCTGACGCTTCCCTCCGAATGCGTCGCAGAGGCGTCCGGCGAAGCTTCATGCCGGCAGCAGCAGCCCGATCTTACCTCGCTGCTGGACGAGTTGGGACGTCGCGAGATGACCAACGTGCTCGTCGAGGGGGGCGGGCGGCTGTTGGGGTCGTTCTTCGATCAGGACCTGATAGACGAGTGTCACGTGTTCGTCGCCCCCAAACTTCTCGGTGGCTGGCAAGCCATCTCTCCCATCGCCGGGCTGGGGCTGCAAAATGTTCCGCAACTGCCGCAGATGATTGAACCGGACATCGAGATCATCGGTGGCGACGTTTACATTCACGGGCCGTTATGCAAAGAGCCCCGACAATAATGTACGATTTCACAAAGCCGACCCGTCCGTCTCTGCGGCGCGGCTACTGCCTGCGCTGACGAAGCCGGTCCAACCCGTCTTGCAGGTGTTTCAGGTACCGGCCGTATTGCCGGTCGAGATCGGCAAACGTCGTGGACGCCAACTCGTCCAGAGAAGAGGAAGTTCCTGATCTTCGCGGATCGACGTTGTAGATTTCCGAAAGATGCTGCACCAGCGCGTCGCGGTAGCGGCCGTTTTCGTAGTGCATCAGGAAATGGGCCAACCCTGAGGCCTGGCTGTAATTCTTCCGAATGTTCATATCGGACTGAAATTGTTGCATGCCCATTCGTGTGAATTGACCGAGCGGAACGTAATACTCGTCGTTGAGGTACCGGTTTCGGGCCGCGACAAAACGATCGTTCCGCGGATCGCCCAGCGACAAACGGCCGTTCTGGCGCGTGAATGACTCCATGTAGCAGGCAATCCCTTCGATGATCCAGAAGTTTTCATTGACGGCGATCGGCCGGTCTCGTGGGGAGCTTTCGTAGAGAAGTTGATGCGTGGCTTCGTGATATAACGTTCGTTCGTTGGCTCCGGACGGGTCGTGATAAAAATACGCCGTCCGATCGGTCGTGTAGTACAATCCGTTGGTGATGGCGATTTGTGGAATCTTCGAGGCGAGCCGCTCGTTGTATTCGTCGCGAGTACGGTAGTAGTGGACTTCGTAAGGCTTGTTGAGATCTGAGCTGCGCGGGCCGTTTCCGTTGAAAAGTTTCTGCATTTGTTCAGGCGTGCTGAAGAAGCCGGCGAAGGTTTGCACGAAGTGCTCGTGAAAACCCTCTAGCAGCCCAGCCACCTCAACTCCACGTTCGAGGCTGTGGTTCGTCTTGATCAGATAGTGGTCGCTGCGGACCTTCCAGGCGAGCTTAAAATCGCGTCGGAATTCGGCTTCTTGAGCGGCACTGATCCAGCGGCCTTTGAAGAATCGCCGCCCGCTCTCGTATTTTCCGACGTGCGATTTTGGCAGCCAGCCGTATTGATCGTGCCAAACGAAGCGGCGCCGCCGCATCTGTGCGGTGAACGGCGTGACCCACTCCGTGCCGTTGCGGATATACCCGAGCAAACGTCGCGTCGATCGGTGATCGGGATTGTGTCGCGCAGTCTCCCGAACAAGGTGATAGGCATAACTAGGCGAACCGGCGTGTAACACCCGCCGCGAAAGCAAGTACAGCTTCTTGGCATATGTTGTCTGTGCATCCTGCAACTGTATCTGCCAGTATCGCTCTTCGTCGGGCAGTGACCTGGGAATCTCCGGTTGGACCTGTTTCGGCAGCGGCTCGGCTTGCATGAGCAGCGAATCGACCGGCGCCGCCAGTGTGCGGATTTTCGCGGCGTCCTCGGGGAAATTATTATCTTCGCAGTAAAGGGCGAGCCGTTCGAGATCCGTCATTAACTTGTTATGAAGTTCTCGATGTTTCTGGCGATGGATTTTCAGATTACGTTCGGAGCGACGGCCAGCTTGTCCACTTCGCTGAGCTTGCGCCGGCACAATCTGCAGCACGGCAATCAGCAGCACGAGAGCCGCTGTCGGCCACACCGGCAGACTGCGTTGTCGATCGTGTCGTTTCATCGTGGACCGTGGTTTCATTACCAATTTGTTGACGCCGCTGTGCAGCTTAGAAAGTGATCGGGAATCGACTGCTTGGCGAATTCATTGTAAGCCACCAGCGACTTCGACGAAAGATGCGTTTTCAGCG
>CAUZTK010000368.1:0-3182 GCA_963582395.1 Planctomycetota bacterium | reverse complement strand
AACAGCAGCGTCTGGTTTGGGATTCGATCAACCGATCGGCGGCTTTGATCGCTGTAAGATCCATTCGCGGTTCCGACCGAAACCACTTACTTCCAACAATGGTGTCGTCATGTACAAAGCCGCAATTGTCTTGTTATTGTTCCTCGGTCCGTTGCTCCAAAGCCTGCCGGCCGCAGACTGGCCGCTGCATCGGGCCGATGCGGCTCGCAGCGGATATACGGCCGAAACGCTGACGGCAAAGCTGGCGCTGCGGTGGACGCATCGTCCTGCTCATCCACCCCAACCGGCCTGGCCCCGCGACGATCGGATGCGGTTCGATCGGGCTTATCAGGTCGTCGTTGCCGGCGGAACGCTGTTTTATGGGAGTTCGGCCGATTGCAAAGTGTACGCACTGGACGCTGCCACCGGCCAACAGAAATGGACCTTCTTCACCGACGGCCCGGTGCGGTTTGCGCCGGCCATCTGGAACGATCGGGTGTTCGTGGTCAGCGATGACGGTTTCCTGTACTGCCTGTCGGCCGAAGACGGCCGTTTGATTCGCAAGTTTCGCGGCGATCCGGGAGAGCAGCGAGTGCTCGGAAACGGCCGGATCATCGCCCGCCGGCCGGCCCGCGGCGGCCCGGTGATTCGCGACGGCATCGTGTACTTTGCAGCCGGCATCTGGCAATCCGAAGGGGTCTACCTTTATGCCATTGACGCCGAAACCGGCAAAACTATGTGGACCAACGCCAACTCGGGCGGCATCGAAATGCCTCAGCCACACGGTGGCGCCAATGCCCGCAGCGGTGTCTCGGCGCAGGGCTTTTTCGTGGCAACGGCCGAGTTCCTATTCGTGCCAACCGGTCGTGCAGTCCCGGCCGCTTTCACCCGCAAGGACGGCAAGTTCAAGTACTACCACCTGCAGGCCAACACAAAGCTGGGCGGCACGCCCACCACGGCCGCCGGCTCGTTCGTCTATAACGCCGGACGCGCCTTCGACGCAGCAACAGGTCTTTCCACGGCCCAAATCGGCAGCGGAGCGGTTGCGGCTGTTCCGGGCGGTGTGGTACACGGGGACAGCCGGAAAGTTCGCATGCTTCGCTGGGTTGAAAAAACAAAACCGGACCGTAAAGGGAAACCGACCAAGGTCGTTGACCACGAATTAGCCTGGACGGTCGCGGATGTCCCGGGCGGTGTTTCGCTGATCGCGGCTGGTGAAACGATCGTCTCCGGCGGCGACGGGACCGTAACGACCGTCGATGTCAAAGCGAAAAAGGCCGTCTGGTCGACCAAAGTCACCGGCACTGCGTACGGACTGGCCGCCGCGGACAAACGGCTTTACGTCAGCACCGACAAGGGAACCATTTACTGTTTCGCCGCCCCAGAAACAAACGGCCGAGCCGAGCGTCAGGTTACTGTTGATGATCGGAAATCTCCCTACGGCGAGAACAAATTCTACGCAGCCGCGGCCGAGGAGATTATTCGGCACTCAGCAATCACAGCAGGCTATTGCGTTGATTTGGGATGTGGCGACGGCGCTCTCGTCTACGAACTGGCCCGGCGGACTAAATTACACATCTGCGCAATCGATCCCGATCCCCAAAACGTGGCCGAGGCCCGCCGAAAACTCGATGCGGCCGGTCTATACGGTGTGCGGGTGACCGTTTTTGAGGGCGATCCGGCCAAGACGAACTTTCCGAAGTTCTTCGCCAATTTGGTGGTCTCCGCCCGCTCGGTCACCGCAGACGCGGAGAGCGTTCCCCTCCAGGAGATCCAGCGATTGCAGCGACCGTACGGCGGGGTGGCCTGCATCGGCAAGACGGGCCAAATGATAGCGACGACCCGCGGCGCCTTGACAAACGCCGGAAGCTGGACACACCAGTACATGAACGCTGCCAACCTAGCCTGCACGACCGACGACGTCAAAGGTCCGCTGCATGTGTTGTGGTTCCGGGACGTCGACCTCGATCTGCCGCAGCGTCACGGTCGCGGTCCGGCTCCCTTATTTTATCAGGGGCGCCTGTTCGCCGAGGGTATGAATGCGCTGCGAGCGGTCGATGCCTACAACGGCCGCACGCTCTGGGAATTCCCTTTGCCGGGCGTGCTGCACAGTTACAACGCCGACCACCTGATGGGGACCGCCGGCACGGGCAGTAACTTCTGCGTGGCCGACGAAGGTGTCTACATCCGTGCCGAGAACCTCTGTTATCGTCTCGATGCGGCGACCGGAAAGGTGCTCGGCAAATTCGAGACGCCGAAAATCAAAGACGACAAACCGGGGACCTGGGGCTACATTGCCTGCGAAGACGGAATTCTGTTCGGCTCGTTGGCCAACGAGCAGCACGTCGCCCGGCATGCCTATCGGCGGGCCGATGCCAACATGAAAAAGCTGTTCACCGAATCGAAGCTGCTGTTCGCCTTGGACGCCAAAACCGGCCAGTTGAAATGGCGGCACGAACCTCAGCAGTCCATTCGCCACAACGGCATTGCTATCGGTGACGGCCGGGTCTTTTTCATCGACCGGCAGATTGCCGTCGATGACCGGCTCGACCGGGCACCGGCACGTCGTGGTCAAAAATCGGCCCATCCGCCCGAAGAACACAAGACCGGTCTGCTGGTCGTGCTGGACGCCCAAACGGGCAAAAGGCTATGGACCTCCCAGGACGACATCTGGGGTACCGTGCTGGCCTTCAGCAACAAATACGACATGCTGTTGATGAGTTACCAGTCCACCCGCTTCAAGCTGCCCTCGGAAGTGGGCGGCCGGCTGGCGGTCTTCCGCGCGACCGACGGTTACCGGGTCTGGGAGAACAAGGTCAATTACGTCACCCGCACACTCATCAATGACCGCACCATCTACGCTCAAGGAGGCGCCTGGGACCTGCTGACCGGGCAAGCCCGACCGTTCAACTTCCAACGTTCCTACGGATGCGGCCAGTTAGCCGGCTCGAAGAACCTGCTGTTGTATCGTTCGGCCACCTTGGGTTATTTCGACCTGTCGACAGACATCGGCAACCAGAACTTCGGCGGCATGCGGCCCGGCTGCTGGATCAACGCCCTACCGGTGGGCGGTCTGGTGCTCGTTCCCGACGCTTCAGCCGGCTGCAGTTGCAGTTATCAGAATCGATCGTGGGTCGCGCTGGAAGGTGCAGAATAGCAGCCGCAACGAATCCAGACTGCTGGTACGACGGCCGAGAATTAGA
>CAUZTK010000367.1:0-3213 GCA_963582395.1 Planctomycetota bacterium | reverse complement strand
GCGCAGGCTAACTTCTTGAAGAGTTCTCGCTTTTCCGGAGAAGGGTTCCAAGTGGAACCGCTCATCGGAGCCCGCTACCTGAATCTGTTAGAGGTCTTGACGATTCAGGGCGGTTTTGATGGACCAGGACCGGCGCCGCAGAATATCAGGCGGTTCATTGATTCTAACGTCCACAACAACATCTTCGGCCCGCAAATTGGTCTGCGGTCGCAGTTCGTGCACCGTTGGTTTACGATCGGTATCGAACCGAAAATCGCGCTCAGTTGGAACAACTACGAGGCCCGCGTCCGCACGGAACAATTGAGGACTGCGGCCGACCCAAGAAATGACACCAAGCAAGACGGCACAAAGTTCGCCCCCATTGCCGAGCTGACGGGATTCATCCGCTGGCATCTGAACGACTCGTTGAGTTTTTACTTCGCGACAAACTGGATGTGGATCGATAACGTGTCGCGACCGCTTGACAACATCTCGTTCAATTCCACGGGACCGGAACCGGCTCCGCAGGGCGTGGTCGTGGATGCTCAGTTTCACGACATTCGGGTCGTCGGCATCTCCATTGGCGGCGAATTGATTCTGCCGTAGTCCATTCATCGACCGGCAGACCACTTCACCACGGTTGAAGGCTTTTTGACCGGTCCAGCCAAAGATAGATGCAAGACGGCGTGTCGGTTGTTCACTGAGCCGTCAGCGGGCCGGCTATTCCAGCGCCGCCGCGTGACGTCCGGCCCGCGGATCACCGGCTGCGTAAATCGTGCCGCTTGAATGGTCGATTTGGATCATGACGGGGGCCGCGATTCTTCCCGAGGTCGTCCTCAGGCGATGGCCCCGTTTGGACAACTCCGTTTGAACCTCGGTGGAAACATTGGTGTTGACCCGCAGCCCCCCTGCGGTGCCAAATGTCACGCTCCGATTGGGGTTCGGATCGAACGAGTTCTCGTGGTGACTGGTCTCGAATCGTGGTGCTGTGACCGCCTGTTCGGGCGGCATGCCGAATTCGATGTGATTCAACAGCACGTTCAGCGTTGTCTGGTCCTGCAGGTCGCCACCGGCAACGCTAATGGCGATCACGGCTTTCCCATCTTTGGTGACCAGAGTCGGGGTGAGCGTAATGCGGGGGCGCTTGCCCGGCAGAATGCGATTTGGATGTCCGGGCGTCGTATTCAGACTTCTCAGCCGGTTGCCCTGCGTGACTCCCGAAGGACCCGGAAGGTTGCCGACCAAATTACAACTCGGGGTGGCAGCAACGACATTGCCCCAACGGTCGGCGACGACGCAGGTCGTCGTGTCCTCGACGGGGATGGTCGACTCGCCCCCTTCGGTCTGCGTTTTGGCCTTGAGCGGTTTCATGTTGTACGGATCACCCGGACGACGTTCCAGTGAAGCGGTTTTCATGTCGATCAGCGTTCGGCGGATCTTGGTGTATTCATCAGAGAGAAGTTTCTCCATCGGAACCCTGACAAATGCGGGATCGCCGTAGTAGGCGTCGCGATCTGCGAATCCGAGTTTGAGCGATTCAGTCACGACGTGCACATAGTCGGCCGACAGATGACCCATCTGCTTCAGGTCATAACCCTCCAACAGCCGCAGTGTCTGACAAAGGTACGGCCCCTGTGTCCACGGCGGACATTTGTAAACAGTGTAGCCCCGATAAACAGTCGAGACCGGGTCTTCGACAGTCGTTTTGTGGGCGGTCAGATCGCGTTTCCGCAGAAACGACCCGGTGGAGATGTACCAAGATTCCAACTCGTCGGCCACGTCGCCCTTATAGAACCGGTCTCGGGCCGCAATCAGTTTCTCTTCCCGCGTGCCGGTCGCATTTCGCTCGGCTTCGACCAACTTGCGGAGCATGACGGCTTGGTTCTTGTAAAACGGAGCACTGTTGCGTCGTCGCTGGGACGGGGGCTGCCCGGTATCCAAAAGTCGCAACGTCGGCGCAACGGTCTGCTCAAACGATTTTGTTCCATACAGCCGCAACGCGGTCACGCACAGGTCGACGGCCCCGGGCACGGGTGCCGACTTCATGCTGCCCCGCGAGGGGATGCCGTTGGCGTAAAACCACTCGATTGCTTTTGGGTCTCGTGGCGCCCGTCCCAGCCCGCACAGGACCTTAACTTCCTTTTTCTTGGCGTCGTAGATCAAAAAGGGGACCTCTCCACCGATTGCAAACAAACCGTAGTCGGTGACCGACAGCGCCAGCAATGTGGCGGCCGCAGCATCAGCCGCGTTGCCGTTCTGTTCAAGGAGTTCGATTCCGGCGGCCACTGCTGCGCTGCGGCCGGCGGCCACAGCGCCACCTTGCCCCGATGCGCTCCAGCCGATGGTTTGCTGGCCAAACGCTGTCTGAAACGCGGTGGTCACAATCAAAAACAAGGACAGGCAAATGGTACGCATCATAGGGTCCTTTTGCTGCTCGTGTGGAAGGATGCTCGAAAGATATTTCTATTGCCGACGCGACCCGCGTGGTTTCTCAATCGCTGCCTATCATAATCCGTTTCCACTTCCCGCCCGTTTAACCGGATGGACTTCCCTGCGGGTGGTGCCCGATTTTCCGCGTCCCGCTTTCGGACAAGGATTCAGGTATTCGCCCACAGGAAACAACACGCCTTTCACGGCATATCGAGTGATTCGAGCTTCAGGTGCTTGTCTAGGAACTCGTAGGCCAGCTTGCGGACGTCGGGCGGAAAATCATGGCCGCAATCCGGATAGTTCGCCTGCAGATGCTTTGGCCAGCCGAACAGCTGGTAGATCGGTTTTGCCGAGACAATTGTGTCCCGGACGCCCGAGACTTCGAAGTTGCCGTCTCGCAACGGTGAACTCGCCAGAAACGGACGCGGTACAAACGAAGCGACAATTTCTGGAAAGTCGAACGGCACACGGTCCGGGTCGTTGTTGTATCGGCTGGCAATTAGCGGCATGTACCGCTGGCTGGTCCAGCCCTTCAGCCGGCCGTTAAAGTATTTGTGGAACCGCGTGAATCCGCAATTGGAGACAATGGCCTTGATCCGGCCGTCAAAGGCGGCGGTGAACATGGTGTTGTGCCCGCCTAGAGAATGGCCGATGCAGCCGATTCGCTGCGGATCGACCGGTTTGAGCGAGACGAGCAGATCGATCGCTCGCATGTTGTCGTAGACCGCCTTCATCGTACCACTGATGTAACCGTCCTGCGGGTCGAAGTTGTAGTCGTAGTCGCCGAACGACGGGTAATCGGGA
>CAUZTK010000366.1:0-3219 GCA_963582395.1 Planctomycetota bacterium | reverse complement strand
CGGCTCGGCGGGAGCCTCGCCCTCCCGGTTTTGAAACCCCTGCTAGTCATCCACAAAGGATTCCACCTGTGCGCTGGTCGAAGACGTTGATTCCGACGATGAAGGAAATTCCCGCTGACGCGGAGATCCCCAGCCACCAGTTGATGCTGCGGGCCGGGCTGATTCGGCAGGTGATGGCCGGTTCTTACACCTATCTGCCGCTCGGTTGGCGGGCCATTCGCAAAGCCGAAGCCATCGTCCGTGAGGAAATGGAGCGGGCCGGGGCCATCGAGCTGTTGATGCCGGCGTTGCAGCCGGCCGACCTTTGGCAGCGAACGGGTCGAATCAACGACTATGGCAGTGCGTTGTTCAACTTCAAGCAACAACGGGCCGACCGATTGGTACACTTTGTTCTCGGGCCGACGCACGAGGAGGTTATCACCGATCTGATTGCTCATCACATCAGCAGTTACCGCCAGTTGCCGATCACGCTGTTTCAGATTCAGACGAAGTTCCGCAACGAAGAGCGTCCCCGATTTGGTGTGTTGCGGACCAGCGAATTCATGATGAAGGACGCCTACAGCTTCGACGCTTCGCTGGAGCAGCTCAACGAGTCGTACCGACAAATGTACGACGCCTACTGCCGCATCTTCACCCGCTGCGGGCTGACGTATCTTTCGGTGGAAGCGGAGAGCGGCCCCATCGGGGGTGAAGCCTCGCACGAGTTCATGGTCCCCGCCGAACATGGCGAGGACCGTATTGTCCGTTGCCAGAAATGTTCCTACTCAGCCAACCTCGAACGGGCCGAAACCGGTCGTCCTTTGCCCGTGATTTCGGCCCCTGCAAATATGGCGGTGCTCAAAAAGGTCGACACTCCCCAGGTCACCAGCATTGACCAGGTCAGTAAGTTGCTCGGCTGCCGGCCGGAAACAATGATCAAAACACTGATCTATCAAGCCGACGACAAACCAATCGCCGTGCTAATTCGCGGCGACCACGAGGCCAACGAAGGCAAAATTCGCCGGGCGCTCGGAGCCGGATCGTTGGAACTGACCGACGAACAGACGATCCGCCAGGTGACCGGTGCGGATGTCGGTTTCGCCGGACCGGTCGGCATCCCGTGTGAATTGATTGCCGATCACGACGTCCCGCTGATCACAAACGCCGTGACCGGCGGCAACGCGACCGATACCCACTACACCGGTGTGAACGTGGGTCGGGACTACCAACTGAAGCGGACACACGATCTCCGGACAGCCGTCGCCGACGATCCCTGTCCGCGTTGCGAGGGGACATTGCAGCTTGTACACGGCATCGAAGTGGGCCATGTCTTCAAGCTGGGCACGAAATATAGCGATGTGCTGGGTGCGGACTTCGTCGACGAGAAAGAGCAAAGGCACCCGATTCTCATGGGTTGTTACGGCATCGGCATTAACCGCATCATCGCCGCAGCCTGCGAAACTTCGCACGACGAAAACGGCATCATCTGGCCGTTGACGATCGCTCCCTACCAAGTGCTGATCGTGCCGCTCAAAGTCGATGACCCGCTGGTGATGCAGACGGCCGAACGGATTTATGACGAACTGTCTCATGCCGGAGTCGATGTTTTGCTCGACGACCGCAAAGCACGCCCCGGAGTCAAATTCAAAGACGCCGACCTCATCGGCATCCCGCTACGGGTGGTCGTCGGCGGCAAAGGGCTGAAAGAGGGCCACGTCGAAATCAAATGGCGCACCGCCGAAGCACCCGACAAGGTTCCTCTCGATCAAAGTGTGCCGACGCTGCGGGACATGTTGGCCAAGCGTTGGCAAGAAGACGTGGTCAAAGTGAACGGCTGATTCATGTCGGCTTCGGGCTCGGCAACAGATGAAACTCGCTTCATGGCAACTCTTCCCGAAGCACTCGTCGTCGCCGTTGAGCACCACAAAGCCGGCCGGATCGAACAAGCCGAGACGATCTACCGCGAGATTCTGCAGGTCGCCCCGGATCAGGCTAACACGCTGCACCTGCTGGGCGTAATCGCACACCAAGCCGGCAAATACGATCTCGCCGCCGAGTACATCTCCCGCGCGATCTCACAAGACCCGGCTCAGGCCGAGTTCCATTACAACCTGGCCTTAGCCCGGCAGGAACATGGCAAACGTGTCGAAGCGGTCAACGGTTATTGGCGAGTTTTCCAGCTCAATCCGGGCTTCTCTTCAGCGCTGAACAATCTTGGCAACGTTCTCAGACAGCAGGGCCAGATCGACGAAGTGGTTTGCTGCTATCGCCAAGTGCTGCAGCACCAGCTCGACAATGACATGACACTCTGCAATCTGGTTCGAGCCTTGGAGGATCAGGTGCAAGCGGAGAACGCATTGGCGAGTTTCCAGCAAGCTCTTCAGCAGCAGCCGGACAACGCCAGCACGCACAGTAGTTTGCTATTTGCCATGCAGTATCTGGCGGACGTTAATCCGGATGAACTACAAGCAGCACACATCAGTTGGGACGCTCGGCATGGACAGCCTCTGATGCACCTCCAGCGGCCATTCGCAAACGACCGCGATCCCGAGCGATCGCTTCGAGTCGGTTTTGTCTCGCCCGATTTGGGTTACCATCCGGTCGGCATCTTCCTGGCCCTGGTGCTGGAGCACCTAAACCGGGAGCGCTTTCAGACGTTTTGCTATTCAAACCGCCCCCGTCCCGACGGACAGACCGAGCGGATACGGTTGGCGGCCGATGTCTGGCGCGAGATCCGTCAACTCGCCGATGACGAACTGGCCGATCAGATTCGCAGAGACCAAATTGACATTCTATTCGACCTGACCGGTCACACCGACGACAACCGGCTGCCGGTGTTCGCCCGCAAACCGGCCCCCGTGCAGATCACGTGGATGGGATACGTCGGCACCACGGGGCTGACCGCAATGGACTACTTGCTGGCCGACCGTTTTCACGTCCCCGCCGATGCGGAACCGGACTATCAAGAACATATTCTGCGACTGCCGGACGGGTATCTTTGCTACGAGCCACTCGATTATGCGACAGATGTTGGGCCGCTGCCGGCGTTGTCGGCGGGACATGTCACCTTCGGCTGTTTTAACAATCCGTGCAAGGTGAACCAGAATGTGCTGGCTGTCTGGGCCGATCTTTTGTCGCGCCTGCCGAGCTCGCATCTGGTCCTCATGTACAAGGGATTCGACCAAGAGGAGATCGGCCGGCGCATCAAAGAGATTCTGCGAGAACACAACGTGGACATCG
>CAUZTK010000365.1:0-3230 GCA_963582395.1 Planctomycetota bacterium | reverse complement strand
TCATGGCCTGGATTTTCACCACTTCTATTTCCAGGGGGAAGGAACCGGTCAGCCGCAGCGATCGACGATCTGTGCGCCCGAGGTCCGGATCATGGGCGACGTGGCCGTGGTGACCTACGTCCGGTTGACGCAACGGATAGAAGAGGGCGAGCGGTCAACCAGCACCACCACCGCTGAAGAGACGCGGGTCTGGCAGCGGCAGAACGGCATCTGGAAGCATGTGCATTTTCATCGTTCGAGTGGCGGAACCGTGCAGCTCTGAGATCCCAGGGATTTCGGAAAATCCCTGGGATCTGTCTGGCAAACTGAAAACGACCACCTTTCCTAAAATGGATCCGGCATGGCGACGACTCGTTCCCAGTCCCCAGCGGCCGGGCTGATGGTCAGCCGGGACCTGTTCTTCAGCAGCAAAGTCACCGGGACGGCCGCTCAATGGGGACTGTCAGTCGAGCTTGAAGGAGACGTCTCGCAAGCGATTGCCAAACTGGCCGGGCATTCGTATCGCTGCTTAATCCTCGATTTGGGAACGCCGGGGCTTTCTGTTTCAGAAATGATGGCCACACTGCCTGTCGAGAATCGGCCGCGGGTGATTGCTTTCGATGCCCATGTCCGGATAGCTCATCTCGACGCCGCCCGGGCCGCCGGCTGCGACGAAGTGCTGCCCCGCAGCCGATTCTCGGCCGAACTGCCCGGCATTCTGAAAAGAGCCCTGGATGTCTGAACGTTCACACCCACGTGCCTGATCAGTCAGTGACAATCCGAGAGCCGAGGGCAAAACACAATGCGGCACAGCGAACCCGGCCGAACATGGTAGACTGAACGATCCCGACTTGAGTCAATCTCGCTTTGAATCACAACGAGCTTTCCGCTAGAATTCTCATAGACGCATCAGCCTGCGTAGGCCGGTCGAAGATGATTCGGCGTACACGCTGTCTGGGGAGACTTCCATGCTGACAATCGCTGGAAATCGGTACCGATTGTGTGACGGCTTGACTCGCCGCAACGTTCTGCGAATCGGCACGCTGGCGATGGGCGGCCTCAGCCTGCCACAGTTGCTGAGGGCCGAAGCGGAGTCCGGCATTCGCGGTTCCCGCAAGTCGCTGATCATGATCTTTTTGTCGGGCGGAGCGCCGCATCAGGACATGTACGACCTCAAGCTGGACGCGCCCTCTGAAATTCGCGGGGAATTCCGCCCCATCCACACAAAGGTCCCCGGCATCGAGATTTGCGAACACCTGCCGATGATGGCGCAACGTATGAACCAGTTGGCGATCATTCGTTCGATCGTCGGTTCCGAAGGCCGGCACGCGTCGTTTCAGTGCATGACCGGTCAGGAATCACGGAACCAGCCGTCCGGCGGATGGCCATCGCTCGGTTCGGTCGTCTCGAAAATTCAGGGATCGGTTGAATCGGGCATCCCGCCTTTTATCGGCCTGTCGCCGAAAATGAGGACGTCGACCTGGTCTGACCCCGGCCAGCCGGGCTTCCTGGGACAGGCGCATGCCCCGTTCAAACCCAACGCAGACGGGAAAAACAATCTCACGCTGCAGGGAATCACGCTGGGCAAACTCGGCGATCGCCAAAACCTGCTCGCGAAACTCGATCGATTGCGCAGTGACCTGGACGCCGTCGGAGCTATGGAGGGCCTCGACGCTTTCCATCGGCAGGCGTTCGGCATTCTCACGTCGAGCAAACTGGCCGACGCGCTCGACCTCGACCAGGAAGACCCGCGGCTTCGCGACCGCTACGGCCGGGGCTCTGATGAACCGGCCGGTTACGGCGACGCCGGCCCACTTTTGAACGACTATTTCTTGGTTGCCCGACGACTGGTGCAAGCGGGTGTGCGGGTTGTCACCTTGGCTTACGGCCGGTGGGACTGGCACGGCCGCCCTCACGGGACGAACTTTGAAAACGCCCGCGAGCATTTCCCGATGCTCGATCAGGGGGTCACAGCGTTGCTGGACGATCTTCGCGATCGAGGGATGGACCAAGACGTCTCGGTCGTGGTGTGGGGCGAGTTCGGACGAACGCCGCGGGTGAACAAAAACGGCGGCCGAGACCATTGGCCCCGCGTCAGCAGTGCCTTGTTGTTCGGCGGCGGAATAGAAACTGGTCAGGTCATAGGCTCGACGAACTCGCTCGGCGAACATGCTCATGACCGTCCTGTTCACTTTCAAGAAGTCTTTGCCACGCTGTACCGCAGCCTGGGGATCGATATCAACACGGCCACCGTTCGCGACCTGAACGGCCGCCCGCAGTACCTCGTCGAGCACAACAGTTATCAACCGATGCGCGAACTCGTGTGAGACAAAGCGAACCGGAATCAGGGTGACGGGGCGTGTGCCGATGACCCCGGCCGTCGTCCAATGACAAGGTCTGACTGACAGGGCGAGGTGCATGCGCAAGAGTTGTTTTGCCGTCGCCGTTTCGCTATCGCTTCTCTCGACGGCCTTTGCCAACGACGTCGCAACCGCCTCGGCCAACGCTAACAGGGCGGTCATGCGACACGGCCGAGCGGTGTTCGCTGTCGCGTTTTCCCCGGACGGTAAGACACTCGCCTCTGCCGGTCTCGATAACACGATCAAGCTGTGGGACCTGCGGACCGGCACAATGCGGGCCAGACTGAAAGGACACGGCGACGGTGTCTCGTCGGTCGCCTTCTCGCCAGACGGTCGACTACTGGCATCTGCGGCGCTCGACAGCACCGTCAAATTGTGGAACCCCGTCACCGGCGGTCTCAAAGCGACGCTCGCCGGTCATCAAATGTACGTCGCAGCGGTGGAGTTTTCGCCAGACGGTCAAACGTTTGCCAGCGGCAGTTACGACAAGACGGTCAAACTGTGGTCTCCCGACGGTTCCGCTGGGCCGACGACGTTGCGAGCCCATACCGGCACGGTCTACTGCGTCGCGTTTTCTCCCGACGGGAAACGGCTGGCTTCGGGCGGTCAGGACAATTCCCTCATCCTTTGGGACACAACCACCGGGAAGCCGTTGAAAAAACTCGGCGGCCATACCGGCGGGGTGGAATGTGTTGGATTTTCACCGAGCGGAAATATGATCGTCTCGGGCGGCGGAGACCGGGCATTGAGGTTCTGGAGCGTCGAAACCGGCAGAGAGATTCGGTCGGTCGAGAACGCCCACGGCAAACTCATCAAGTCACTGGCCTTCTCGCCCGACGGCAAGATCGTGGCTACCGGAAGCGGCGACGCGACCATCTGCCTGTGGGATAC
>CAUZTK010000364.1:0-3237 GCA_963582395.1 Planctomycetota bacterium | reverse complement strand
ACCCTACGGGTTCAGCGATTGGAATTCGCAACACATTTTCGACTACAGTCTGGTCCATCTTCCCGGTCAATAAATGTCGTGATAATGATGGGCGTAGACGTCCACGCAGCGGGAGCGTAAGAGTGTATCGCTCTCGTAATCGTCGCCGAAACGGTCGATGCTCAGAACGCAAGGCGACAGCCATGTCTGCTGCCCGCTGACGATTTCTGCGACAACGCGGCCGACGCCGGGTGAGCGATCGATGCCGCCGACCCCACAAGCTGAAACCACGATCAGACCGGTAATCTGATCGGATTCGGAAACGAGCAGTCTTCCGTCTGGTGAAATCGTGGGAAGCCCCCGCAGTTCCTTGACGACGACGGCATCGCGCAGCGATGGAAAGAACTTCGTCGCCGCCTCGGTCAATTGTTCGTAGTAAACGGGATCGGCCTGCAGGGCGGGGATCTCGAAGTCGGCGGGGAAGTCATTCATGTCGAAACTCAGCGGCTGGTAACCGTAGCCGCCCACCAGCAGGCCCCCCTCTTCCTGTCGCACGTAAACCTGGGGTTCGGTGACGCGGACGATGGGCTGCACCGTCAATACGTTGGGCATGGGAGCCGTCACGAACGCCTGATGTCGAACGGGGACTGCATGCAAATTGAGACCCAACTGTTGCCCGAACTGTCGCGTCCAGGCACCGGTCGCAAGCACCACCCACTCGGTCTCGACTTTCCCTTCCGACGTGCGGACCGCGCGAACTCGGCCATCGACAACATCCAGATTGGTTGCGGCAACCCGTGTGTGAATCGCCACACCGCGGTCCCGCGCAGCCGCTGCATAGGCGACGGCAACCGATTTCGGTTCGACGTAGCCATCCCGCGGGATGTGCAAGATCCGGCAATCGTCGGGCGGTTCGACGAGCGGGACGAGTTCCCGAGCGCGGCCGGGCGATATGAATTCGACGTCGTGCCCCAATCCCTGCGCCGCCGCGCAACGGGCTTTCAGGTCACCCTGGTACTGCTCGGTTAATGCGATTCGCAGACTGCCAGACTGCCGAAAATCGATCGCATAGCCGGTCCGTTCTTCAAACTGCTCGAAGAACTCGATGCAATACGTGCCGAACTCCATCGCGAATCGATCGGTGTTCAGATAGCCGGTCTGACCGGCCGCGAACGGTGTTGTTCCACTGGCGATCGGCCCACGGTCGATCAGAACGATGTTCTGCCGCCCGGCATCAGCAAGATGAAACGCCGCACTCGTGCCGAGCACGCCGCCTCCAATCACAACAACGTCAGCACTTTTCGGCAGGTTCATCGCGTTCCTTTTCAATCTGTGGGCTTCCTTGCTTTCCCAGATACTGCCATCCGATCAACACCAACACCACGACGGCCGTCACGAGTGCCGTGTAATGCAGAACTGTCAAAATCCAGACGGGAATCATAACGACCCCTTTGCTTCGTCAACCGGCATCGCTTCTCGTCCGGGCTGAAACAGCCAGTTCGTTGGTTCGCGGTTCGTAATTATCAAAGTCATTCCGTAGGCCAATGCAGCCATTACGACGCCGGTCCGATGTCTCCCGGCGAACCGAGTACGAAACGCCACACGACCGCCGAAATTGCTCCCACGATCATCGAGACGACCACCGCGTGAATGCGACGCTCGCGATACCAGAATACGGCAACCAAGAACGGCAGAATCATCGTAGGTGACCAGAAGTCGTAGACGAACTCTAGAGTATCGGCGATGCTGCGGAAGAACCACGCACAGCCCGCTGCCGCGACGGCGATTCCGATTTCCGCCACGCGCGAGACCATTCCCACCGATGCGCCGCCGCCGATCATCGTCGCTGCTGTCGTGGCCATCACGATGACCCACGGGACGTTTCGCCCCGCCAGGGTGTAGTCGGCCGACGTCTTCACCCACCGCGACGAACGAACGCCGATCCACAGCAGAACGGCCAGATAGGCGGCCAGAGTCCCCAGTTCAATCAGGTGTCCCGATGCGTTCATGCAGTCAGCCCACCTAGTGCTGAATTAAGAGGGACGCAGTTCTTTACGAGTGGGGCGGCTGGTATCTTTGAAATAGGAAATACCCTCGCGTAATCGCGTCACCGTGGCCCGGGCAACTTCGATATCCTCCAGTCGACTGCCCGCTTCAAGCAGCGCCAGTGCCGCTCGCTCGTAGGCCAGGTCCTTCTCGCGTTCAGCCAATTCGCTTTCGGCTGCTAGTGTACCCCGAGCGGCGCGGGCGAGAGGGACTCGAACAGTCCCCAACTTCCCCGATGAAAACAGGGATTTCGAGGTCAGGCGGTGCAGAATCCGGTGCAGTTGATGTCACGTCTCGGTTGGATCAACCCGATCTGCAGCTCGTCATTGAGGCTTGGCCGACTCTGCCGGCAGATGTGAGAAGCGAGATCGTAGCGCTGATCGAGTCATCCGCAAAGTCGAAGTAGTTGAGTCAGCCGGTCCTTTGGATATGCTCCGAAACGCACTGGGTGGCCGAGGATGGCCATTAACTTCTCGGACGTGGTTTTGTGCTTCCTACGAGAGGATCTAAAACGGTCATACAGATGCCTTGGCGATGCGTTGGCTGGGGACTGGAGATGGTGCTGGAAGTGCTTAACAACCGGCCGGTGCTGCACTCCTGCATGTACGACCGCACGCAGCACGCAGCCCGGGGGTTTGCAGGCGGGCAGGACGGGGCTGTGGGCGAAGTGGTGCTGGATGATGGCAAACGACCTCACCCTAAGGGCAAATACCTATTGCAGCCCGGCCAGCGAGTGACTTTGCGATTGCCGGGCGGAGGTGGTTTCTTTCCGCCCTGGGAGCGAGATCCGGATCGGGTGCTGGAAGACGTGCGGCAAGATCGAGTGTCGGTCGAAGCGGCACGCGAAATCTACGGTGTGGTTCTCGACCTGGAACGCGGGGCGGTTGGCGCGGTGGCCACGGCCGCTTTGCGGAAGCTATTGCAGGAAAGAGATTGAGCGCTGCTGTGCCCATCTCCAACCTGAGCGAACGCTCCTGCTTCGGAGGCCCCGCTGACTTGCCTGGCTTTCGTTTCGATGTCGGCTTTTCCGTGGCCGGGCTGGCGTGCTGATGCTGCGGGGACGGCGGCTGCAAGAAATTCTGAGGCGACTTCTGCAACAACGCCACCTCCGCCTTTAACTCGACAATTTGCCGTTCATCAAGCATATCGGATGACGTAAGGGAAGAAGGGAAAGTCGGGACATGGCTTCTTCGGCTTGTTCTGTCAGCGTTT
>CAUZTK010000363.1:0-3262 GCA_963582395.1 Planctomycetota bacterium | reverse complement strand
GACCGACGAGGGTGACATCCTGACGGTCGTCAGCGGGTCGGAGCGAAGGTGATTCAAGTATTCATTAGTTCACATGCCCATAATAGATTCAATCTTGAAAGTCGTTGGAACTACCTCTACAGATCGGTCGCCTGTTGGTATATAGTATGATGTCGCAGATTTGATCAGCCACTAGACGACTCACGGCTTCAGAAACGAAACGTCGCAATGACTACAGCCAGCAATTCCGCAGTTTCGAATCTGCGTTACCACCAGGATGCCTATCAGTTCGTATTTCAGGCATTACGATACACGCAGCAGGAGTTGTGCCGTATCAGGGAGATGGCCGATACTGATGACGAAGACACCCATATTTCGGGACAGGAACTGCTCGAAGGAATCAGGCAGATGGCCCTCGAACAGTTTGGGCTGATGACCAGAACCGTATTCAAAAACTGGGGGATCCGTTCCACAGAGGATTTCGGACGGATTGTTTTCGAAATGGTCGAACGCGGCAAAATGCGAAAGACCGACCGCGATCGGTTGAGTGATTTTTTTGAGCTCTACGATTTCGACGACGTGTTCGATCGAGATTATCGGATCGACACACGAAGCGCGTTCCAGCGTCACTAAACGTCACGAAAGTTGTTCACACGCCTGTTCGATGACCGTTTCACAGACGGGGCGGCGGCCGGTGTCGCCTGAACCAAAACGCTCCGCCGAAACACAACGGTGATCCAGTCGGTTAAAGGGAGTCGATCTGCATTGGTCCGCCGTAAGAGAAAGCACGAGTCAGCCGCTCGACGCGCTGCGGCAGCAACCGTCGCCCCGCAGCCGGAACAACTCGTGAGTGCAACGCTCCCCGCCACTCACTTCCGGCGTGTTTTGGTCGTTGCCGCTGGGCTGACCACCTGTTGGCTGATTGGGTTGGGAACGCTGGCCGGGCTGACGGCCAATCCCGTAACACTCAACCAGGCACAAATCCGACAAGCCGATTTCGTCCTGACGGGGCGAGTTGTCGACGTCACTGTGGGCACGGCAATCATCGAACAGGCTTGGAAAGTGGACGACCTTCCCAACCAAATCATCATCGACAATCTGGCCGAAACAAAAGCCGAGAATGGCGAGCACTATCTACTGGCCTTGTCGCACGGGCAAGACGGCAGCTACGAAGTCACTCGAGCCCGACTGCCCCAACGAAGCCATCACGAACCGCCACAGTTCACGCTGCCGTTGATCTATCCGACAACGGATGAGACGACCGCTCAGTTGAAACAGATACTCGATCAGTGAACCGGCCACTTCCAATCTGGCGACGATGATCTTGTGATCCGCTATGCCGCAAGCGGCAGATCGACCTCGTTTCCAAACCGGAGATTGGGAACTAGGTTTCGTCGATGGTGGTTCTGATCTCATGCGGTATCGGCCGGCGAACGGCCGAGATTCGGAGTTTTCCTCGCGAGTCGATGACAAACGTCACCGCGCCGTGACTGTGTGTCGAGATGGTTTGCGTTGTCGGTCGATAGACTTTTTGTAGGGTCGGCAAAACTCTGCCATCGTGCCCGCTGACAATCAGCCACTTCGGATTGGCCCAACGAACCAACTCGGGGGGATTGGCTTTGAGGCTGCCGTGGTGCGGTGCAAAAAGGACGTCGATATTTCCCGATGGAGTTTCAAGCAACCGACGGAGTCCGGCGCCCTCCAGATCTCGGGCCAGCTGAATCGTGCGACCGGCGTATTCGATGAGCAAGACAATGCTGTTGGCGTTGTCGAACCGCTGGCCGCCGTCCGGCAGCAGCACGCGAACCTGTGCCGAGCCGTCGATTGCCAGCCGGTCTCCCCGTTGCACCAATCGAATCGGCACGTTTTCTTCATTGGCCGTTTTGCAGAGTATGACCACCGCCGGCTGTTGAAAGTCGAGGAACGATTGGGCAACAATCACCGAGCCGACGGGGACCGTACGCATCAGTCCGGGAACCGCATTGAAATGATCGATGTCGGCATGCGAGACGATAACCACATCGATTTGCGAGCGCCGCCGGTGCCAGATTGCCGCCTCGACCGTTCGCTGCGCGCGAATTCCACTTGGCAGCGTACCGACGTCGTACAACAAGATTTTGCCGTTAGGAAATTCCACGAACACCGAACAGCCGTGCCCCATGTCGAGAACCGTACAACGCAGATCGGACGACCTCGATTCCGCCAGCAGTTCCACGAACAGCCTGCAAACGGTCCACGCCAAATCAGCCGGCGGGAGCGTGGCCACCTCGGCGCGGCCATCAACAGAGCCGTAGAAACGTAATAGCCAACCAGCCACCAACCGGCGGGACCGGGAACGTACAAATGTCCCAGATTCAGTCCGGCCGCCCGCTCTACAATGCCCAGCAGAAATTGCAACCCCCCATCGAGAGCAAAGCCGAACAATGATGAGGCCGGCGGAATCAAAAATCCGCAGAACAGAAATGCGTAACCCAGCCATAACACCAGACACACCGCTGGAATCAGCAACACGTTGATCAACTGACCCATCGGCGAAAAAAGATGAAAGCGTGCGGTGACCAAAGGCAAAGTAAAGATCCAGATCGCAATCACCAGCAGATAACCCTCTCCGATCCAACGTCCCCCAGCCCGCAGCAACTGGCGTCCTCGTCCCGGCTCATCCGCCCCGATGTGAACGAACTGTGCTTGATCTGTCCAAAACGAAATCGCAGCACGACTGCGTGACGATGATTCCCAGAACCACCAAAAATGAAATCTGGGCACCGACGTCGAATAAATCGCTCGGGTTCCATGCCAGCACCAGAACGGTTGAAATGGCCAGCGCGTTCTCCAGAGATGTCTGCCGGTACCAGATGCGGCCGATTGCGGCCACGAACACAAACAAGCTGTCCCGGATCACCGGTGGGCGGCCATTGGCGATCAAGGCATAGGCAATCACCGTCGTGATGACAACTGCCGCCGACGTCTGGACCGAGAGATTCAACACACGACACAGACCTCAAAAAAAGCTGACAAGATATCGGCGTGCAGACCGGAGATGGCCAGAACATGCATCGTACCGCTTTCGGCGAACGTGGCTCGAACGTCGTGGGTCATCGCCGAGCGATCACCGAGCAACAGTGCCGATGCAACCGAAATAGGCGAGCGGCCCAGATGCTTGACGAACAGATATTCTCCCTCATCGTGTAGCCGGGCGATCCAACGTCAAACCAGTACCCACGAGCGGTCCCTAATTTCCGGACCGCTTCAGGATGATTGGCGTAAAGAACACAACGACATCCCC
>CAUZTK010000362.1:0-3286 GCA_963582395.1 Planctomycetota bacterium | reverse complement strand
ACTCACCAGCCCTCGGGACTTTGAGGGTGAGCATACGGCGACAGAAGGGGCATCGGCCCCGTGCCCCAAGCAATGCGGCATCGTTCAATCGAAGTCGCCCGCCGCAATGCGGGTACGGAATCACCCAGAGGAGTGTTGTCGTCGGCATTCGGTGTTTTCTTGGGGCTTCGGATGCCGATTCGCGACGCGAAAGATCATCGGAAAACTTAATCGGCATCCTCAACAGAGGGACGTCCGTTTGGCGGCAAATGCGGACATCTGGCATGGCCATTTGGAAATATCCGGCCGAAACGTGTTCTTCGCTGTGATTTTCGAATTTGGACCGGACAGAGCAAAATACCCTGGGCATAGAAACCCGGCAGATCCGAGATCAAAGCCCCTCCAGCGAAACATCGAGCCGTGTGGCCAGCTCGCGAATCTGCCGCCATGTCTCATCGGGAACGGCAACCCCGTCGGCCAGACGTTGCTGCTGACGGCGAATTTCAATTTCCCCGGCGATCAGGATTTCTTCCACCCCCGGCATGCGGCGTGATCCCTTGATGAAGGCGACATATTTTTCAATCTGTGCGTCGTATTCGTCGCGAGCGATGAACTGCTCGATGTCGAGAAAGTACATCCAAACCCCATTGGCTCCAGGCAGCACATCTTCGCGGCAGACACCGCTGCCAGAGAGAATACCGCCGAAAACGTCGATCATCACCGACAGACCAAAACCCTTGAAGCCGAGCGGACCGCCCAGCGGTAAGAGAGCGCCGGGTGGGTCGGCGTAGTATTCGGCGGGATCGGTCGTCGGATTGCCCTGGTTGTCGATCAGCCAGCCTTCCGGGACCATTTCACCCTTTTGAAAGGCGACACGGAGTTTCCCTTCAGCCGATGCACTGCTAGTCATGTCGAGTACGAACGGCCTGTCGCCGCGCGGAGCGGACATTGAGATCGGATTCGTCCCCAGCCGGCGGTCGATGCCCCCAAACGGCGCCACACCGCCGATTCCCGGTCCGTTGACGCACATCATGCTGGCCAAACCAGCCAGCGCAGCCTTTTGGGAATACGAGCCGAGACGACCCACGTGATTACAGTTACGGATGAAAACGGTCGATGTTCCTGCGGCGCGGGCTTTTTCCAGCCCGATTTTGAGGGCTTTCGTCGCGGTCACCTGTCCAAAATGAAAGTGGCCATCGATGATGGCAAACGATGACTTCTCGACGACGACCTCAAAACCTGCATCCGGCTTGATAATGCCTCGTTCCACGTAATCGACGTACTGCATCAGCCGCATCACGCCGTGGCTGTCGTGCCCCATCAGGTTCGCATCCTTCAGTTCAGTCGCGACGAGGTCGGCGTCGCCGGCTGAAACACCGGCCCCTTTCAAAACCCGAACGGCAAGGTCGTGAAGTTGATCGGCAGTGAAAGTCGGCATGTCTCCTCCGTTTCAGCGGGACGTATTACGGACATCTGAGGGCAAGGCCGCCAGCATACCAATTCACCCGGTCAGCGTCGATCATCAGGGCCGAACGCGGCCGCTGAAGAGGGATCCCGTACTGCGAATTCATGCCTGTCGAAAACCGCCGGCCCCAACCCGCTACGGTCGATATTTTGCAATCGCTCTTGGGAAAAAGGCCACCCCTGAGATATGATTCGCCGCCGCAGCGATTCACCCACTGGTGACTGGTCGCTTAGCAGAACTCTTGACCGACATTTCATCACGCCCTGATTTCGTCCGAGACATGTCTACGGCATACCGCGTTGAACTGGACATTTTTTGCGGGCCGCTCGACCTGCTGCTGTACCTTGTGCGCCGTAACGAGCTGGACATTCTACATCTGCCTCTGGCATCCGTCACGGCCCAGTTTGTCGAGTATCTGGAAGTTCTGGAACTGATCGACCTCGATTTAGTCGGCGACTTTGTGGTGCTGGCCAGCACGCTCATCGAACTCAAGAGCCGCCTGTTGCTGCCGCAACCCAAACAGCAGCCGGAAGTGGAATTGCCCGAAGATTCCCACGGCGAGTTGATCCGGCAGCTTCTGGAGTACAAGAAGTTCAAGGACGCGGCCCAGGCGCTCGAGGAACGGGCAGCTCGGTGGCAGGAGCGGTATCCCCGGCTCAGCGACGATCGACCTCGCAAAGGAAACGACCCTTCGGCCGACAAAATTAAAGAGGTCGAGCTCTGGGATCTGGTCAGTGCTCTGTCGCGGGTTCTGCGAAAAAAAGTCATTGAGAAAGAAGGACGCATTCGCTACGACGACACCCCGATTTCGGTCTACATCGATCGAATCGCCCTCCGGGTCCGCCAGGAACGACGTGTGGCCTTCAGTTCGTTCTTCGAGGCAACCAACGAACGCTCTCGGATCGTCGGTGTTTTTCTGGCGATTCTCGAATTGCTGCGACATCACGGCTACCGCGCCGAACAGCCGATTGATTACGGCGAGATTTGGATCATGCCGCCGCTTAATTGGACAGCGCCACTTTGCCTGGCGCCGTCCAAGTAGGGTACTCGTCACGAGAAGCAGTCGCCAAGCTACTGCACCGAAGAGGGAAAATTAACTTTTCAGGGCCAAGCAGTTTTCTACATAGCCGTCACCAGCTTCAATCGCGAAGACTATCTGAGCCGATACCATCTGAGGTCGAACGTCGAAAGCACGTTCAGTATGATCAAGGCGAAATTTGGCGACTCAGTTCGCAGCAAGACCGACGTAGCGATGAAAAACGAAGTGCTTGCCAAAATCGTTTGTCACGTCGAAAGCAACAACTTATTGAGTTCGTCACTGCGAAGATGGATGACGCCTCGTTCCAACTGGAACACCCGCCGCCGTCCACGCATAACCGGATTGCTCCAGACTTCCACTTTGTCGATGGTCTGCCTCAAGAGTTCCCACAAGTGCACCGTGTCGGCCTGTTGCAGCGTCTCACGCAATCGTGCAAAGCGTCCCATCGACTTGTTGACCTTGGCGTCCACTTCCGCCAGTCGCGTTCTGGTGGGTGTCTGTGCAGCTTTCAGGAATTCTTGCAATTCGTCGCGTTTGCCGGTCAATTCTCGAATGTGATCACTGACGATCTGTACCATGTCGGATTCGACTTCCAGCAGCCGCCATTTTGCCTTCGTCAACTTCGTCTCGAGGGAACCCATCTGTCTGCTGATGGCGTCCGGGTTCGTCTTGCGGGTGGTCATCTTGACCTGGTGATACAGTTCGTCCCGCAACCGCTCGACCACACCGGGGTTGCTGAACCGGTCAACCACTGTGTCGATGACATGCTTCAGCTATTCGTCCTGCTTCGCCGCGTTGCGGTC
>CAUZTK010000361.1:0-3290 GCA_963582395.1 Planctomycetota bacterium | reverse complement strand
GCCGGCTTCTAAATCGGCAATCGCATCAATACCTCCGGCCATCACCGCAAACGCATTGGCCCCGCCCAAGGCCGATTTGTAGAGGCTCTCGTTCTGCAGACTCACCATGGCCGCGTTGACGGCATTGCCGGCCTCGCGAATTTTATCCATGGTCTCGTCGCTGGGTCCCTGAGCGGCGTCTTGGGCCTGCAAGATGACGGGAGACAGGGTCCCCGATGCCCCCAGCATGTAACCAGCCGCCAACAGTCCGACAGCCAGACATCCACGAACCACGACTTTCATCATTCGATCTCCTGGTGTTTATGCTCTTCGAGCTTTCGTTTTGCTCACGATCCGAACAAAATCGCCGTACACGGCTTCTGCTCTGGAAAGGCAAACCGATTTTGGTGGTGCCCAAACAAAGCCAGCCACGCCGAACGTCAGTCTCAATAGTGTCTTGCAAACAGCCCGGTTGCAAGAGCAGTTCTGGAAAGCGGACGGGCTGCGGTGATTGCCGGGGTCGGCTTCTCAACGTAGGCCGAGACTCGGTAGCGGCAAGAACTTCCGCCGTCGAGCGGCGAGCCACCTCGATCTGCCAGACAAAGACTAAACGGTGATTCGATCGAGGTAGTCGAGCAGTTCATCGAATGTCTCGTCGATGCGGCTAAAATCGTCCGCTTTGCAGGCGTCTTCCAGCGCGGCCGACAGTTTTGTCAGGTCGGGGAACCCGTAACCCCCACCGGCACCTTTCAACTGATGAGCCGATATTCGCAGTTGCTCGATGTCTCCGTCACGGCATGAACTCTGCAAATCACGCTGTTTTTCGGGGATCGCCTCAGCGAACATTTCCAGTATTTCACGAAAATCGGGATCATCAGCAAAATCGGATTGAATCGACAAGCGGGCAGCAGGCTGGCTGGATTCGATCATTCGTCCTCTTCCTTCGACCACGCGTGTATACGATCGCGGCAAGGCTCTGATGTGAACTTATTACGGCACTGTATACCACATACCATATGTCACGTGGTCTGCCGCACATCAATGCCGAGATTTGTGGGCGAAGCGGATTTGAGGTGCTGGCTTCGTCCGAATCGAAAGGATTTATCGCCAGTCCGATTTTTGACGCGCAGCCCTGTCAAGCCGCTTTGTCTGGCCGATGTGCGGCATGGCTGACATTTGTTTCGTTTCCGGCAGGCTTCGGGTGCAGAACCGTGTTCACATTCAGCAATTTTGGCAGGTTGTCGCGATATTGCCCATTGCGACCGAAGTAATAGCCCAGCGACATCAGCGTCCCGCTGAAGAGCAGAGCCGCACCGCAGCCGAGCAGCGCAAGCTGATCGTCGCTCAGGTTTTCAAAAATTTGCATTCGCTTTCGACCTCCGACTCAAACAAGCACTTAACAGGTACAGACGACATCGTCGGCAAAACGATCTCTCCCCTGATCGTTTCGGAATGTGGGTAAGGGCAGCTTCAATGGCATTGGCGTCGCCAAAATAGAAGTGTGGCAATAGCAGTTCGCACAGACCCGCTACGACACCTGTAAACGTCTGGGAAAGTGGGAAGTGTGGGAGAATGTGCACGCAAACTGCCGACTGACCTTGACCCGAACTCTCCATTTTCCGTATACGATATCGGCCTGAATCGAACCTATGTCCTTGATCGTTGGATGGTTAAGACCGATCGCCCGTGAACTTCGGATGTCGTGGTGCCGCTTGAGGCTAAGCGGGTCACGTCGTCCACATTCGTGGTTTGACAGACACGATGCCATGCTGATTGACCGCCACCGTAACCCGTCATAACGACCAGCAGCGGATTGCGACTGGATTGGAATCTTCGTGAACCATGCGGCTGTTACAGCGATACATTCTCAAAGAAATCGTGCGGAACTTCGCATTTCTGCTGATTGTGCTGACCGTGTTGTTGGTGTTCGTCGGTATTGTCCGCCAGGCCAAAGAAAGCGGGCTCGGGGCGGCCCAGATCATTCAGGTTCTTCCGTTCGTTGTTCTCAGCCTGCTGCCTTTTACGATCCCGGCAACGCTGCTGCTGACGGTCTGCGTTGTTTACGGCCGAATTGCGGCGGACCAGGAGATCACCGCCGCCAAGGCGGCCGGAATCAACATTCTGTCTCTGCTCTGGCCCTCTTTTTTACTGGGAGCGGTGTTGAGTGTCTGTTCCCTGTGGTTGACCGATCAGATTATTCCTTGGGCGGTCGGTCGCATTCAAGAAACGATCGCCATGGCACTGGAGGACATTTTTCTCGAGCGACTGCGAAGCTCTCACCATGTAACCGACAAAGAACACGGGTATTCCATCTCGGTCATGGATGTCGTCGGCAAAAAGCTGATCGGTCCAACTTTCACTTATACGCGGCAGGGCGGCGAACCGGTCACGATCCAGGCGCAAGAAGCGACACTCGAATTCGACTTGCAGAAACAGGAAGTTATTTTGCACTTGGTTCGCGGAGCATTCGGCATCCCCGGACAAAGCGATGGAGTTTTTGAGAAAGAGGACCAGCCTTTTCCGCTATCACACAGCATTCCTCCCCCGAAACCTCGGCATCTGAGCATCCGAAAAATTCGCAGCGATTTGGGCGAATTGCGGCGGACGATCAGCGACCGGGAGCATCGCCGGAACGTCGTGATGGCCTTGGCACTGTCGTTGAACGACATCGAGCGGCTCTGTCAGCAGGATTTAATCGATTACGGCTATTATCAGTCGGTCGATCGCGCAAAGGCGGCTAAACTCGACACCGAAATCCACAGCCGCCTCGCCATGTCTACCAGTTGCTTCTTCTTCGTGCTGCTGGGAGGACCATTTGCCATCATCAGACCGCGACGACAGTTCCTGACCAGTTTTCTGCTCTGCTTCCTGCCGATTCTGCTGATCTATTACCCCGTGGTACTGCTGATGATGAACCTCTCGAAAACGGAAACCGTCGCGCCGGCATGGGCGATGTGGATCGCCAACGGCATCTTGCTGGTCGCCGGAATCGTAGTGTTGCACAAGGTGCTCAAACACTGACCCGGCCGCTGGTGGCGCAACCTACGCGATCTCACAAACCATGATTGCTCTTCCGAAGCGACGGCGGCTTGCATAGACTCACCCTTCAGAATAAGGGAAAAGAACGCAATCGCGACGCGCAGCGGCCCCCAAATCTCGTCAACGGAGAATCGCAATGTTACGAAATATGGTTATGGCATTCCTGGTTGTCTACCTGACGTTCCTGAATGCCGCGCTGTGGACGTCCGCCGGCTTGGACGACGATGCGAAATCGTCGCCAAAAACGGCTCAATCGAAGAACAGTCGTGACA
>CAUZTK010000360.1:0-3358 GCA_963582395.1 Planctomycetota bacterium | reverse complement strand
GCCAAGACGCAAGAGGTTCGCGAACAAGAATAAAGCCGGGCCGAGTCCAGGGCCGTTCACTTTGGCTTGAGGATGACGGTCACGCCGCTCATTTTGTAATGAAGCCCGAGCGGTTGACACATCGCGTCGAAGACCTCTTCGGCCAAGGCGTTTTTTAGGTCGATGCTGATCGGCTGGTTGAGATCGATTCCGGCAGCGGCAAGTCGTTTCACGTTGTATTTGAAGACGATGCCCGTCGTCTCCAGTTTTTGAATCAACGTGATGGCTGGCACGCGTTCGAACTTGAGCTTGGAAAACCTGCGGCGGTTCAAGGGCGTCGGCCGGGGAACGTTCTTCTTGGGCCGTCTCCTGCGGTCGGGTTTCAACAATTTTTCCACGGCTTCGTGCTGCTCGATCGTTCCGCGAACGAGCACCCGCTGTCCGTTGACTTCGGTGTGTAATCCGAAAATTTTCCGGGCCCATAGTTGTGCCGCCTGACGGGGCGACATTCCGCGTGGCGTATACGGGAGTTGGATGGAGACTTCGTCGGGGACCGGCAGAATGCGGATGCCGGCGGCCCGGTCGGTCCAGGCGAAGGTCAGGTCGAATTGAATCAGCACCATCGAGAGGGCTTCCGTCGCGTTGACAGCGGGCAACGTCGAACCGGCCCACAAATCGTGCGGAACATGGTCGAGACCGTCGGCTTTGAGCTTGTAGCCCTCGGCGATCCTGCGGATCAGATCGGCCGGCCGGTCGAGGTCGTTCCAGTGTAGGGTTCGGCGGGTGGAGAGTTCGCGCAGACGACCTTGCGTAAGCCGCGAAGCCAACGCGAACAGCTCGTCCGAACGGAATTTCACGAGTGTCCGCAGTTTGGAAATGCTCTTAGGCGGACCGAGACAAACGGTGTTGCCCACCAGGCTGACGTCGACGGAAACCCGAGCCGCAATCATCCGGATGACGGCAATCGCGCTTTGACCGTTCTGGTCGATTATGATTTTGCTCGTGGGGTCGATCCGGCGGTCGAGCAGAACGGCAACCCGCTGCGATTCGGAGATCTGCTGCAGGACCGAGCGGAGACGGCTATTGTACCACGTCGCGGAAATCAGGGGCCGTTGGATCGCCTTCTTGAAGTTTTTATCACTGGCGACAAGCTGCGGATGTGGACGATTCAGCACGACCTCCGGTCCCGGCGGAGCGACGCCGATCAAGCACAACAATACGGCAAGGCCGGCCATTGGCGGAATCTCGTGTTCGGCAGAGCTGCCCGGGAAACGAACACACACCACGGGGTCGAAAAGCTTCACCTCTGGTCTCACGCTCCGCCCCATGCTACCATGGTATCGCGCGGGTTTCCATGCGAGCTTTCCAGCCGCAACTTGCATCTCTGACGATGGAAAAGTCACTTCTCCATGCAAACCACTCACGCCATTGGCATTGATCTGGGCACGACCTATTCGTGCATTGCCTACCTAAACGAGCACGGCGAACCGGTCACGCTTCCCAACCAGGAGGGGGAATTGTCGACCCCGTCTGTGGTGTTGCTCGACAAGGACGAAGTCGTCGTGGGGACCGAGGCGCTGCGGAACACAATTGTGCATCCGGAACGAGTCGTGCAGAATTCGAAGCGGTTCATCGGCGATCCGCAGCAGCATTGGACGATCGACGGCAAGCCATACACTCCGGTCGATATCGCCACATTGATTCTGAAGAAACTCATCGGCGCCGCGCAGCAGCAACTTGGTTCAATTGAACAGGCGGTGATCACCGTCCCGGCGCAGTTCAGCGATCAACAACGCCAGGCAACGGTGGCGGCTGGTCACCAGGCGGGTTTGCAGCGTGTCGACATGATCAACGAGCCGGTGTCGGCGGCCCTCTGTTACGTTCTGGGGACCGCAGGGCTGTGGTTTACCGAACTGGCCGATGAGCAAATGATTCTGGTCTACGATCTGGGCGGGGGGACCTTTGACCTGTCGCTGGTCCGTTATCGTAAGGACGAAGTCAGCGTGGTTGCCGGCAGCGGCGACTTGAATCTGGGCGGCATCGACTGGAACCTCGCGCTGCAGGATGCCATCTGCAATCAATTTCGGAATGAATTCGGCGACGACCCGCGGGACGATCCGTCCAGCTTGCAGTTTCTGGCCCTAGAGGTTGAGCAGACAAAACGGGCCCTGTCGGTCAGACCGAGGGCCGCACTCACCTGCCAGCATGCCGGTCGCCGTAAAACGTTTCAGGTCGAGCAGAAGGACTTTGAAAAGCTGACCAGATCGCTGGTCGAGCACACGGCGAAGATCACCAAGAGAATGCTCAAGAGTCAGGGCATTGGCTGGGCACATATCGATGTTGTGCTGACGACCGGTGGCGCCTCACGGATGCCGATGATCCGTAATCGGCTGAAACAACTGAGCGGAACCACGCTCAATACGTCGATCTCGCCCGACCAGTCGATCGCTCACGGCGCCACTTATTACGCCGGCATGCTGCTGACGAACAACAATTTTGCCCGCTCGATTCTGAACAAGGAGGCCAGTTCGCGGCTTTCTCGAATTCGGCAGCAAAGCGTCAACTCGCGGGGGCTGGGAATTTTGGTCCGCGATACCAAAGCGAACCAACGTGTCCCGCATTACCTCATCCCACCGAATACGTCCCTACCTGCCGAAGCGACCGAAATCTTCGGAACCGTGACGCCGAATCAGCGTCGAGTGCATCTGCAAATTGTGGAGAGCAGCATCACCGCCGATCAGCCGGCGGTCAAGTTGGGGGCGTGCATCATCGACAAACTACCGGCCCAACTGCCTGAAGGTTCCAAAATTGCGGTGACCATCAAGTACGATTCTCAGGCGCTGGTTCACGTGGACGCCAAAGACGTCACCAGCGGCAAAGAGGCCTCGGCGGAGATTATCCGTCACGAAAACTTGATTTCTCAGTTGACGTCTCCCACCGGTGAAAACGGCGATGTGGCGATGCTTCGGTCGAGTCGCGGACAACCGAAACCAAGTCCTACCACAACACAGTCTCCGGAACGGCCCGCGCGTTCCAATGTTGGTATAAAACCAGCGCCCACGGCGAGAACGTTGTCTTCAGCGAGACAGTCCCGGCAGTCGTTGTTGGAACAGGCTAATCAGCCGGTTCCGCTGTGCAACGAATGCGGCGAACCGTTGGACGTCCGCGGGCGATGTCCCCTTTGCGGAGAGGTTCCGACGTTGAAGCCGGTGGTCGATTTGCGGGCAAAGCCGAAGGGGCAGACAAAATCGTCCGCAGCGGCAGCCAAGAAAAAACAATCGTCGCGCTCCGTCCGCCCTCGCCCAACACCAAAGGCGGTTCCCCGTCCGCGGAAGAGGCGTGAGGCAGCATCGACGCCGCCGTTGCGCCCCGGTGCCGT
>CAUZTK010000359.1:0-3374 GCA_963582395.1 Planctomycetota bacterium | reverse complement strand
CTGTTCTCGGGTCGGGCCGTTCTGTCCCAGACCCGATTCTCCGGTCCGACTTGTTCCGTCGCCGCCATCGTTCACACTCCTCGAACGATGGCGGCGATTTTTCTTTCGACCACTGATCGCGCGCTTTCTCTCGTTCCAACATTCTGCGTCGCCTGCTGAGAAAGGACGCAAAACACCCCCGAATAAGTCTCCCCACAGAGGAGACCCTGGGAACGAGGCAGCGCGCCGCCGTGGCCAAATTTTTCGAGTCGGCCGACTTCGATGCGATGTCCTTAATTCCTTTTCGTCGATGTCCTTGCGGATCGAATTCGCTCAAAAACGACAATGTGTTGCCGCGGTAACACGCCGATGGTCTCTTTCCATTTGAGCCCGAACTGTGGTTGAGCGATCTCTTTTTTGACCTGCGCTTCAGTCATCTTGTGTACCAGTTTAATCGGAACACTTGAATCTTCTTTTCGGTATTCTACAAACACGATACGGCCGCCCGTCTTGAGCGCCTTGGAAATCTCTTGCACCATTTCGTACGGAAACACGAGCTCGTGATACACATCGACCATAATTGCCAGGTCGATCGACTGCGGCTTGAGCCGGGGTGATTTTGTCGTTCCTTTGACCGGTTTGACGTTGGTGATTTTCAGTTGTTTGAGGTTCTGGGCCAGCCGGTCGAGCATTTTCTGCTGCACGTCGACCGCCAGAATTTGACCTTTCAGACCGACCTGTTCAGCCATCAGGACCGAAATGACGCCGCTGCCGGCGCCGATGTCGGCCACCACGTCGCCCGGTTTCAAATTCAACGACTTGATTAGCAGCGACAGCTTTTCTTCCTGCTCACGGGTTGCCCGTTCCAGCCAGTCGGCTGCGCGGCCCTGAAAACCGTAACCCATCACGTGCGCAATCTCGCGCCCCTTGTAGAACTTGCCAATGCCGTTCGGGTCGTGGTTGGCTCGGAAAGTGTACCGCGGCCCCGGTTTGTCGGCTGCGCGGCCAACTCCTCCTGCAAAACCGAAGACGAGAATCGCCGCCGTTAGCAGAAACCACCGCGCATGAATGGATTTGGGCGTCACAGTCATCGGCATCCTCTTACTTCTTATTCCAGAAGATTTCGCAGCCGGGTTTCTTGGAGGGCCGCGACCGGACGAGGGGGTCTGGCCCATTGTAACAGCAAACAATTCAGCACCACCGATCTGCATCAATCCGGATTCTTCTTTTCTGGATTGGGCCAGCCCCCTGCCCGAGACAGCAAAATGAAAAACTGATTGGCCCTGGCGAACAGTCGTCGCGGCTTGATATGGACCGCTTCCTCACCCTTGATCGTCCCGAAATGATTCATCCTCTTCGGCAGGCAGTTCGGCGTCTTCGCCATCGATGCCGTCTCCCGTTTCGGGATCGCGGCTGTGCCGTTGCATGACCGCTTGCCACTCATCCTCTGGGAGCTGTGTCGCTTCTTCGAGGAGCATGATCGGAATCTCGTCGCGAATCGGATAGCTAAGCCGGCACCTCCTGTCAACGCTGACCAGCCGCTGACCGTCGAGCACCAGTTTCGATTTCGACTCCGGACAGACCAGCAGGTCTTTGAGTGATTCGAAATCAAACATCACGGATTCGATCCTCTTGAGTTGGTCACTGCCGACCGGCCGCTACCCACGGGCTAAAATCTGCGGGCAGCCTGGATGTCGGTAAACGAGCGCAAATTGTAATCGATGCCCACGTAATCGAGCAGTGAGCAAAGAGCGCGGACCGCCACGCCCATGCCGTCGGGTCCGCTGAACCCGCCGAACTGTCCGCCCCCTTTCAAGTGCGGCTCGGCTTCGAGGAAAAAACCGGGCACGCCCAGCTTTTTCAGCTTGCGTTCGATTCTCGGCAGACGATTTCGTAGATCGCGCAGGATGAACTCGTGTCCCGAATCGCCCACGTTTGCGGGGACGAAATTCCAGTCGCCCTCCTCATCGACCGGTTGCGCCGATTTTTTCTTTCGGCTTGCCTGATAGTCCTTGACGTGCATCCAGCCCAGCGACGGCCGCATGGCTGTATATTCCTCGAAGCATTCCAGCGGCGAGAATCCCTGGTGCGAAAGGTTCCCGCCGTCGAAAATACAGACCATGTTTGGGTGGTCCACCTGTTTCGACAGCTCGGCCAGCAGCCGGCCGTTTTGCCCGATCAGATTGGATTCCACCTCCAGCCCGAACACCAATTCGTTGCTTGCGCACAGATCAACGATCTGGCCGAGTTGATCGGCCGCTTGCGGAAGGTGCGGCCTGGGATCGGTCCCCCGCGGGTGGTAAAACGAAAAACCGCGGATCAACTTTGCATCCAGCGCATGCGCGGCCCGAATGGTCGCGGCCACTTCGGTCTTCAGATACTTCCCGAACGGCACGTACTTGTTGTGTGAGCCGTCGTCGACGTCCAAGAGTTTCACCTTGCCGATGCGTGCCCCGATGCTGGTGACTCGCATGTCGAATTCGGCGTGCAGGCGGTTAAGCGCGCTGTATTCTCTCTTGTTCAAATCGACAACGTGTTTCACCTGGCCATCGCCAAATACGTCGACAAACCGCGGGGTGTAATAATTCAGCCCGATGGCGGCCAAGGCCGACATTTGTTCCAGGGCCGTCTTCCGATTCGCCGCCTCGTCGGCAAAGGCGCTTAAGATCACACAGGGGTTGTTGGGCATAGCTTCCACGAACGAGCAATTGAATTACGGTAGTAAGATCTCTGCGTCTCAAACACTGATGACCAGATGACTCATGTCGCAGTTTGCGCCTGAGTATCATTGCTGCGAGCAATCAAGGACTGAACGACAGACTTCGATCGAGGTGACTGCAGAACTTTTGCGATCGCCTGGACAAACTCAGATTGAGAATATGCTTTGATCGACTTCTCTTTCAAAGTATCCGAGGTTACTCGGACCGGGTACACCATCTTGGTGTCGTGGTTGACTTCGAGGAGTCGATACCGGTAAATGTTCAGCAGGGTGGCAACCAAGTCGAAACAGTGTATCATCTGCTCACTCTCTATTCAGGTATTAATCTCGGCTTGCAAAACTTCATTTGTTTTTTTTGAGTTCATCCCGCTGGAATTGCAGGATGGTCAGCGGCGTCAGGACATCGGTGACATCAATTTCCTTCGACCACAAACTTTGCAACGCACCTGACATTTCTCACGCCTCTTCTGCAAGGTTCACGCTGAAAAAGAGCGGCAAATGATCGGAGCCTACAGACGCATCCGGAAGACCTCTCTTCTTCAAGAGCGAATCAGTGCCAACTGAATCGACGATGGCCAGATCATCCTGAAAGGAAGTCAGTAATTTCGGCCGGATCATGACTTGATTGAACATGTTCCAGAAGTACATGTCCGGCGTTGACCGACGAAAGTAATGA
>CAUZTK010000358.1:0-3386 GCA_963582395.1 Planctomycetota bacterium | reverse complement strand
CCGCCAACAAGTTGAAGGACTGGGGTATCGTTCTGGTAAATCTTGCCATCGAGCGCCTGTCCGTAGAATCCAGAGCATGCCTTCCAGGCATGCTCTGGCCGCAACTCGTGGACGCCCGCCACGCTTCAATTTTGGTGGATCACGCAGCAAGTCTTTAATCAGAACCCATTGGGAATCAACGAGAAACGGTTTCGGGGCCGTTCTGGACCCTGTCGTATTCGGCCGCCGACGTGGCGGCCACATTGACAGGGAAATAACCATGTGAGTGTCTCCTTTCACTCACTCTGGTACGCAAATTACCCGTCATTCATTTAGTAATTTATGGTTTTGAAACTGACTCTAGTTAATCGCAGGCTCGCTTGCCGGATCTAGGGAACGTTACATTTTCCACCTGATGCCGTTCCATTTCTTTGGGCTGGCGGTCAGCATCCCCCATGCTGATTGTCCTGTTCCGTGATGTACCCTTTGTTTATATCGATCTCTACAAGTGCGGGTTTCAGCCAAGATAGGACCACATCGCTGTGTGCCTCAATCGGCGTTCGGGACCGTGAGTTGTCCTGCTGGCGGTGGTTTCCGTCGTTTTTAGCTCGACCTCCCTGAACACCGCCGTGACCGATCCGCCTCAGCGGTTTGAGGTGTTGCGTGCGCCCGCACAATCGGCATCGCAGGGGGCGAACCGTCTGGAATCGAATTGAAAGGCCGATTTCGGCCTTTGCGGCCGGCGTTGGACTGTGCGAGACTGGATTGGGTGAGACTGTACCCATTCATTGAACCAGCGAGCTTGCCCGCCCGGATCGTGCGGTCTCCGGGGAGTATGCTCTTCGGCGAAAGGAAAATCTGTCATCTGTGCCGATGCCCTCTGACCTGATGATGTTGTTTGTTGCGGCCTGCGTGGTGCCAGCGCTGGTCATCTCACTAGCTGCGACGGCCGTCATGCGCAAGTTGGCGCCGCGGTGGGGCCTCATCGACCGGCCCACCGAGGCCCGCAAGGTACATGCTCAACCAACTGCGTTGGGGGGCGGCGTGGGAATTTGGTTAGGAATTGTCGTTCCGCTGTCGGCCATTCAGCTTGCCGCGGTGCTGATCACGCGACTCTCTCAAACGCCTCAATGGCTACCCAGTGAGTTGGCAGTCCATCTGGACGGGATCGCGTCCAAGTCAGGACAGATGTGGGCCATTCTGGCTGGCGGGACGATTTTGGCCGTGATGGGGTTGATCGACGACAGCCGAACTCTGCCTTGGCTGCCGCGATTGCTGGTCCAGTTGTGCGTGGCCTGTGCGCTGGCCGCGGCGGGCGTCAGAGCGACCTTTTTCGTTTCGGTGGACTGGATTGGGATCACGGTCACCGTGCTTTGGATTTTGGTGTTGGTGAACGCCTTCAACTTTCTGGACAACATGGACGGCCTGTCGGCCGGGATGGGTTTGATTGCAACCTTGCTGTTTGCAACCGTGATGCTCGGCTTGGTGAGCCAGCCGCGATGGTTTGTGGGGGGAATGTTGCTGGTGATCGCCGGCAGCCTGGCCGGGTTCTTGTGGCACAACCGACCGCCGGCGCGAATTTTCATGGGAGATTCGGGCAGTTATCTGATCGGGTTTCTACTGGCTTCGCTGACGGTTCTGGGGACGTTCTACGAGGAAAGCCCAGAAGTTACCGGCCGGCACGTCATGTTGGCGCCGTTGTGCATTCTGGCCGTCCCTCTGTACGATTTCTGTTCGGTGATGCTGATCCGTCTACGGGAACGGCGTAGTCCGTTCCATCCAGACAAGAGCCACTTCTCGCACCGCTTGGTCGAACTCGGCCTGAAACCGGCGCACGCTGTGCTCACCATTCACCTGGCTACTCTGACCACCGGTTTGGGAGCCTTGCTGCTGTACAAGCTGCCCGGCTGGCCAGAGGCCCTGCTGGTCATCGCGCTGGTGGTCTGCGTGTTGGCAATCGTGGCAATTCTGGAAACCGCCGGCCGCAGGAATAACGGGAAACTATGAGGCGGTTCCGTTGCCGCCGGTGTTCTTGAAAGCTTTTCCAGCCCATGCCGGACCCATTGCGATGACGGCTTCGAAGCGAAGACGCCGGCCACAACTGTATCAGCGGGCTGTTTCGACAGCAGGTCCGCTCTCGGTGTTGGTGAAGGCTTCAGTCGCTGCGCTGCTGGTGGCCCGGCTGCTGGTTCCAGCCGAGTCTGCGGCGGAGGGCGAAACGCTGTGGCTGGTGCAGCTTTGGATGCCGGTCGGAGTCTTGTGGGCCTGGAGCGTTTATCGTGAAGGCCCGGTTCGCATCCGCTGGGATTGGTGCGATGCGGCGGTCTGGGTTTTGGTCGCCGGGCACGTCGTGTCGGCGGCCTATGTGATCACGACGCTGGGCCACAAACGGGCGGCCATCAACATGCTCTGGGAATGGGTCGCTTTGGGCCTTTCGTTCTTTCTCGTGCGGCAGATCGTGCGAATCCGGGAAGATGGCAGACGACTGGTGAGCATCATGATCACGACGACCATCTGCCTAGCGGGTCTGGGCCTTTGGCAACACTATGTCTTCTATCCCGAGGCGAGGGCCGAGTACAGCCTTAAACGAGACGAACTGGACCAATTACAAACGGTGCCCGCGCCGCTCTCCCGCAACGCCTTAATCAAGCGATCGCAGAGAATCCGCGAGTTGCAAGCGGAGTTCTTTGCGCAGAACATTCCCCTGGAAGGTCCTGGCCGTTCGTTATTTGAAGGGCGGTTACAGTCGAGTTCCGAGCCGTCCGGACCGTTTGCGCTGGCCAACACGTTTGCGGGGCTGTTGATCGTCTGGCTGATCGCAGGACTGGGCTTGCTGATCAGCGTAGGCCGGAAATCTCGCACTTGGCGAGGGTCGATCATTGGGGGATCGTTGGTCCTTCTAATCGTGTTTTGTCTGGTGTTGACCAAAAGCCGCACGGCCTGGCTCGGCCTCGGTGTCGGGCTTCTCATCTGGGGCGTGCTTCAAGTACGCGGCAGTGCCGGATGGCCCAAGAAGTGGTTGGCGTACGGACTGACAGTCTGTGGGCTGTTGGGGGGACTGGTCGCACTAGCTGCGCTGACGCGAGGATTTGACCTGGAGGTTGTTACCGAAGCACCGAAGTCGCTTCGTTACCGTGCTCAGTATTGGACGGGGGCCTGGAACGTCGTTCGAGAACGTCCGATTTTGGGAACTGGGCCTGGGAACTTCCGGCAACATTACCTGAAACACAAACTGCCCGAGTCGAGCGAAGAAATTCTCGACCCGCACAATCTTCTGCTCGACGTCTGGACGAGCGGTGGTCTTCTCGGCGTTGCCGGACTGGCTGGATTGATCGCTGCCGGCTTGTGGATGTTCCGACGAGCGCAATCATCGGGATTCGTCGATCGGAACGATTCCAGCCCCATCA
>CAUZTK010000357.1:0-3410 GCA_963582395.1 Planctomycetota bacterium | reverse complement strand
TATGCCGTTGTTGCTCGGCAAGCACTGGAAGACCACCATCCAGCCGCTTCGAGAAGAACTCATGAAAGCGGGATTTCAGATCAGTCTTCCCAGAGGTAAACCCGCACCGAAGCAAGAGTTGGTTTACCGTGTCTACGAACAGGATCCCCCGCCGAGTACGCCCCTGAAAAAGGGACAAACGATTATGCTGACGATGTATGACAAGATGGCCACTACCAGCAGGGTCCGGCAGCCGAAAAAACGCACAGTCCGTAAACAGTCAAGGGCCAGAAAACGTTGAATTCGGAGCGGTTGTTGCGCTGATCAGCCAGGACCCATGTCAGCTTGATGCGAAGATTGACAGATCTCTAGCCGGAACCGTCCGCGTGGTCAGGCTCGTTGCTGTGGACGTCATGAGCATCCGCAGTTGTCAATGATTCGCGGGGCTCCAGCTCAAGAGCTTCTCAAGCTTGCGGTAGAATTCTTCCTTGCAAAATCTGGACTTGAGGAGGTAGTCGTCGGCTCCTAAGCGAATGGCTTGCAGCATGGTGTCTTTGCTGGCATCGGAGGTGAGCATCATCATTCTGACACCGGACAGAACGGGCTGAATGCGAAAAGCCTTGAGCGTCGTCAAACCGTTCCAGCCGAGTATCTGGATGTCGACCACGGCCACATCGGGCGGATGTTCCAAGGCCTTGCTGTAGCCTTCCGATCCTTACCCGGCCACGGTGACCTGATATTCGTCGCGCAGCAACGAGACGATCAGACTCCGGAACAACGGGTCGTCATCGATGACCAGAATTCGTGGTCGTTGGAGGTTCATTGTCAGTCGTTTTCGTTGCGGACCAATAGGGCAAGCGCTGTTTCGCCGTGAAGCCGTGACCAAGCAGACCGCTTACGCCAACTTCTTGGTCACCGGTACCAGACCGCTGCTGGCGAACGCCTCGTTGTCGAAAACGCCGTTTAGGATGTGCAGAATCTCCAGCCCGCGCGGCACGATTCTCGGTTGCGGCGGCACATCCGGACCCGCCTGCCTTTCGGGAAACGAGTTCAGTCTGTTTGCGGGGGGTTCAGTTTGTAGGGTGTCGTTCGAATTCATGGGTGGCACACGCAGGCGGCGTCACGTTTTTTTTACCTTCCGGTCCGAAAACCGTTATCGGGCAGGTTTGGAATCGCTGAGTTTCCAATCGCTTGAACTCTAGCCCGAATTTGCCCACGTGCTCAAAACGATACATTTTTTCTGGGCGGTCCTAACAACCGCATCGTCGCTATCCGTGGTAATCGCTAGAACCGATTCGATTTATGATCTCGGACGGTGCGGGCATACAGGCAGCGCTGAGTACAGCACAGCGTGTTGACTAACCTTGGTGTTCGATTCGCTACGACTGTGACGATCGATCTCATTCTGCTGACGCGCACAAAGAGGCGATCGGCTAAAATCGTATTACTTACTGGCCAATCGAATGACACCGTCCCAATCTGGTGGCGCGACCCGGTTGTGTTGGGCGATCAGGACGCTCAGAAAATCCTGAGCGAGATCGGTCGTCGGCATTTCGTGCAAGCAACGGTAGGCTTCTTCCCAACGGCCGCCGATGAAATGTTCGACCCCCTGGTCGTATCGCTCCAACTGCGTGTCGGTCAACTCGGGAAACTCCGATGCGGGCGGCAGAAGTTCGCTGACAAGGACAGATCTTTCCATTCCGTAGGGAAGGACCTTTGCCAGTCGTCGGGTTCGCCCTTCCGTCGGATCGAGACAGGATCGAACGGTGTTGGCTGTCGTTTCATCCAGCACGATGGCAACCCGTAACTGCTTCGTCATCGTCTCCAGCCGGCTGGCGAGATTGACGACCGGCCCGAAAACGGTCACCTTGACCTGTTCTCTGGTGCCGATTTTTCCGGCAACCGCTCGGCCATGCGCAATGCCGATTCCCATTTCAAAATCGGCCAGCGGGTGATCGGCGCGGCCGAACGTCTCTGCAAAGGCTTTGCGAATGCCCAGCGCGGCCCGGCAGGCGTTTAAGGGCGACTCGTCGGAGGCAAACGGCCAGCCCCAGAAGCCCAGCGCAGCATCGCCCTGAAAATCACCGGTGACTCCCGAATGTTTGAGGATTTGGTCTGTCATCACTCCCAAGGCTCGGCTGACGCGGTCGAGCAAGCCGATCAGGTCGTCGGCGGCTTCTTCGGCATGGTGGCTGAAACCACGCAGATCACAAAACAGGACGGTCACGTCGCATTCTCGTGGATCGAGCATCTCAGAGTCGGGATCTTCGCCGAGAATCGAGAGAATTGTCGGAGCGAAAAACTGCCGCAATCCCGACTGATGCCGCTCCAGCTTTTTCAACCGTTGCACGGAACTGATGATTTCGGCGACAAGTTCGGTGAATTTGACGTCGGCCTGCAATTGCACTCCGTCGGCAGCGGACGTCCGCTTGTCGAGGGAAGTCCGCTCCAATCTGCCAGCGACGTAGAGCCCCCACGGTTCTCCCAACGCGGCGGAGACCGGCGTGCAGAAGGCCCAGTCGAACTCGGCAACGGCAGTGTAGGCGTCAGCCGAGCGGTTGTGCGGCTCCCAGACGTGTAGGACTGTGCGTCTCCGTTTGCGCAAAGCCTCGTCGACCAGCCGGCTGCTGGGATGAAACTCGCCGGCAGTTTCCCGACGCCGTTCCCAATGCAGCAATTCCATTCCCTCCTGCCGCTTGTCGGCCGGTTTGATAATGGCGACCGCGTCGCAACTGGTGACGCCGGTCAGAATCAGATGAACGAGCCGATCGTAGAATTCCGGATCGGTCCGCGCCCCCCAGATGACCTCGGGCAGATGCGAGAGGACGTCGATTCGCTTGTCGGCGTCGCGAAAACGAACTTTCTGCAACTCCTGAGGATCAAACGTCACTTCCTGCACCGTGGGGACACTCGGTGAGGGCAGACTTTCTGCGGCGGCTACGATGTGAAACAACGTCGATCCCATCACGAAGTGCTCGCCGGCCCGCAGGCGGCAGTGTTCGACTTCCCGCCCTTCGACGAACACAGGATTCGCCGCATCGGGCCGCTTGTCGATTTCAACGTGATCGGCAGCGGCGCTCAAACAGACGTGCCAACGCGAAATGTACAGATCCCAAGGAACGGGGAGGTCCGATTCCGACCCGCGCCCGATTTGATACGTTTCGCCCGGTTGCAGCCGCGTTCTCACACGCTGCCGGGGATCCGGGCCTTCGATACTCAACTCAAGCAAAACGGCAAATCCCCGTTTGACGAAATCGCCTTCTCAGTCGGGCGTCACACGGCTTGAACCCGTGGGAGCCGTCCAAATCCTCAAGCTTCGATCGTTTAGGCCGCGTCGCACAAAGTACAGTAACATGATGATCAGCACCAGAATGACCAGGATGGCGTTCAATCCAGACCGAATCAACCCACGCCGCATATCTTCGATGGGT
>CAUZTK010000356.1:0-3417 GCA_963582395.1 Planctomycetota bacterium | reverse complement strand
CCGCGGTAAAACTGGGAGAAAACCACGTAAAGAACCAAGGTTGCGGCCATCGCAGCTGTAAAAAACCAATAGTAGCTGGCTCCTTCGAGCAAGGCGATTCCCTGTTTCTTCTGCTCGACGATGTATTCGTTCACCTTCGCGGTGAACTGGTTGCCGGCGGCAACCGAGAGCAAATACAGCCCCATCACAAATGACTTCATCTTTCTGGGGGCCTGTGTGTAAGAGAATTCGAGTGCCGTGATCGACACCATCACCTCTGCGGCGGTGATCACCACGTAGGCCAGAATTTGCCAGAGAATGTGAGGACTCTCGCCGGCTGAGATGCGCATCTCAATCCAGGCGGGAATGGCAAAGGCTGGAACCGTCAAGAACAGCCCGATACCGATTTTCCGCAACGGGGTAACTTCGAAAAATCGTCCCATCAGCGGGTAAAGCCAGAACGAAAATGCGGGAATCAAGATCATGACGAAGAACGGATTGGCCGCCTGAATCTGTGATGAAAGAACTTCCCATCTCGGGTGCCAATCTGATGTGATCTGAATGTCGATGACGAATCGATTCATATACTCCGCCTGCAGCACCCAGGCCGACGCCGTCTGGTCGAATAATGCCCAGAACATCGCAACGAAGGCATACAGAGGAATCAGATTCAGGACCGCGCGGAGTCCATCGTTGCTGAATGTCTCTTCAAAGAACCGGTGACCTGACGGCGGAATGTGTACGAACACATTTCGCCCCATCCAAAAGACAAGCGTCGCCAAACCCATCAGGACCCCCGGAACCCCAAAGGCCCATGCCGGCCCGCAATACTTCAGGAGTAAGGGGGTCAAAATCGTCGAGAAGCTGGCGCCGAAATTGATGGAAAAGTAAAACCAACGGAAAATCTGTGACAACAGGTACTGATTCCGGCTGCCGAACTGATCGCCGACATGGGCTGAGACACACGGCTTGATGCCGCCGGCTCCAACGGCAATCAGCGCCAGCCCGCACCAGAGAATTCCCCGCGGTTCGAGAGGAAGGGGCAGGTCGATCAGTGCGAGCACGGCGTGTCCGGCACAGTAGATCAGCGACAGGATCATGATGGTGTAGTACTTGCCGAACAGGCAGTCGGAAACGATGGCCCCCAGAATCGGGAAAAAGTAAACGGCGGTGCCGAAATTGTGGACCCAGGCGCGTGCGTCGGCATCACCCATCACGGCGAGATTGCCTGACGAATCGAGCAAATATTTCGTTATGAAAATCGCCAGGATTGCTTTCATGCCGTAGAAGCTGAACCGCTCGGCGGCCTCGTTGCCGACGATGTAGGGAATGCCCCGGGGCATTTCGGTGGTCGCCAGCGGCGCTGTCAGATATTTCGATTTGGCCATGAATAGCCTGCTCGTCCTCCGCCGCTTGCGGCTTAGCGCTCGTTTCAATGTCGACCCGCTAAACCGCAAGCGGCGACGGGAATCCGCCGGCAGATTGCGAAATTATTCCAGCTTCATTCCCAGTTCCTTGACCAGGAAGGCCCATTTGTCGGCCGCCTCTTCGATGATCTTAGAGGTCGGTTTGCCCGCCCCGTGACCGGCCCGGGTTTCGATGCGGATCAGCACCGGTGCATCGCCGACGTGAGCCTGCTGCAACGCGGCGGCGAATTTGAAGCTGTGGCCGGGAACGACGCGGTCGTCGGTGTCGGCGGTCGTCACCAGTGTGGCCGGGTACGTCGTTCCCTGCGTGAGATTGTGATACGGCGAGTAAGCATACAGCGACTTGAACTGCTCTGGATTGTCGGCCGAACCGTAATCGTCGACCCAGAACCGGCCCGCCGTGAACTTGTGAAACCTCAGCATGTCCATCACGCCGACCGCCGGCAGACAGGCGCGGAACAAATCGGGCCGCTGCGTCATGCAAGCCCCGACTAACAGGCCGCCGTTGCTGCCGCCTTGAATGGCGAGCTTCTCTGATCGGGTGTAACCGTTTTCGATCAACCACTCGGCAGCGGCGATAAAGTCGTCGAAGACGTTCTGCTTGTTGAGTTTTGTGCCGGCCTGATGCCACTCTTCGCCGTATTCGCCCCCGCCGCGCAGGTTCGGCATGGCAAACACGCCCCCCATTTCCATCCAGGCCAGCCGGCTGATGGAAAAGCTCGGCCACAGCGGAATGTTGAATCCGCCGTAACCGTACAACAGCGTCGGGTTCGAGCCGTCGAGCCGGATTCCTTTTTTGTGGGCGATGAACATCGGCACGCGGGTGCCGTCTTGGCTGTCGTAGAAGATTTGTTGGACCTCATACTGCTGAGGATCGGCCTTGGCACTGGAGCGGCGAATGAGTTTGCTCTGGCCGGTCAGCATGTCGTAGCGGTAGATGCTGGGTGGGGTGGCGAAGCTCGAAAACGAGTAAAATGTCTCCGTATAGGTCCGCTTTCCTCCGAAACCGCTGGCCGACCCAATGCCCGGAAACGTCACCTCCCGGACAAACTGGCCGTCCATCGAGTACGTCTTCACCTGCATTTTCGCGTCCTTAAGGTAACGGGCCACAAACATGTTGGCGACCAGCGAAAGACTTGTCAGTGCCTCCTGAGCCTCGGGAATGATCTCTTGAGGGTTTTTCGGTTGGGGCTTGCGGATGTCGATCGCGATCAGCCGTCGCTTCGGCGCGTCGAGATCGGTTTTGAAATAAAACACCGGACCGTCGTTGCCGACGAATGTGTATTCGTGATCGAAGTTGTCAATCAGGTCGATCGGCAGGCCGTACGGCTCTGTTAAGTCTTTATAAAGGACACGGTACTTGTCGTCGGTCCCTTTCCAGACCGTCATGATCAGATACCGGCCGTCCTCGGTCACTTTCGGTACGAAGCCCCAATCGGGGTGGTCTTCTCGGCGGTAGACCAGCACGTCGGATGACTGCGGCGTACCGACACGGTGGTAGAAAACTTTTTGATTGAGATTCAGGCTTTGAAACTCGGCATCCTGGGGAGGCTCGTCGTAGCGACTATAAAAGAATCCACGCCCGTTGCTGGTCCAACTGACGCCGCCGAACTTGATCCACTTCAGCTCATCGTCGAGCAACAGAACGGATTCGATTTCCATCACCCGCCAGCGGCGCCAGTCTGAACCAGCTTTGGCCACGCCGTAAGCGAGGTAACGGCCGTCGTCGCTGAACGCCGTGCCCACAAGGGCGACCGTGCCATCTGTCGACCACCTGTTCGGATCGATCAAGACCTGCGGCTGACCGTTGAGTGAATCCATGCGGTACAGCACGAACTGGTTCTGCAGCCCGTCGTTCTTGAAGTAGTAGTACCGTCCGCCGGCTTTGAAGGGCGAGCCATACTTCTCATAGTTCCACAGCTCGGTGAGCCGGCTGTGAATCACTTCCCGCTGGGGGATCGATTCCAGATAGCGAAACGTAACTTTGTTCTGGGCTGCGACCCAGTCGGCC
>CAUZTK010000355.1:0-3427 GCA_963582395.1 Planctomycetota bacterium | reverse complement strand
AAGCAAATCGTGTCCGCTTTACGACCGGCCGCGCCGCGGACGACAATCATCCGCATGCTGAATAACCTCAAGGCCCTTTACACGCAGCAGGAAAACTGGGTCGCGGCCTGGACGGTCCAGCATCGGCTGACGGCGCTCGAACCGTCGTCGTATCAGCAGCGCCGAGATCTGGCGCTGATCTCTGTGCGTGCCGACCGGCCCGGACAGGCCGTCGATTTGCTCGGCTCTTGCCTGAAAACCTGTCCCGACGGCGAACGCGAGGTCTTGGAGCACCATCTGTCTCAGGCCCAAGGCCAATTGGCCCGTTGGAACTGACAGTCGAGAGACAAGAGTCGAGAGACAAGAGTCGAGAGTCCAGAGCCAGATAGGCCTGCTCGCGAATTCTTCGTCTGACTCTGGACTCTCATCTCTCCGTTCCGGGAACTAAAATCGGCCGATTGCGTCTAAGATCTGCGCACCGTTGTGCGTTAAGCATTCCAGAGGAACATTACTTTCTCAAGTCGTCGGATGAGCAGCAACGGAGAGGCCAGAAGGCGAAAGTGGATCTGCACTGCCCTCGACCGCTACGAGGGCCAACTGACCCGCTACGCGCAGTGGCTAACTGGCGACACCGAACGGGTCCGCGACGTCGTTCAAGAGACATTTCTAAGGCTCTGTCGGCATCGGCAGTCTGAGCTGGACGGTCACTTGGCCGAATGGCTGTTTGCCGTCTGCCGCAACAAAGCCATCGACGTCTGTCGCAAGGAGAGCCGTATGACCACTTTGAGCGATCCGCAACCGATTGAAACCGAAAGCCACGAGCCGTCCCCAACCGCCGTCGCCGAGCAGCGCGACTCGGCCGGCCGCGTCACTCAGTTTTTGGATCGCCTACCTGACAACTAGCAGGAGGTGATCCGCCTGCGGTTTCAGAATTCGTTGCGCTACCGCGAAATCGACGAGGTGACCGGTCTGACGGTCACCAACGTCGGCTTCCTGATCCATCGGGGGCTGAAAACGCTCCGGGAGAGATTGAAATCGGAAGTCTGACCAAACTCGTCACCTCGCTTGCGGCAAAGCGGACCGAAGATCCCAATTTCCCAAATCCGCGTCCCAGCGGCACCCGAAGACAACCAAACCGCACGGAGAATCACAATGTTCCAGACTAAGCCCAGCCCGAATTCGACTCAGACGATCCACGGCTGACCGCCTACGCCCTCGGCGAACTCGACGAAGCCGAGCGAGCGGCAATCGAGCAGCGGATCGAGCAGTCTCCCCAAACCCGGTCCGCCCTCGAGTCGATCCGCGAAACGGCCGGACTGCTGACCGAATCCCTGGCGCAAGAGCCGGCTCCGTCGCTGAGCGATTCGCAGCGAACGGCGATCACGGCTGCCGCCGAGCAAGCGCAGCCGGCCGGGCCATCGCTCGATGTCCGAACGGCTGCGTCCCGGTCGATGCGGGCGGGCATTGTCGCCGTCATAACCGGCCTGATGGTGTTGGCAGCTTCGCTGCTGTTGCTGGTCCTGCCGCCGTTACAACATCCGCAAAGCGACTCGGAATTGATGGCGTCCGCCATTGCCGAATCGCACTCGGTCAATAGGGACGACTTGGATGTTCTCTCACGTGGAGCTTTGGCGAACACCAAGGCGGGATCCTTAGAAGGTTCCACTCGCTTAAACATAGGCGTAAATCCGAGCGAAGTCATCATCGATGAGGCGCGGCTGCATCAGGCATTCAATTCTGGCTCCTCAACCGCAGGCCAGTTTGGTGGTGGTCTGCAAGGTGGTGCGCTCGCTGGCAGAACCAGTGGAGAACTTGGTGAGGAGGGCAGGGGTGGCAGCGCCATAGGCTCGCGAAACAGAGTCCCGATGCGGAGAAGTATGTCGCGCGGCGGCCGCGTTTTGAGCGGTTGCAGCGAGGAGAGCATGGGTGGCGGTGGATATGGCGGCGTGCCGCAGTCGGCGAGAGGAAACGTGGCTGCGGACAAGGATCGGCGAAAGATTCAAAATCGGCGAACACGTTGGAGTCTGGGGGTTGAATTCAGCCTTCCTAGGTAATTCGGTCGAGCCAGTTCCGCCGAAAGGCTGCTTGGTAGACAAGCCGCGGAGACGACGGCACGAGGTTTTGCTAATCTTCAGGTCGATTTGCGCGCGATCCGAGAACACGCGAATCGAGAAACTGGCCGTAAGATTACGGCTGCTGAGCTCGATTCCAGCATTTCGAAGGACTTTGCAGGGGAGGGATTGATCTTAACGGGTGAATCCTTAAGAGGCGAATCCCCCGGCACCGAGCAGTACGAACCGATTGTTGAAAATGAGTTTCTTTCCCCGTACGACGACCCACTGTCGATTTTTTCGATCGACGTCGATACCGCCTCGTATGCCAACGTCCGCCGGTTTCTGAAGCAGTACCAATGGCCGTCCGTCGCCGCCGTGCGAATCGAGAAGCTGGTCAACTACTTCCGTTACGATTATGCCGAGCCGACCGACGGCCCTTTGTCGTCAGCTTGGAGGTCGGCCCTTGCGGTTGGAACAGCAATCATCGGCTGCTCCGCATCGGGCTGAAAGGCAAGGAAATTGACAAATCGAAACGGCCGCCCAGCAACCTGGTTTTCCTGCTCGACGTTTCCGACTCGATGCGGGACACCAACAAGCTGCCGCTGGTCAAAGCCGGCATGGAAATTCTGGCAGGCCAGATGACCGAAGACGACCGGGTGGCCATCGTCACCTACGCCTCAGGCGCCGAGCTGGCGCTGGACTCGACATCCGGTCAGAACCAGGACCGCATCATCGCCGCCATCCGCGCCCTGCGAGCCGGCGGCTCGACCAACGGCGAGGCGGGCATCATGCTGGCCTACCAGAAGGCCTTGGAGCACTTTATCGACGACGGCGCCAACCGCGTCATCCTCTGCACCGACGGTGATTTCAACGTCGGCACCAGCGACGACAACGACCTGGTCAAGCTGATTCAGAACCAGGCCAAGAGTAAGGTGTTCTTGAGTGTCTTCAGCTTTGGCATGGGGAACCTCACGGATGCCAAGCTGGAGAAATTGGCCGACAAGGGGAACGGGCAGTACGCCTATGTCGATCACCTTGCCGAAGCCCGCCGGGTGTTCGTCGAGGAGATGACCGGCATGCTCTACACTATTGCCAAAGACGTCAAAATCCAGATCGAGTTTAACCCGTCCCAGGTGGGGGCTTATCGGCTGATCGGCTACGAGAACCGGGTGCTGGCCGCTCCCGACTTTGCCGACGACACCAAGGACGCCGGTGAAATTGGCGCGGGGCACACAGTGACCGCCCTGTACGAGATCATTCCCGCCGACAAGCTGCCCCGCCCGCAGCTCACCGAGACGCTCAAGTACCAGAAGTCGGACGTCAAGGCTGAAAAGGCCGTTGACAAGAAAGGGAATGACAACGACAAAGCAGACGATTCCGCTGCTCAAGGAACG
>CAUZTK010000354.1:0-3428 GCA_963582395.1 Planctomycetota bacterium | reverse complement strand
TCTCAATTATGGTTTCTGCCTTTCTCCTTCATCCTTTTCCATCCGGCAGATTCACGTCATACTGTCCACAGGTCAACTCTGCAGTCACCGCGGCCGATCTGTGGGGACCCTATCTGCTGTCGTCGATGTTTCGGCATTTTCAGGCAGCGCTTTACCGCGGACCAACCGTTCATGAAACCGGCACAAATCGCATCGGTGCCAGCCGCTTCCGACGCGCCACGGCAAACCAGGCCGGTCGCCGTGATCGATATCAGCACGACGTTGATCCGAATGGCCGTTGCCAATATCGATCAAAGTGGCGAGATTCGTACGCTGAAAACACTGTCGCAAGCGGTCAACCTGGGCAAAGATACCTTCACGACCGGGATGATCCGCAAGTCGACGATCGAAGACTGTGTACGCGTGCTGAAGAGTTATCGCCAGGTGCTCGAGGAATTCCAAATCGTCGAACCAGACCAGATTCGGGTCGTGGCGACCAGTGCGGTCCGGGAAGCGGAAAATCGGTTCGCCTTCCTCAACCGCATTTACATCGCGACCGGCATCGAGATCGAGCCGATCGACGAAGCCGAGGTCAACCGCGTCACCTATCTGGGGATCCAGTCGGCTTTCAGGGCCGAACCGCAACTGGCTGAAGCGTACACGGTGATTATGGAAATCGGCGGCGGCAATACAGAACTGTTACTGGTACACGCTGGGGATGTGGTTTATGCACACACCCACCGGCTCGGGTCGTTGCAACTTCGGGAGACGTTCGAGTCCTATCGGGCACCGATGGGTCAGATGCGAGCGATTATACAAAACCAGATTCGCAGAACTGTGGAGCAGATCGTGCATCACGTCGATCCCAACGTCCAGCACGAGATGATTGCCTTAGGTGGAGACGTGAGGTTTGCTGCCTCGAAACTGCTGCCCGGCTGGGACCGGCAGCGTCTCGGCCGGCTGCCGGTGACACAGTTGGAAGAGTTCACCGATTGTATGTTGGCCTTGTCGGAAGACGAACTCGTTCAGAAATTTCATCTCAGCTTCTCTGATGCCGAAACGCTTGTTCCGGCGTTGTTGGCATACCTCGCGCTGGCGCGGGGCTTAAAGCTGGAGCAAATTTATATTTCCAACGTCAAGCTGCGGGACGTTCTGCTGCAGGATATGGCGGTCCGCGGTTCCTGGACGGAAGACTTCAACAACCAAATCATTCGTTCCGCAGTCGCTCTGGGCCGGAAAATCGACTTCGACGAATCGCACGCCGTACAGGTCGCGGAACTGTCGAAGCTGCGGTTTCAGGCCCTTCAGGACGATCATCAACTCGATCCCCGCTACGAGTTGATTCTGCATGTCGCGGCACTGTTACACGAAGTCGGGCTTTACGTCAGCGTCAACAGCTTCCACAAACACACGATGTATCTGATTCTCAACAGCGAGCTGTTCGGCCTGAGTAAGACCGACCTCATGCTGGTGGCGCTGGTGGCCCGGTATCACCGGCGGGCCTCGCCCAAACCAGCCCACCAAGGGTACGCAGCATTGAATCGGGAACGCCGCGTGGCGGTGGCCAAGCTGGCCGCCCTGCTACGCGTGGCCGATGCATTGGAGAGGTCGCACAGTCAGCGGGTATACCAAATTCGCTGCACACACGAAGACGGACGGCTGGTGATCTCCGTTCCTCATGTCAACGATGTTTCGCTCGAGCAGTTGGCGCTGAAGCAGAAAGGCCCGCTGTTCGAGGAGATTTTCGGCGTGCAGGTCATGCTCCGCGCTACCGGAAACTGAGATGACCCTGGCCCCATTGACTCATCGAACGGATCAATTCATCAACCGCGAGCTTAGCTGGCTGGAATTCAATCAGCGCGTGTTGGACCAGGCTCGCGACGAGAGTGTCCCACTGTTAACGCGGCTGATGTTCCTGGCGATCACCGGCTCGAACCTCGACGAGTTTTTTATGGTGCGTGTCGGCGGATTGCAAATGCTGGCCCGGCAGGGAAGCACCAAGACCGACCCAGCCGGCATGACACCGCAGCAGCAGTTACAGGCCATCAGCCGGCGAACGCACCAGATGGCGGCCGATCAGTATGTTTGCTTTCTGGAGGAACTGACACCGGCGCTGGCCGATGCCGGCATCAAACGCCTGCGCCCCAGTGAACTGTCGGGACGGCAGGCGAAGGTCGTCGAGCAGGTTTTCGATAGCGAGATCTTCGCCATCATGACGCCGATGGCAGTCAGCGCAGCCGACGATTTTCCACTTCTGATCAATCAAACACTCAACCTCTGCGTGCAGCTCTCACCTGAGTCGGTCGACGATCCCGAGCCGCGCTTTGCCCTGATCCCCTTCGGCCGTTCCGCAGCCCGGTTCATCACGCTGCCCTCGGACGGCGGATACGAGTGCCTGCTACTGGAAGACGCCGTGGAGATGTTTATCGATCGCTTCTTTCCCGGTGAACAGGTGATCGAATGCGTGGTGTTTCGACTCACACGCAATGCCGATCTTTCTGTGCGTGAAGATTTGGCCGCCGACCTTCTGGTCGAGATGGAGAACCTGCTCGATGCCCGCAAGCAGAGTGACTGTGTTCGCTTGGAAATCGCAGACCGGGTCACGTCGCGCACGCTGTCGTTTTTGACCGGCGTGCTCGGTGTCCGCCAGGAAAACGTTTACGCCGCGCCGGGTCCGCTCGATCTGGCGGCCTTAATGCGATTGACCGAACTGCAGGGATTCGAGCAGCTCAAAGATAAGCCGTGGCCGCCCCAACCGTCGCCGGTCGTCGGCCGGACCGCCGACATTTTCGAGATCATCGCTGCCGGCGACGTCCTGTTGTACCACCCGTATGAGAGCTTTGAGCCGTTTTTGCGACTGATTGAAGAATCCGCCGACGACCCCGACGTACTAGCCATCAAACAGACGCTGTACCGAACCAGCCGTCACAGCCCAGTGGTTGCGGCACTGGTCCGCGCGGCTGAAAACGGCAAGTACGTCACCGTGATCGTCGAACTAAAAGCCCGATTCGAAGAAGCCCGGAACATCGAATGGGCCCGTAACCTGGAACAGGCCGGCGTGCAGGTGTTTTACGGCGTGCGAGGATTCAAGACTCACGCCAAGATCTGCATCATCGTGCGGCGTGAACCAGATGGAATTCGGCGATACCTGCACTTCGGCACCGGAAACTACAACGAAACGACCGCGCGGATTTACAGCGACGTCAGCCTCATGACCTGCAACGAGCCTTTCGGTGCCGACGCCACCAGTTTTTTCAACGCCATCACCGGCTACTCGCAGCCGCAGAAATTCCGCAAGCTCGAAGCGGCTCCGATCGGGTTGCGCGAGCGGCTGTTGGCGATGATTGAAATTGAAATCGAACGCAAACGCCAAGGACAGAATGCGTTCATTGAGGCTAAAGTCAATTCGCTCGTCGATTCCAAAATCATCGAGGCACTGTACGCGGCCT
>CAUZTK010000353.1:0-3430 GCA_963582395.1 Planctomycetota bacterium | reverse complement strand
CTGCCGCGATCATGACGTGCTGTTCATCCTCGACGAAGTGCAATCGAACTTCGGGCGTACCGGTTGCATGTATGCCTTCGAGCGGTACGAGGTGGAACCGGATTTTGTCTGTCTGGGCAAGGGACTGGGCAACGGTGTGCCGGTCAGTGCCGCCGTCGGCCGTGGCGATGTGATGGCCAGCCTCAAGTCTGGCGAGGCGTCGGACACCTGGAGCGCCAATCCGATTTCCTGTGCCGCCGTACTGGCCACGCTCGACGAATTCGAGACCACCGACGTATTGGAGAACGCGCGGACGCTCTCGGAAATCTTCTTCGAGGGCCTCGAACGGCTTAAAGAGACTGGCCTGATCAGCAAGGTCCGCGGCGAAGGCATGGTGTTCGGCATCGAATGCGCGCCGCTGGGAGAACTGTCGGCCGGCGAGGTGGCCAATGCCGCCGTCGAGGCCTGTTATCTGGGCAGGCCGGGGGGCGATGGCATTCACCTGCTGGGTCCGCTGGCCGAAACGGTGCTCCGCGTCAGCCCGCCGATGACGATGACCGCGGCCGAAGCCCACGATTCGCTGCAGTTATTGTATGATCTCATGGCCTCACTGGCCGGACGGCTAGAGAAATCGCACGCTGCGGCTGAGACGAAGTAACGCGGACGCTTTTTGGGGGGGAGTTGAATCGCGATGTCGACTGCCACGATTCTCATCGGCCCTGAACACCACGGACTGCGAATGTCTCTGGAAGACTTCGAGACGGCCGAAGCACGGGAGGGGCATCTTTACGAACTCAGCCGGGGGGTCGTCACCGTGATCGATGTTCCAGGTCGCCGTCACCTGCTGCAAATCAATGCGATTCGTAGGCAGTTCTCTGCATACGAAGTTTCACACCTGGAGGAGATCTATTGTATCGCCGGCGGAAACGAATGCAAAATTTCGGTGGAAGGGCCTGTCTCGGAACGCCATCCTGATTTGGCGATCTACAAGACGGCCCCGCCGGCCGAAGTGGAAGATAGCGATATTTGAGCGATTTGGATTCCAGAAATTGTAATCGAGGTGGTCTCGCCGAGTTCCAAAGCTCGAGATTACGACGAAAAGCCCGAGGAGTATCTGCAGTTCAGAATCCAGGAGTACTGGATCATCGACGCCGACAAACGGCAAATGATAATCCTGCAAAGGTCGCGCGGCCGCTGGGCTGCGCAGATAATCCGCCCGCCGAAGACCTACAAAACTCACCTGCTGCCGGGGCTGGAGTTCTCTTGCGAGTCGATCTTCAGGGCCGCCGAGGTGAAAAAATCCTGAACGTCAACTTGATTCAAGGAGGAAGGTTGAGTATTTGGCCCTATTCAACCTTCCTCCTTCAACCCTATGTCCGACGACGGCCGAACCGATCTTGATCCAGCACCGGGATTTCCGTACAACCCGCTCTGCGCTCAAGGGTTCAGTCAATTCGTGAGCCGACTTTTATGCCGTGACACTCAGCGACAGAGCGGATTGAGATGCTCAAGCGGACTTTTGACGTTGCTGCCGCAGCAGCCGGGATCGTCGCCATATCGCCGCTGCTGCTGCTGATTGCAGTTCTGATTAAGCTCGACTCACGCGGACCGCTCTTTTATCGCGGAGTGCGGGTCGGACGTTTTGGCCGGCCGTTCCGCATCTTTAAGTTCCGGACGATGGTCACGGGTGCCGATCAAATCGGCGGCAGTTCGACAGGCGATGATGATCCGCGAATCACCCGGATGGGGCGATTTCTGCGGAAATACAAACTCGATGAACTTCCACAGTTGCTGGGCGTTTTCGTCGGTCAGATGAGCCTGGTCGGTCCCCGTCCCGAAACGCAGCATTACGTCGATTTGTATACAGACGAGGAACAGGCCATTCTCGGTCTTCAGCCGGGCATCACCGACTGGGCCTCAATTTGGAATTCGGATGAAGGAGCAATTCTGGCCGGCGCCGACGACTCCGACAAAGCCTACGAAGAGCTGATCCGGCCGACCAAGCTGCGGCTGCAACTTGCCTACGTGCGGCACCGTTCGTTTTGGCTCGACGTCAAAATTCTGACCGATACGCTGCACAAGTTAGTCGACAAAGGGTTTCTTCCCGTCGAAGTGCGACGGTTGCTGGCCGATCGTCGAAAGGAGGCAGGAGGAAGGTTGAAGGTTGAAGATTTAACTCTGACTCATCCATCCTCCTTCAACCTTCATCCTTTCGAGAGTGGCGGCCACTTTCGCACCGTCACAGAACTTCCGGGGATGGGGGCCACGCGGGAGCAGCTCTCGATGCTGCACACCCGCTATCATTTAGCCGCTCAATTGGCCGACAACAAGCAAGTGCTGGAACTCGCCTGCGGTCCCGGCATCGGACTCGGATGTTTGTCGGAACGGGCCCGAGAGCTGGTTGGGGCTGATTTCGATCGAACATTTGTCGAGACCGCAACACGGCACTACGGTGATCGGTTGGAAGTTCGTCGGCTCGACGCCGAGAGACTGCCGTACAAAGACGAGTCGTTCGACGTCATCCTGCTGCTCGAGGCGATCTATTTTCTTCCCGAACCGGAAAAGTTTATGGCCGAAGCCCGGCGCGTGCTCAGGAAACAAGGCACGGTGTTGATCTGTTCGGCCAATCGAGAACGTCCCGATTTCAACCGGGCCCCGCAAACGTACCGATATCTGTCGGCTTCGGAACTGAAAGCGCTGTTGGGCCGTTCCGGCTTCGACGTGCAGATGTATGCCGGCTTTCCGGTGTCAGCAACTGGCCTGGGGGGCAAGATGCTGGGCCTTTTGAGACGGGTCGCGATTGCCACGCACCTGATTCCCCAAACAATGGCCCTCAAAACGGTGATCAAGAGACTTCTCTACGGAAAGCTCGGTCCGATTCCCGAAGAACTGACGGTCGATGAAGATTGCTGCGAAGAACTGATCCCCATCGACGCCGACGCCCCCGTCGCAAATTACAAGGTCGTGTACGCGATCGGCCGTCGGGCGGCGTAGAAGGAATGAGCTGTAGCGTCTTACAACGTGAACGTTGCCAACATGCTGTCACTTTGCTGGACATGGAAAATCCCTGATGAATTCTGTCGAGAGACGAGAGCCGGAAAAACAGCGTTGAATAGTTGGTATCATCCAGTTGATAGTCCGTCTCTTTCTGTCTCTTGACTCTAGAGTCAGTTTCAAAACCATAAATTACTAAATGAATGGCGGGTAATTTGCGTACCAGAGTGAGTGAAAGGAGACACTCACATGATTATTTCCCTGTCAATGTGGCCGCCACGTCGGCGGCCGAATACGACAGGGTCCAGGACGGCCCCGAAACCGTTTCTCATTGATTCCCAATGGGTTCTGATTAAAGACTTGCTGCGTGATCCACCAAAATCGAAGCGTGGCGGGCGTCCACGAGTTGCGGCCAGAGCATGCCTGGAAGGCATTCTCTGGCTTCTACGGACAGGCG
>CAUZTK010000352.1:0-3454 GCA_963582395.1 Planctomycetota bacterium | reverse complement strand
ATCTCTCCCGCATACGACGAGGACCCGATGTGTTCCCCGCTTTCTTGCCGCTGCCAGTGATTGATGCGGCGGCGGCCATTCAAGAGATAACATTTTCCTTCACATCGTAGAACTACTACGGGTAGAGCCTCGACTTGAGGTGGCGACTTAGTTTCGCGAGTCTCGCAGATGAATTCCAGGAGCTGTTCTAGGCTCCACTCCTTCTCCACCACAACAAGATGGTCGGGAGTTAGCTGAGAAAGCTGCGCTGGCTTTTTCACAAAGGGGTCCTTTCGCCACAGCCTGTTGATTGTATCGACGCAGCCGTGCCCCTGCTGGTTGTGCCACTTCAAGACTTGACACATCTCATCCCAAAGCTCGCGTGTGTATTGGCTGGTTGGGTGGCACATGCTGCTTGTAAAACTGCACAGGCGGAACCTGCAAGAGGATCCTCATTGAAGTCGCTCCAATGCCGGCTCATCGGTTCATGGTGATGGTCTCGTTTTACCTGTCAACCTCTTCCGACTTCGTCGCCCATGTTCAAGAACACGGGCGACCCCGCGCCGCGGGCTGGAATATCACCTTGTGACTCAATGCACAAACAAAAAATCGTACGAATTCAACAATGTCCAGAGAAAATCTTCGGCCGCCTGTCGAGCCAATCCACTGGCGAACAGCCGCTCGGCGATCTGCCGTTCTTTTTCGCTGGGAAGTCGGCCCAGAGTGGCCAGAGTCAGTTCTGCGATGATGGTGTCTCGATCCGCCTGTGCGGCGATTAAGTGGGCGACCCGTCCGTTGTGGTCCGAAATTTTCGCTTCGATTTCCGGCGCGTTCATTAAATGCAGGGCCTGCGCCATCGTCGGCTCGTTCGACTTGCCGCACTCGCACGGCGTTTTGCGTTCCGAGCGTCCAAACGTGTCGAGAAAATACGACGGCAGTCGGTTGTCCCACAAATCGATCGACCGGGTGCCGAGCGGCATCCCGGGAAAACGTTCCGGTGTGCCGGTGACCTGACAGACGGCATCCAGCAGCACTTCCGCCGGCAGCCGCTTGACGGTGAAATGTGAGTAATTCTGCTCGTCGTCGAAGTTGGTGTCGTTCGGTTCGCTCGACAACTGGTAAACCCGTGAATTGAGAATCAGCCGCATGAGAGCCTTCAAATCGAACTTGTGGGCGATGATCTGTTCGGCAAGATAAGCCAGCAGCGGTTCGTTGGTGGCCGGATTGGTCGATCGAAGATCGTCTTCAGGTTCGACCAATCCTCGGCCGAGAAAATGTTTCCACAGCCGGTTCGCTGCCAGCCGGGCAAACCAGGGATTCTCCGGTGACGTGACCCATTCGGCCAGCCGAACACGGGGATCACCGTCTTCGATGTTCGGCGGGACCTCTCCGCCGGGCGGATGAGTCGGCACCACTTTTCCCGTCAAGGGCATCCGCGTGGGCCGGTAACCGGCGTGATAGATCAGCTCTCGGCCTCCCCCGAGGGGCTTCCTCTGAAGCCCGTTGAAGAAGCCGGCCAGTCCGTAAAAGTCATCCTGCGCCCATATCTCGAACGGATGGTGATGACACTGCGCACAGTCGAGGCGCACACCCAAAAACGCCTGGCTGACGGCCCGGCTTATATCCTCTGAGTTGGGCAGGGCCCGGTAAAAGTTGACCGGACCATGACGCCCCGAACTCCCACTGGCGGTCAACAGTTCCCGGACCCACTGATCGTAGGGGCGGTTTCGGGCGACCTGTTCGCGCAACCAGCGATGGAACTGGAATGCGCCCCGCTCGCCCAGCTTGTCGCGATCCACCAACAGAACGTCGGCCCATTTGAGCGACCAGTAGTCGGTATATTCGTCCCGCTCGAGCACCGTCTCAATGGCCCGCTGCCGCTTGTCCGGATTCGAGTCGGCCAAAAACGCTCGGACTTCGTCGCTGGTCGGCAGAGTCCCGATGGTATCGACGGTCAGTCGCCTCAAAAATATAGCGTCGTCGGCCAGACCTGAGGGCACGATGCCCATCTTCTTCAGCTTGGCGGCCACCAGCACGTCAATGCGGTTGTTGACCGGCATTTCCGGAAAAGGGTCCGGTGCGTTCTGACGGGGAATCAGCACGCGGGCCGCGCCGACCTGTCCCATGTAATTCACCGTGACGGCTGCTTCGCCCGGCATCCCTCCCGTAAGAAGCCGGCCGGTCTCGTTCACCTCGACGATCGTTTCGGCGTTGCTGGAATACGAGGCGGCCGCCGTCACATCTCGCAGGCTACCGTTCGAGTAGACGGCCGTCACTAGAATTTGCTGGTCGGCCTGCATGTCCATCACGCGGTTGGCCGGTTCGATGCGGATCGAAATCAAACGAGCGGCCTCGTCATCACCCCAGGGCATCCCCTGTCGGACCCAGTTCGAGAGTAGTTGGTGATCTGGCGAACCCATCTCGGCCCGGCGACCGCCGCCGTGTGCCACACGGCCAATCGACTTGGCCACCAGCAGGCTGCGTTGGGGGTCGGCCGGAAACGTGCGGCGGCCACGCGCTTCTTTGACCAGCGCGACATAATCGGCCCGCGGATCAAACCCGAAGACCGACAAACGGAACCCGTTCTGACCGCTTTGCTTTCCATGACAACCGGCGCTGTTGCAGCCCAACTTCGAGAAGAGCGGGATGACGTCGTTGCTGAAATGAACCGCAGGATACGTGCCGAAATCCTTGACGACGATTTCAGCGCGAGTTTGAACCGGACCAAACGTCACCAGCAGTTCAGCTTTCCCGTCGGCTACGCCGGTCAACACCGAACCGTGGACCCGAGCGACGGCCTCGTCGGAAATCGATACTTTGCAGTGGTGGGTCACGTCCAGAAACCGGCCCGATTTCGACCGGGCGGTCACCAGCAGTTGCTGCGTCCGATTGGCGCCACCGATTCGGATTGGCGCCGGAGCCACAGCGATCGATTCAATTGCCACCACATCAATGCGGGGGCTCGCCTGAGTTTCCGCCCGCAGCGGACTTTGATCAAGCAGTCCCGACAACAGAACGGCCACACAAACGATGTCGTAGGAAGACAAATTCCTTACAGACATTGGCGTCGTTTCCTCCAATGTCGCCTTGGTTCCCAAGCGGTCTGCCTGACGCGCACAGCCGCGACGGCTCCGTAACGGCAGATCAACCAAAGTTTACCCTTAACTTGGGTGCGCCCACAAGATTAGCGAAAAAAATCGCACTTCACAAACAGCCAGTGGGTGTTGCCGGCCAGCTATAGCGTTGCTCGTCGATTATCCGGGGGCACCGCTTTCAGGCAACCCGTTTGTGGCGGAGGGACTCGCTTCCTCCGAAACCATTTTCGGTTCCGTTCTGATCCGTTCAATCACGTCGGCAAAGGAGCGTACCTGCCGGAGTTTTTCGACCAACTGCATGTTGACGTCGCCGGAACAGCACGAACAGCGCAGAGTCACGACGTCTCCGCCGGTCTTACCACGTTTGCCGCACTCCGGGC
>CAUZTK010000351.1:0-3458 GCA_963582395.1 Planctomycetota bacterium | reverse complement strand
GGTCTGAACATCGCCCGTGCCGGCCGCATCGAGACATATGCCCTTCCTGCTTCAGTTCTTTTGCCACTGCTCGACAACTTGAAATCGGGAAAACTGGCCTCTCCGCCGGCCGTGGCCGATTCTCACGACGATCCCGCTGCTCCGCCTCTGCCGGAAGGTCCCCCATAAATTGCAAACAGTTCAGAGTTCACTAGAATAAACCCGCCAGCTTCGACCGGCGCATCGAATTACTTCTTGGCGGAGGCCTCGACCATGTTGGACAACATCAGCGGCTGGCAGATTATCGTCTTTACCGTTGTGGCGATTTTGGGTTTCGCCGGGCTGATCTTCGTCTTTCTGTTTGGCAAGTATTTCAAACTGTGGTTCCGGGGGTACTTTTCCGGAGCCCAAATCGGCCCGTTTGATTTGGTGTTCATGTCACTGCGGAAGGTCAATCCGAATGTCATCATGGATTCGAGAATCACCGCCGTTCAAGCGGGTCTAGTCGAGCTGACGACAGTAGGGATGGAAGCACACTACCTGGCCGGCGGAAATGTTCGGCAGGTGGTCCGCGCACTGATTGCCGCCCATCGCGCCAAAATCGATCTAAACTGGAACACCGCAGCTGCCATCGATCTGGCCGGCCGCGACGTGCTGGACGCCGTTCGCACCAGCGTCGACCCCAGGGTGATCGATTGCCCCGATTCGCGACGGCACGGGCGAATGTCTCTCGACGGGGTGGCCAAGGACGGCATCCAGCTCAAGGCCCGCGCCCGGGTGACGGTCCGCACGAACCTATCGCAACTGATCGGCGGGGCGACCGACGAGACGATCATCGCCCGCGTCGGAGAAGGGATTGTCTCGGCGATCGGCTCGGCCAACTCACACAAGGAAGTGCTGAGCAGCCCAGTCAAGATTGCCAAGGCGGTGCTGAGCAAGGGGCTCGATGCGCAAACGGCTTACGAAATCATTTCAATCGATATCGCCGACATCGACGTCGGGGAGAACGTCGGTGCCCGTCTGCAGGCCGATCAAGCTGAAGCCGACATGCGGATCGCGCGGGCCAGAGCCGAAGAACGCCGCGCCATGGCGGTCGCCCATGAACAGGAAATGCAGGCCCAGACCCAGGAAAACCGTGCCCAGGTCGTGCTGGCCGAAGCGGAAATTCCGCTCGCGATGGCTGAGGCGTTTCGCGCTGGAAACCTGCGCGCCTCGGCCGGAAACAACGCTCCCCCCTCCGTATGATGATCGGGCCTTGCCGACGGGCCCACCGTAGCGAGATATTCCGCTCGGGACGTACCCGTATCACTGCGTAGCGGTCCGCCCTGTCGTCAGGCTGCTGATATCGTTTGTGTCGAAAATAACGGCCGTGGAACACGCCGCACAGATTTCCCGATCGGAACCTGGCTCGACCAATCTTGCCAGAGTGTTGTCGGAGGGCCTTGCGCGGTTGAGAACGCCCTCGGCGTCTATTAACATTGCATGTGTTCGTGCTGGCAATAGACCGGATGTCGCGCCGTGGAAGGAAGCCCAATTCTACCCCTTCGGTCAGATTGCAATACGGGATATTTCCATGAGTGATTACTTGTCTGTCGACCTCAGCAAAGATGACTGTGAATTGCTGTTGCAGGGCCTGCGTTTCATTCGCAGCCGTGTGATGCTCGACATCTGCGATCCGTCGCCGAAAGTCGATTGTACACGGCAAGAGCAACTGCGAGAAATCGGCGTTCTGGTCGAACAGTTGAGCGGGGCGAAATCGACCAGCGCCACCGCCAACATTTGACTCCAACGGGGAATGAAAATTCCGCGGATTACGATCATCGGCGCGAGAATTTCCGACACCACCCCTCTGGTGACGGCGAGGTAGAATGTCCCTTACCTCCTGGTTCCTTCTGAACGTGTCACACCGTTTTGCTGAAACCTGAATCGCGACTTCTGCGGAAACTGGTATGCGGTATCAGCACGTCTGCATTGAAGTGTTCAGTTACACGCTGCCGCCTCACGTCGTCACTTCGGAAGAAATCGAAGCGCGTCTGGCTCCGGTTTACGAGCGGCTGAACCTGCCCACCGGCCGGCTGGAACTGATGTCCGGCATCCGAGAGCGACGGTTCTTCGAGACCGGCACGCGACCGGGCGCCGTGAGCGCCCTGACGGCCGCCAATGCCGTCCAGGCCTCCGGAATCGACAAGCGGCACTTCGGGGCACTTATTCACGGCTCGGTCTGCCGCGACCAAATGGAACCGGCGACCGCCAGCAGCGTGCATCACGATGTTGGTCTGCCGAATTCCGCACTCGTACTCGATGTCAGCAACGCCTGCTTGGGCCTTTTGAACGGAATCCTGCTGCTCGCCAACATGATCGAGCTGGGCCAGCTACGGGCGGGTGTGGTGGTCGGAACCGAGGTTGGCCGTGATCTGGTCGAGGGCACCATCGATTCGCTGCTGAACTCTCCCAACCTGACCCGCCAAGACATCAAACCGGCCTTTGCCTCGCTAACAATTGGGTCCGGCTCAGCCGCCATCGTGTTGTGCGACCGAAAGCTGAGCCGAACCGGCAATCGGCTGTTGGGTGGAGTCTATCGGGCCGAGACGAGCCGTCATAAATTGTGTGCCGGCGGTATCGTCGGACGGGAACAGGGCGAAGGTCGGCCTCTTATGCAGACAGACTCGGAAGCCCTGTTGCACGCCGGCGTCGATCTCGCTGAAAAAACGTGGGGCGATTTGAAGCACGCGCTGAATTGGCAAAACGTCGATGTCGATAAGTCATTCTCACACCAGGTTGGACGCGCCCACCGCAAACTGTTGTTGGATCGTTTAGGGCTAGAACCGTCGATCGACTTTCCGACGATCGAGTTTTTGGGCAACACGGGCGCCGTGGCCCTGCCGATGGCCGCCGCCATTGGAATCGAACGCGGATGCCTCGAAGCGGGTGATCGAGTGGCACTGTTGGGCATCGGAAGCGGCCTGAACGCCGTCATGCTCGGCATGCAATGGAAAGGCGCGTGCGCAAAAAAGAACTGAACGGTCCGATCTCTAGATGGGCCATCGAAGTTGTACAGATCTAGCTGTCAACACGTCTGGAAAATTAAAAACACTGAGAACGACCCGAGCGCCGTCCCCAGTGTTCTGGAATTCAGTTCGTGGGACCAATCACCAGCCTCGACTGAACAATGTCGGGCGGTTGTAAACCGGACTGCGGTTGCTGTCTCCGCCGAAAAACCAGTTGAAGAATAGGCGGAACTCACTATCGAACTGCTGGTCGGCACCGTTGCCGATCGGTACCACATAAGCTGCGGTGATAGTTTTGTCATCAGCCACGGTGATCACACCACCGATCACGCCGTTCAAAATTTGAATGTCGTCCTTGGGCCTACCGACCTGAATGCCGCCCGGTCCCCGCAGCACGTCGGTCGATTCAAGTGAGCGGCTCAAGTGGAGTTCGACCATCGGAGCGAAGCCGGTGATGCCGCTTTGGCATGC
>CAUZTK010000350.1:0-3465 GCA_963582395.1 Planctomycetota bacterium | reverse complement strand
TTTGTACTCCAACTCGACGCGGTCGCGTGGTTTCAACTCGCGCAGCAGGATATATTTTTTCTCGTTCACCAGGAAGATGCGAGGGCGCTTTCCGAGTTCGAGTTCTTCGGGGACGGCATCTTCAGTCCCTACGATGACGAGTTTGCCATCGCTGGAGTCAACGCTCTGCACAAAGCCGGCTTTCAGCCGCGCCGCGTTCACCGATCCGGCCCCGTCACCGCTGCTGGAAAACAGCATCAGGGCCGAGATGATGATCGACACGAGCATCGCGACGCCGGCGATCAGCAGCCGTTTTCGGTCCGTGGCGGGTTTCGCGGCGGTCAGGTCGTCATCACCGGTCGAATTGCCTTGTTGGACGAGCTTCAGGTCGATCTTGAGATCCGAGAGGGCCTCGTCGGCGGTCAGGTACCGCTTTGATTGGTCTTTCTCGCAAAGTTTCCCGATGACGTGAGTCAGATCGTCCGGAACTCCTTCCAAGACTTTGTGGATGTTTGGCAACCGGCGGTCCGCCGCTGCGTGCCACATCAACCATGCCCCCTGAATGTTGCGGCTGTGAGCATCCAGACCGGGAAACAGGCTCTCGAAATTCGGTCCACACATCAACTCGTAGGCGCAGAAGCCAAGCGAATACAGATCGCTGGCCGGGCCGAGTTCACCGAACTCGTCGGAGATAGCTTCGGGGGCCATGTACTTGGTGGTCCCCTTGAGCATGCTGCCCTCTTCGTCACTGACGCGACGCGCGAGTCCGAAATCGCCGATCTTGACCCGCCGCCGGGCATCGATCATCAGATTGCTCAGCTTAATGTCGCCGTGTACGATGCCGCGGCTGTGAAGGTACTTCAGCGCGCGCAGTGAATGCGCGATGGTTGTTCGCAACGAGGTGAGGTTCATCTGCCGGCCGGCCATCCGCTGCGCCAGATTTGCCTGCATCAGCTCCAGGATCAGCCAGCCGCGCTGGCGGTCGATGTCAAAGATGGTGACGATGTTCGGATGTTGCAGCGACGCCAGCAACTGCGACTCCTGCCAATAGCGATTCAACTGTTGGGGATCTTGGAGATACTGTTCGTGAATCTGCTTGATGGCGACCTCGCGACCCAGTTCATTGTCGCGGGCCCGGTAAACGGTCGCGAAACTTCCGCTGCCGATCTTATCCAAGAATTCGTAACGCGCCTCGAAATCCACAAAACGCCTCCCGGTGCAATACGGTTCACCTTCTGTACAAGATCGTCACGAGGTCCCTCAGTCGCTCGTCGCCTACTATCCCTTTGCCGGTGACGCCCCCGAAGGTTGTGTTGTCTTCGGCATTGAGCAGATCGAGCACTCGGCGGTAAGCCCGGCGTTCGGCCGGTCGATCGTTTCGGGAGCGGGCCCGCCCTGCCCGGCGGAGAGAGAGTTGATAAAGCTGCAGCTCGTCGTCTGCGTTGCCGTAGTAGTTAATGATCTCTCTCTGGGCCGTTGCCACTTCTTCGGCGGTCGTACCGGACGGCTCCAAGTCGACAAACAACAAAAACAATGAAGCGCACAGACTCGCGCCGAGTATCAGCCAAAGAGGCAGCGGACTCGATGCTGTCTTCGTTGTTTCGCCGGCTTTGCGCGTCGTGCTTTTGTTCAGGTTAAGTTCCGGCAGATGGCCATCTTCGCCGAGCGTGACCCGTGTGTCGCCTCCCTGATCGGTGGTAAACCTCGCCACCGAGCCGCTGCCCTGCTGGCGATGCTGCGGAGCCGAGCGGTCCCTCCTCTGTCTGAGGCGCTTCGATTTCTCCTTGGCTGACGGCCGGGGTTTCGGTGCGGCTACCGCGGCCGACGTCGGCTCGGTGACCGACGGACCCGTGGCCGAAGACTCGGCCTCCCCGGCGGCTCGATTGTCGGTCAGGTCGCTGAACTGAAATGTCGTTCTCGCGCTGATGCTGATTCGCGCCGTGGCTGGCAGCCAGACCCAACGCTGGCCTGGGATCGTGTTGCCGTCCACTTCTACGGCCTCGTCGAACGGCGTATAAATGGCGTAACGTCCGCTGCGGTTGACGATGCTGGCCTGATGCTCGCAGAGCGATTCGTCGCTGAGCGCAATCTGGTTGTCGCCGCTACTGCCGATATGCACCAACTCATCGTTGAGCTGGAACACCTTGCCACGGTCGGGGCCGCTGGTGATGGTGATGCGTGCCGTTGTCGTCATCGATCCGCTGAAGCCGTCCTGTGGATTATTCGACACTTTCGGGAAGGTCCGCCGGGATCGCTTGCCCGATTCGGGAGTGTTCCCTTGTTTATTTTATGACAAGACATCTATTTATTTTACGACAGGACATCGGTGTAAATAAAGTTGAGTAGGAACGGCCCAAGCATAATGATCACGGTTGCGGCCATGATGAGAATCATGGGCAGATTCATCGTGACGCCCGCCTCGCCGGCAATAGTCTCGGCCCGCTGGGTCCGCTTGATCCGCAGCACGTCGGCCTGAGTGCGAAATGACCGAGCCAAAGGAGTGCCCAGCTCCTCGCCCTGGATGATGGTCCCGACGATGCTCGTTATTTCGTCGTCGGCCAGCCGATCCCGCATCGATTCCAGCGCCGCCGAACGGCTTTTGCCCATGCTCATCTCGGCCAGCACCCGGCCGAACTCGACACCGACCGGATGATCTCGGAATTCGTCGACCGCTTCGCCGAGCGCCTGCAGAAACGTCGATCCGGCTTCCATCAGCAGTGTCAACAAATCGAGCAGAAACGGCAGTCTGCGTTTGATCAGAAACAGCCGGTAGGCCGCCTGCGCCACCAGTCGCCGCCGTAAGTAATAGGCCGTCAGTGCCGTCAGCGCCAACGCGATCATCACCCCGCCGGGCCCCAGCGCCCTCACACTGACGTAGAGAAACATCGGCAGCAGCAGCAGCGCCAGCAACTGCAAGCGGCCCAGATATTCCGCAGCCGTCCAGAACCGCGGCAGACCGGCCGCTTGAATCTCCCGGCCGATTGCCGGCAGAGCATCGGGAAAAGCGCGGTAGTTGAGCCCAGCCAGCCTCTGAATCGCCGGCTGAAAAACACGATACAACGGGCTGACACGGCGGAGCATGTTGATGCGGCTGACGTCGTATCGCCATTCCACGTCCTGCCGGAGGTCTTCGGAATAAAGCGTGTTGATCACCGTCCGCGCGAGCACAAAGACCCCCGCACCGACCACAACACTGGAGACCAGGGGAACGACTAGTTCGTCGGCAGCAGTCAGGGAAAATACGTTCAGGAAAAATAGATTCACAAGAATTACACCTTCCAGCGATTCAAAATCGGCCGAACCAAAATACAAGAGCGAAAACTCGACTCCAACAGGCGCATTAGATTTCAGGACTGCAGATTTTCCGTGCCCACAAGTAGGCGACCACGTTGAGCACAATGGCCGCCGAAAGCATCATCTGCCCGGCAAATGTGGTAAACAACTGCGTGGTGGCAACCGGATCGATCACGAAGTAATAAATCGCCA
>CAUZTK010000349.1:0-3578 GCA_963582395.1 Planctomycetota bacterium | reverse complement strand
CGACCAACAACAGAACACCAAGACCCAACAACGGATGATGGCAATTACTACCGCAGTCGTGAATAATCCGGGTTAGACGATGCAGCGCCGTGTTACAGTGTTACGATGTCGGTTCATCGGGGGTGCTGGTTTTTAGCCGTGCGGCACGACTTCCCCGGAACCGTTGTCGCGATCGTCCTCAAAAGCGTCCCCGTGTATGGCTGTCGCATCGGTCGAGTGCAGGTGGGACGTCGTCGAAGCAGGGTCGCTGGCCGCGTCGACCGAGCGGTGAGCCTGCTAACGAGAGGTCGTGACGTCGGCTGTCGCGGAAGATGAAAAGCCGACAGGCTCGGCCGTCAACGGCAGATCGATCGTTTTCTCCTCACAGGGTGCGAGTCCCAACAGCCACGCGAAAAACTTCTTGGCATCGAGCAGCAGACTGAATCCAATCGGAACCAGCACGAGCGTGAAGGCAGTTGAGACGACGAGTCCGCCCAGCACCACGCTGCCCAGACCGCGGTACAGCTCGCTGCCGGCCCCTGAAACCCACGTCAGCTCGCCTTGCGCGAAGGTCGGCAGCGGCAGCACCAGCGGCAGCATGCCGAGCACCGTTGTCAGAGTGCTCATGAAGATCGGCCGAATCCGAGTGCGGACGCTCTCGACGATCGCCGCGCGTTCGTCCATTCCCTGGTACCGCATGTGATTGAGCGCCTGATGAACGATCAGAATGGCGTTGTTGACCACGGTTCCAATCAGAATCACAAAACCGAGCATCGTCAGCATGTCGAGCGATTGCGGCGTAAACTGGTTGAGCAGGGCTAGTCCGCCCAGTCCGCCCACCAGTGCCAGAATCACGCTGGTCATAATGACCAGCGGATAAAAGAACGACTCGAACAACGCCGCCATCAGCAGATAAGTGATCAGCAAGGCCAGCACCAGGTTCCACTGCAAGTCCATTTGCGTCTGATCGAGCTTGTCGGCCGTGCCTGCCAGATGAATCTGATATTGGCCGCCCTGGAAAGCCGGCGTTTCCATCAGCGGCTGGCGGATGTTTTCGTTGATGATGTTCAGTGCCGCCTCGAGCGAAATCCCAAGAGCCGGTTTCACCTGAATGGTGATGGCCCGCTGCCGCTCGATGTGGTTGACCTGCTCCGGTCCGCGTGAGAGTTGGACGTCGGCCAGCGCAGAAACGCTGAGCAGATTTCCGGCGGGCGTGCTGATGGGCAGATTTTCCAGGTCCTGTGTGTGCCGTGCGTATTCTTCCGATCCGAAAATTACGAGGTCGATCTTCGTGCCCTGGTGCCAGTAATCTCCGGCAAAGGCGCCATCGACCAGCGCGTTGATGGAGTAGCCCAAATCGGTGGCGGTCACCTTCTGTTCGGCGGCCTTTTCCCAGCGCGGCCGGATGTGCAGCTCGGGGCTGGAGAGATCGAGACTGGGGATGGGGCGGATTTGGTTTCCCTCACTCATGGGGAAGCACTGCATGCACATGCCGAAGACTTTCAGACCTTCGGCGACCAGTGTTTCCAGATCGGGGCCGGTGATCTCGATGTCGATGGTCCGCCCGCCGCTCAGCGCGCTTTCGAAGAGACTCGCCTGAGAGACGATGGGGATCACGCCGGGAATTTTGGCCGCCGCCCGCGACAACAGGGGGACGAGTTCTGCCGCCCGCAGCGGATCGACCGAGCGGGCGCCCATGAACAGGCTGCGTCCACGGGCCACGAAGAAGAAATTGTCGATTCGCGGGCCGGGCAGCGCCTGCGCTTCCGCTGAGTCCGGCTCCGCTTCCCAGTGCGGGGCGATTTCCTTCTCGATTTGTTCGCCCAGCATGATCATCTGGTCGACGTTGTAACCGGGTGGAGGCAGCAAAAGGGCAATCACCAGATTGCGGTTACCGTCGGGAAGATATTCAGTCTCGGGCATCAGCGCCCAGGCGCCCAAAACCGATCCGGTCACAAACAGCACAACGATCATCAACCGGACCGGCACACTGCCGGGCATCGTTTGCAGCCGGTCGATCAGGCGGGCGAAACCGTTGGTCAGGGCGGTCCCCAGCCGAACCAGGCCGAACATGCCCCACGGTTTGCGCTGTTGCGAACGATCCCCCAGCGATCGGCGCCGCCCCAGAATGCGATGGGCGGCGGTCGGAATCACGGTCACCGACACAATGAACGACAGCCCCACGGCACAACTGATGGCGATGGCGATGTCACGAAAGAGCTGTCCCGCCTGACCCTGGACGAAAATGACGGGAACGAAGACGGCCAGCGTGGTCAGAGTCGAGGCGAGCACCGCGCCCCACACTTCTGTTGTGCCCCGCAATGCCGCCGTCTCAAGTTCCTCGCCCAACTGATGATGCCGGAAGATGTTCTCCAGCACGACGATGGCACTGTCGACGACCATGCCGACGGCAAAGGCCATCCCCGCCAGGCTAATGACGTTGATGCTGCGTCCGAACCCTTTGATGAACAAAAATGTTGCGATGACGCTGATCGGAATTGCCAGCCCGATGATGACGACCGACCGGGGATTCCGCAAAAACAGCAACAGCACCAACACGGCCAGCGTACCGCCGATGAAGATGTTGTTCTGAACCAGCGCAGTCGCCGAATGCAGATAATCGGTCTGGTTGTAGACCTGTTCGAGCATCAGTCCCCGCTGCTTGAGGACTCCCAAATTGAGTTCGGCGGCGGCAATCCGCAGGCTGTCGCCCTGGCGGAGTTTCGCTTCGGAGAGTTCCAACTGAGTCAGTTCGCCGTCGCCGTTCAGGTCGAGGTCTTCCAGTGGCGGTCCCATCACGCCGAGCAGGTTCGACCCGGGGGCCTGCTGAGCATTGACGGCCAGACCGGTGAGTCCTTTTTGCCGCACCACGCCGTCCGGTTTCTTGTAAGAAATTCCGACCTGAGCCACGTCTCGCACGCGGACCGGTCGCGCATCGCGGACCGCGATAATGGTCTCGGCCACCTCTTCCGGACGCTCATATTGACCTAAAGTGCGGACGACGTTTCTCAGCTTTCCTTCCCAGATGTCGCCGCCAGAAGTGTTCTTGTTCCGCTCGCGCAAAGCGCGGCGTAAATCGCCGATCGTCAGACTGAAGGAGGCCAGTTGCGCCGGGTCGACGACGACACGGAATTCCTGTTCGCGGCCACCGTAGACGTTCGAGTTGGCGATTCCGTCGACCCGCTCGAACCGGGATTCGATCACGTCTTCGGCAAACTTACGCATTTTTTCTGGGTCGCTTTTGCCGACGATAAAAGTCTCGAGCGTCCGAAATTGCTGTGCCAGCTTGTTCAAACGAGTCAGATTAACCTGCTGCTGTTCCTTCAGCCCGCGTAACAGCGGCTTGAAAATGACGGCGGTCGAGTGTGACTGTCCGTGAGTGTCATTCAGAACGGGATTCGCGACGGCAAAGGCGTGGAGTTCGGCTGCCGTGGGGGCCAGCGGCTTCAAAATAAACCAGGCGACAGCATTCGCGTTGGCGTTCACGGTCGTAATGATCGGCTCGTCGGCATCTTCCGGATACTCGGGGACCTGATTCAGCTTGTCGCTGACCTTCGCGCGTGCATCCGACAAATTCGTCCCGACTTCGAATTTCATCA
>CAUZTK010000348.1:0-3605 GCA_963582395.1 Planctomycetota bacterium | reverse complement strand
GGACGATGACTGTTGGGCGGCAAACAGTGCTGCCACGCGAATAGTAAGAATGTAAAGGTCGAGGAACCGCACCAAACTAGGCTGTGTTACGACTGCGTGAATCCCCCGTATTTCACATCAATCCACATCGTAACCGCTGGCGCGGAGCACGGCTTCGTGCACGGCCAGATCGTGCGCCGGCGGATAATCTGATTCCTTCTCGCCGCGGATGATGGCGGCCAGATCGCGAAAGTCTGCAACGAATCCGCTCGGTCCGGACGGCAGCGTCACGTCTTGGTAGCCTTTCTTGTACCGACCGCGGGGACGATCCAGCGCCAACCGGAAACTTGTACCGTTCAGTGGCCGCATGTCGAACGTTCCCTTGTCGCCGCAGACGGTAAACTGTCGCCGTCGTCCTCCCTCGACTTCGATTAACGTACTACGGATGCTGGCGGTTGCTTGCGGATATTCGCACACGGCCAACTGGTTATCGGCCAGCGTATCCTGTTCCGGCCGCGTCCTGCGGACATAGGAAGTGATTCTGTCTGGTGGGCCTAAAACCGAGATGATCGCATCGATGACGTGGCAGCCGATTTCGAACATCGAGCCGCCGTCGAACTCGGCCAGCTTCTTTCTCGTGGCATCACCGACGGTCTTGCTGATCACGCCGTGGACTTCGAACACGTCGCCCAGCCAGCCATCGCGGACCGCCTGAAAGCAGAACTTAAAAGCCGGGTCGTCGCGGTAGATGTATCCCATTTGCACGCTCAGCCGGCGTCGCGCTGCTTCGTCAAACAGTTGCTTGTATTCGGCCAGCGTTTCGCCGGCCGGTTTGTCGAGATGAATGTGCAGGCCGGCCTTGACGCAGCGCATGGCCGTCGGCACCAAGTCCCGGACGGCCGTCTCCACCACCACCGCCTGAAGACCTTTGGTATTCAGCAGCTCTTCTTCGGTGATAAGTCGGATTCCCTGGTAAGCGTCTCCCAGTGCTCGCCGTCGCTGAGGGTCGTTCTCCACGATGCCGACGATCTCAAAATCGTCGCTGACCCGCCGCAGCGAGGCGAACACGCTGCTGGCGTGTGCATGCGCGGTGCCGATTTGGCCGATCTTGATCTTCGGCTTGGATCGAGCGGCCTCGGCGATGTGCGGCGCCAACAGCGCCGTGACGGCGGGAACAGCGGCCGCCGACAAGCCCAACCTCTTTAAGAATTGACGCCGTTTTATCGTCTGTATGAATCAAAGCCCCTTGGAAACCGAAAGTGTTTATCAAACAGGTCAAGCTGGTCGTCTCTCCTAACGCGGCCTATCGGCTGCAGCCAAGAGTCGAGAGTCAAGAGCGGAGAGCCAGAATCTATCGATGTCGATCTTTCTGGCTCTCGAATCCGCTCTGGGCTCTCCGCAATATGCGAGAATAGCTCGCAGATATGACAAGGTGAGACTCTAACTAATTGTCCGCCAGCCAACGCCGGTTTCAAGGGCGCAGGCCGAAGTTGTCAAACGAAAGCACAACGGCCTGTGCCTGAGACGGCACGCGTTTGTCAATTCAACCCGCCATTTCGAGCGATCACTGCCCCCCAACTTCGAATGGCCTCGGCCCACAACGCCCGCAGTCTGACCACCGGTCAACACGTAACGTCATCGGGCCCTTGCGCGACACGTCGGAACTCTGGTACGATGTCTCTACAGTCAACGATGTTCAACTACAGGCAGACCGACACAACGATTCCAGATAGGAATGATCCGAAAAGTAACAAGGTTTCGCCTTTGGAATTTCGTGTCTTTCGTGATTTTTCTGCTAGCGGTTTTCGGTTGTGATCTGATGGGGATTCATTCATGAAACGCAGGCGATTCACTCAAATTTTATCGTTCGGTGCCGGGTCGATGTCGTTTTTGTCTGTGGCTGCTCAAGAAACCGATGGGTCGACCGACGAGCAGTCTCAAGACGATGACCGGGACGATCAGGCCGTGGCTGCGACTGGTTCTGAGCGTGTTGTTTCGGCCTCTTCGCCACAGCCGGTCAAGGTGGAAGACTACATTGCGTTGTCACAGGCGAAGCTGCCGAAAGCGACGTTCGATTACATCACGACCGGTTCCGCCGACGAAATCACGCTGCGGGAGAATGTCGCGGCGTTTCGGCGAATCAAGGTTTTGCCACCCTTGTTGACAGGGGTTGCAAAGGCCGACCTCTCGACAAGGGTACTCAACGAGCGCATTTCGTTGCCGGTGATGCTGGCCCCGGTGGCCGCTCTGGGGATGTATCATCCGCAGGGGGCCTTAGCCGCCGCCAGTGCCGCCGCATCGGCCGGTACGCTCTTCGCCGTCAGTAGCAGCGCGGGCCATAGCGTCGAAGAGATTGCTGCGGCCGCTCCGGGGCCCAAGTGGTTTCAACTCTATGTGCCGAAAGATCGCACGGTTGCGCGTCGGCTTGTTGAACGTGTCGAGCGGTCCTGTTACCAGGCGATTATTGTGACCGTCGACCTGGGCGAATGGAAAGACGCCGACCGACGAAACCGATTCTCGCTGCCCAAGCAGATGCTGCTCAAACATCTGCGCGACGTGGGACACGAGCAGCTCAGCGATAAGATGAGCTACGAAGAACTGTCGGCATTTAACGCGCGGGCTTGGGACCTGTCGATTTCGTGGAACTTCTTCGATTGGCTGCGGTCGGTCACCAAACTGCCACTTTTGGTCAAGGGCGTGCTGCGGAAAGAAGACGCGCTGAGGGCCGTGTCAATCGGCCTGGATGGGATCATCGTCTCGAACCATGGTGGCCGCCGTCTCGACGGCATGCCGGCCAGCATCGATAGAGTCTCGGAGATTGCCGAAGCGGTGCAAGGCCGGGCCGAAGTGCTGATGGATGGGGGGATTCGCCGCGGAACCGATGTGTTGAAAGCCGTAGCGCTGGGTGCCAAGGCGGTTTTGATTGGCCGGCCGCATGCTTGGGCCTTGGCAAGCGACGGCGAATCCGGCGTGCGGCGGGTCATCGAGTTGCTGCGAGAAGAATTTGAGAACGCGATGATCGCGACAGGCTGTGCGCGGGTGGATGAGATCAATCGATCACTGATTCAGTCGTAGTCAACCTCTGTCGTCGACATCTGTCATCGACAACGGAGCCCGGTCACGACATGGTCGAATTTGCGGATCACGTAGTGGCCCGGAGAGGTCAAGAAAACCGACCGAGTCGTAATTCTGCTTTCTTCCGGGAATGCTGATTGTCGGCGTATGGTGAACTTATCCACGGTGGACAGCCAGAATCGGGAGATCGTTCGAGCGATTTTTTGGAATCGTCCTCGATTATTTCTGCGCTTTTTGTGTTGAACATCGATCTCGTTCTGCGTTTACACACTTGTGCCGCCATGTTAATCCGATTCAGGTAATCGGGGCACGCCATTGTGCGGGAGCGTTCAACCCTGGTTGAGTGAACCGAAGGCTCTCGCGGCAGGCAGGACTGTAAGCACATCTTTTGTTTTTCAGTTTCCGATTTCAGCAACGAGCACGGCTAGGTAATCCCCCCGAATCGTTCAGGGTCGGGTTCGTGGCATCACTTCTGCGTCACTTCATGATATTTGAAAAATTTGACAAACAGGATGACCTGAAATGCTGAACCGGGTGATGAACATGTCGAT
>CAUZTK010000347.1:0-3613 GCA_963582395.1 Planctomycetota bacterium | reverse complement strand
CGAATTTTGTTTCTTTCGCCATGCCTGTTCTCCCGGACGAGAATCCCCAATCGGAATCCGACAGACTTTTATCGGCAACGTCTTTGCGGGTCTCGCCGCCAGAGTTCTCTCGCTTTACTTCTTCTTGGCCGCCCGCAGCTTCGCCGTCCGCGAGCGAGGATTGACCTTCTGCTCGACCGGTCTTGGAGTGATTGGCTTTGGTGTCAGGTTTTGCCATCGGTTCTCAGCCCGGAATTCTGTTTTGACCAGCCGGTCTTCCAACGAGTGAAACGAAATCACCACCAAACGGCCGCCCCTCGTCAGAGCAGGAGGCAGCGTCTCGCGCAACGCCGTTTCGAGGTGCCGAAGTTCTTCGTTGACCGCAATTCTCAAGGCCTGAAAAACACGCGTGGCCGGATGTCGGCGAGCCCGCTGCTGGGCTGCCTGCGGAACGGCCTCTCGCACCGCTTCGACGAGGTCCCGTGACGTTCGGATTGGATGCGTCCGCCGTCGTTCGATGAGCATCCGAGCGATTCTGTCGCTGAAACGCTCTTCGCCGTAGCGGTGCAGCAAATCCGCCAATTGCTCTTCGTCGAGTTGTTCGATTAGCATCCATGCCGGTTGGCACTCATGCATGTCAAAACGAAGGTCAAGCAGGCCGCCGGATTTGAATCCAAATCCCCGTGTTTCGTCGGCCAACTGGTCGGAGGAAAGACCGAGGTCAAGTAAGATGCGGTCGACGGTTCCGATTCCGAGTTGTTCGAGGAGTTGAGGCAAGTCGGCATAACTGGTCTGGTGGAGAGAACAATTCGATGAAGTGAGCGCCCCCTCCGCCCGACGAAGCATCATAGGATCGCGGTCGAGGCCGATCAGTTTTCCTTCCGGACCGATGTGCTCGAGAATGTGCCGGCTGTGACCGCCTCCGCCGACAGTACCGTCGACAACGATCAGCCCCGGCTGAAGATCGAGAAAACGAATCACCTCTCGCAACAGAACCGGCTTGTGAATCGATGCATCGCGTTCGCCGGAGTCCCGCGCAGGCGATGGCATTGGTTGGTAACACGACGTGAATGAATTGAGGGAAAATCGCAAGCGATTCCAACGCAGATTGCCTGCGGAAGAGAGGCTTCTCGCCAGAACCGAAAGCTACGTGGGGGTGGCTGCTCGGAGCGGGCCGATCGATGAGAGCAGCGGTGTTGTACGAATTCGGACGATTCTTGGAAAGCCCAATTCGGAACTATTCGCCTCGGGCGGCCTCCATGCCGCCCTGTATTGAGGCGAATAACTCGGGGTCACATCAGCAGAAGCCAATGGGAACGCCCCTACAACCAGACAGTCGATCCATGACTGCCATGTCCGCACAGCCCGGTCAGCCAGCGGATTTTCAGCCAAATTCGGCGACGACACGGCGAGCAGACGACCAAACCGGCCGCGCCGAATTCGTTCCATTTTTTGACTCGATGTCTCTCCTGTTGAAACTCGACGGGCATTTCCCGACCAGTCTGTTCGCATGGGTGAGTCTGTCGGTACCCTTTCACCGAAGATGTGAGTTGTCCTATCTCCAAGTTCATCCACTGGCTCTTCCGGTGGTCGTCGAATTATTCGAACGCTTTTGACGCTAGCTGATCAAAGTCGGTACTGTGTTCGCTAAGAAACGCTTCCCACTGCTGGCGGGCCCAGATTTCTGCGTGGTCGTGAACGCCCACTAGAACCACGTCATGCTCCAGCCCTGCGTATACCACCAGCCGATCGGGAATGCGAATTCTGCCTTGACCGTCCAGATCGACCGTATCGGCCCTCGAATAGAACAACCGCAGAAAACTTTGAACTTCCGCCCGATTTGTCGTTTTTTCAGAAAGACGTGTTGCCAAAGTCTCGAATGCTTCCGAAGAGTACAGCCCTAACGAGTGTCCCGTCTCCGGTGTGATGAACAGGCTGTTTACCGGCTTCATGGAGAATTGTGCTCTCAACCTTTTGGGGACAGCCAGCCGCTGTTTCTGATCGAGTGTTCTCGAATAAGTCCCGGTTAGCGTCACTGGCCACCACTCTTCCCCAATTTTCACCACGAAGCACCAAACTTACCAACCTAGTGGTCATCGTCAAGTTCCAAACCGTGGAACGCACCGGTACGGCCGCGTAGAATCGCCGCAGGTGCCTATTGTGACAGGAATTGAAGAATTTGAGGTTTTTTTAGAATGGGTCGATTTTGCCTGCCCAGTCGGCTGCCAGCGACGCCAAGAGGGTCATGTTTCGATGAGTTCGGTGTAAAGTCGATCGTATTTTTCGACGGATGAATTCCACGTAAAGTTATTTTTAATAATATGTTGCGCTGCGCGCATCATCTCTGCCGTCCGTTCAGAATCGTTCAGGACCGTCTGAATGGCCTCAGCCAGCGCCCGTGGTTTCTGGGGCGGAACGAGCAGGCCCGTTTCCCCACTTTCGATCAGCTCCCCGATGCCGTCCACGTCAGTCGCGACAACAGGCAGGCCAGCGGCCATTGCCTCGAGTACCACGTTCGGCATCCCTTCCCAGCGTGACGGCAGCACCAAACAATCGGCCGACTTCATCAGCGATGGAACGTCTTGTCGTCTTCCGGCGAAATGAATGCGGGATTGCTGGTCGCGTTGGCGAACCGCCGTCTCCAGTTCCGCTCGCAGTGGGCCGTTGCCGACCAACAGGATCTGTACGTCGTCGCGCCCAGCGAACAACAGTGTGGCTGCGTCCAACAGCACCCGCGGTCCTTTTTGGGGATCAAGTCGACCAACGAACAACAACGTTCGGCTTCGTTTCTGGATGCCAAACTCGGACAGGTCGGCAGGAACGGCGTTCTTGAAAATTTCGGAGTCGACACCGTTGGGAATGACGACGATCTTCTCTGCCGGCAATCCACCCCAACGGATCGAAAAGTCTGCAACACTCTGGCTGACACAGACGTGCCGCTCAACGCAGCGATCTGTCATGCAGTCCAGCCACAATCGAAAACGACTGCGTTTTTCGGCGACGCGGATTCCAGAGAGGATGTGTGGCACACGTGCCAGTCGACCGGCAATTCGCCCGACGATGTTGGCATGGTACAAATAAGTTTGCAGCAACGTCGGCCGCTGCCGTCTCAACAGGCGAGCCAATCGGAAAACTACCGACAGGTCGCCATAACTCCGCGATCCAAGACATGTGACGGGAACGTCTGCCTTATTGAGATTGGCAACCAACTCGCCGGGTTCCGTCAGGCAATACACCGACGGGTTCCAGCGCTGGCGATTCAATCGTGTGACCAGTTGCACGAGGGCCCGTTCGGCGCCGCCCGCATCGAGGTCGGTGATGCAGAACGCTAACCGAATCGGTTCACGGTCAGACGACACAGAACAGGTCTCCGAAGCAGTCGGTGGGAATTCAAAGAAATCGATTCGCAAGACGGTTCCCAACATCTATCATATACTCGGCACGGCCACAGATTGAGGGAGGGCGAGGCTCCTGCCAAAGAAACGCAATTCGTGACCGTTGGAAGTGTAAAGCGGAGGTGATTGATGATGCAGCCGACGGCCGACAGCAATCTCAGGCCCGACCCCGACCCCGAACTCACCGCTATTGCCGACTACGTGGCTAATGGCGTCATCCAGAGCGACGAAGCTTACCA
>CAUZTK010000346.1:0-3614 GCA_963582395.1 Planctomycetota bacterium | reverse complement strand
CCGGCTACGATGCGGAGGGGAGCTATTCGGCGGACGGCAAACAGATCGTCTTCACATCCACCCGTGACGGCGACCCGGATCTGTACATCATGAACGCCGACGGCTCGAAGGTCCGACAACTGACAAACGTGGACGGCTACGACGGCGGCCCGTTTTTCTCGCCCGACGCCCAATGGGTCATCTTTCGCAGCGACCGTCAAAAAGAGCACATGTTACAGGTGTTCGCCATCTCGGTCGACGGAAAACACGAAGTGCAGTTGACCAGTGATCTCGACACGGTCAACTGGGCGCCGTATTTTCATCCGAGCGGGAACGACATTATTTGGGCACGGGCCGACTATTCGCGCGGCCCGCGGTTTGCGAATTTTGATTTGTACGCGATGGAAATCGAGCACGACGACACAACCTTCACGGGCGGTGCGGTCACACGCATCACCTTCGACAAAAAGGCCGACGTGCTGCCGGTCTTCAGTCCCGACGGCAAAAAGCTGATGTGGACTTCCACCCGCACCGCAGACGGAACCAGCCAGCTCTGGATTGCCGACTGGCAGCGGTAACGGCGGCCGTAGCCGGAATCGCTCGAGATGCTGGCAATCGTCGATACCGATCGGTGATAATGGCAGGTGACCGCCAACGCACCGGTCTTCGAACGTCTACAGCTGCGACAAACCCTGGACGGGAGGCGTTTCCCGACTGCCCATCGTTCGAGATGATCTTCGATGATGTCCAACGCTTCGATCCGCCAGAGGTCCTGCCTGTCATGAAGGTCTCGCTGACGGTGACTCACGGGCCACATGCGGGCAAATCGTTTACGTTCGAGGAACACGACAATTTCATTGTCGGACGGGCTAGTTATGCGCACTTTCGGCTGTCGAAAAAAGACCGCTACTTTTCTCGCGTGCATTTCGTGATCGAAATCAACCCTCCCCTCTGCCGCCTGGTGGACATGGGGAGCCGAAACGGGACCTACGTCAACGAGAAGCGGGTCAAAACGGTCGACATCCACGACGGCGACCTGATCAAGGGAGGGCTGACGCTGATTCGGGTCTCGATTGAAGACGACACATTAGCCGATGCCCCGTTGCCTGACGCATCATTTCCACGGCCCACGGGAGCACGGCTCGATGACGGCGAGAACATGGATGACCGCGTCGCCGCGGATCAAACCGTCGTTTCGCCGGCATACGATGCGGAGCCTCGGCCAGTGACCCCCATCCCGGAACTGCCGATACCGGCGGCGCTGTTTCCGGAACCGCCGCGTGACTCTGCCAGTATCGAATCGCCAGGCAAGTCACCCGCAGGAAGCAGGACGGAAAAGGGGGAGCACATCCCCTCGGACGAGACTCTGCCCGAGGCGACTCGGGCATTGCTGCCGGATGATTATTCGAGCCTGATCAACAACCGTCCTCAGCCTGTCCCTGGTTATTTGATGGTCGACGAACTTGGCCGGGGCCGCTTGGGAATTGTGTTCCTAGCAATTGCCCGTCATGATCATTCGGTAGTCGCGTTGAAGACGATCAAACCGGCTGTCCGCGTCACCGCTGCCGACCTGTCCCGATTTTTGCGCGAGACGTCAGTCTTCAAAGAGCTCGATCATCCGAACATCGTCGCTTTTCACGAGATAGGCGAAGCGGCCGGCCGACTGTTTTTCGTCATGGATTACGTCCCGGCCACCGATGCTGCCCAATTGCTCGAGGAGAACGGCCCCCTCGACATCCCTCAAGCGGTGGGCATTCTCTGCCAGCTACTCCTGGCGCTGGACTACGCACACCAACAGGGTCTTGTACACCGCGACATCAAACCACGGAACCTGCTCTTGGCGCAACACCAAGGACGCGGCATCGTGAAACTGTCCGATTTTGGTTTGAGCTATGCTTACCAGAGTTCACGGTTCAGCGGGCTAACGATGACCGAAGACGCCCGGGAGACTTCGCAATTCATGACGCCCGAACAAATCACGAGCTACCGCGATATGAAACCTTCATCCGACCAATATGCCGCCGCCGCGACCCTGTATCGCCTGCTGACAAACGAAAACATCTTTGATTTCCCGGACACAGTCCACCGCAAGTTCCAGATGATCTTGCAGGAAGAGCCGGTTTCCATCCAGTCACGACGTGCAGACATTCCGGACGAACTGGCGGAGATTATTCACCGTGCCCTCAAGCGTAAGCCGGAAGACCGTTTCGCCGACGTCGCCGAGATGCGCCAAAAACTGGTCGAGTTTCTCAACTCGCCCTGACGACTAGTACCTTGTCAAATCTCGATTGGCGGGTGCCACTGGCAGCTTGTCTGCCAGTGCGATTGACCAGTCGGCGTCGGTTGCTCCAATGACGTTGATCCCGTCGATCGCACCGGCACTGGTGGGCAAGCCACCAGTGGCACCCAACCTATCAATCGAGATTTGACGCGGTACCAGGTCCAGTCATCAGACCGATTCGCCTCACGGAACAATTCGCGTCTGTGGGGGCAAGTCGCCGTTGCGCCAGCAGTACCAAGAGGCCACGCTGGCATAAGGCCGCCACGCCGCAGCGATGCGTTCACAGGTTTGTTTGTCGGGGAGCTCAGCCAGTCCGTACAGGTGACGGATGTTCGTGCGGATGCCGAGGTCAGCGTGCGGAAAGACATCGATCCGGCCCAGCGAAAAGATCAGAAACATTTGGGCCGTCCAGTGGCCGACACCCTTGATTTGCACAAGTTCGTCTATGACGTTCTCGTCCGATTTTCGGCCGATCTGCCGCAATTGCACGTCGCCGCTGCGTACTTTTTCGCTCAAATCGTGCAGATAGGCCGCTTTTTGCGACGAGAGACCGGCCGACCGGAACTGCTCGTGATTGAGTCGGGCCAGAGTTTCGGCAGTCGCTCGTTCTGGCGCAATGAGTTCATCGAGCCGGACGCGAATTGATCGGGCGGCAGCGGTCGAGATTTGCTGAGAGATGATGGACCGCACGAGGATCCGAAACCGATCTCGTTGCAGACGCAATCGAAATGGTCCCACTCGACGTATGACGTCCCGCATCACCGGATCGGCAGCTCGAAGATGTTTCAACGCAGCCCTGACTTTTCTATCACGAATACTCATCGTGTAAATAGGATACCCGCACTACGGGCTATCACGCCATGCACTGCCGATGTGAATCAGATTTCGGACTTCGGATTTGAGAATTCGAGCTCGAGATTTTTAGTCTTCCGAGTTCAGTAAGCTGGAATCAATGGCCACTTCCGCCGCTTCAGTCCATCTGCTTTTCGTAATCCGAATTCCAGCGGGCCATGTCGTCCGGCAGGCTTTGCCGCCCGGATGTGGGAACAGTCTGACGCGGCTGACTGGCCATGATCGCTTGCGCGGTTTCAACCAGGTCGAGGAACTCGCGGCGTCGGTCGGTCGGGTCGTCTCACTGGCTGCCCAAGGCCAGCTCTCGGATCAACTCGAAATTGGCCTGACCGCGGTACTGCAAGTTGCGCAACAGCAGCATGCCGAACCCGGCCATCGAGGCCGCCCATTCAAAATCGGCCGAGGGTATGGCCGTGCGGTCTTTGGGATCGGTCAACGTTTACTGCAGCTTCACGCTTTGATCGGCTTCGGGCAGTTTGTAGCGCAGCGAGAGGGTCAACCG
>CAUZTK010000345.1:0-3625 GCA_963582395.1 Planctomycetota bacterium | reverse complement strand
AGTTCTTTAAAATTCACTTGGCACCTCCATGTCGAATGGAACACGAAAATACCAGGACAACCAACCTTACCCAATCGCGCAATCACAATTGAGCGCACCCGGGCGGAGAGTCTAGAGCCAGAAAGATCGACATCAATAGGTTCTGGCTCTCCGCTCTTGACTCTCGACTCTTGGCTGCGGCCGTTAGGCAGCTTCGGCAGGAAGATCGTCTTCCAGGCTGAGTTCGTCCTCCTCGGAGTCCGACTCGAACAGTTCCTCGTCGTCCATCGATTCTTCCGTTTCGGCTTCCTCGTCGTAAATGAGGTAGTAAATGTTGTTTGAGGCCTCTTCGATGTAAGCCCGGATATTTTCGCTGGTTACGTGTTCGGCCAGCATTCCCAGCGCTTCGATGACGTGGTCGACTTCGTCGCTGGTAATTTCTTCGTACTCGACTGGGTCCCTCTGTTCGGGATCGATGAGCTGTTCGTCGAACACGAGAACCTCCTTGTTCGTCAGGCGTTCATCAGGACTTTTCCGTTCAATCCGATTGAATCGGATACGATTTCTTTATCGGTCCCGCGGACTTGGGGCATTAGCAGAGACGACAGGCCAGGGTCGAATTCATGAACGCGCGAGAGGGTCTGGCCCTTTGGAAATCCGAACTTCGCGACTCAAGCAAACTTATAGTTCCCCCCGGCCAGCTTTTGTCCTCGCAGAGCCAGACCCCCTCCCCTCGCCCAGGATGGAACAACTGAGCCGTCTTGGGCACGGTGAGACGCGGAACGGCTGGGTTCTGAAAACGGACTGATGCACGGCGGCTGAACGCCGTCAGCTCTTCTTTTTCTTTGCAGCCTGCTTCGCCTTCGCCGTTTTTTTCCTGGACTTGGCGGCGGATATCTTTTTCGCCGGCTTCTTCTGGCCCGACTTCTTAACCGTTTTCAGCTCTGCGAAGATCTCGTCCCAGCCCTGACAGAACTTTTCGGTCGAGCCGGTGTGCACCGTGTAGCCGGTCATTTTTCCTCTTCCTAAATCAGTCTGAAGGATTGCAAAACAAACGTTGCCAAAGCAAGTGGGCCGCTCCTACGCTGTCTTCCACGCGGTTGCGGATCGGTCGCCGAATTGACCATCGCGGTCAGTGCGCACCGACCATCGCGCCGGCGGCGGCGACCGGGTACAGGTTTCCCTGTGAATCGAATTCCATCTCCCGCAGGTCTTCGAGGACTTCGAGGTCGTCGCGGGTTTCGACCTCAGTCAGATACGCTTCGCTGACCAGCACTTCGCCGACGTGCAACGTATTTGAGATTTGCACCACGCGGGTCTTGCCGGCTTCGACCAGACCGACCGTTTGCAGCGCCGCTTCCAGCACGTCGCGGTCGGTCGGCAAGGCCACCGGCAAAGCGGCGGCGGTCGGGTGTCCGCCGGTCAGCGCGTTGATGCGTGTCGCTTTCAAGTCCACGTCCTGGATGGTCCGCTCGTTGGTGAACTCCGCCAATCCCAGCCCGCAGGCGTTGCCGTGCGTCTCCCTCGTCAAACCGCGAACGAAGATCCGCTTGCAGCGAACACCGTCTTGTTCGGTGGTGGCGTGATCGCGGAACTTGCGGCCGATGATGTTGGTGTCCATTCCTGAACCGCTGATGTCCTTGCCGATTTCGTCGATGACCAACAGGTCGATGTTCTCGAACGGCAGCCGCGGCATCCACTCTTTGGCGATTCTTAGCAGGTGTTTCTCCCGATGAACAAACTCGGCCGGCGCGACCGCTTCGATGAGACCGGTCTCGTCGAAGGCGTTTTCGACGATTGCCAAACCGCATAAGATCTTGCATTTTTTCAGCACTACATCGGCGACAGCGGTGATGATCTCCAGAAAGCTGTAATCCTGAATGGCCTGGTGATAGATTTTCGCCCCTTCGTGTTTGCCCAGCCCGATGAGCATCATCTTGTGCAGGCCCGATTCGATCTCGCCGACGAATCCCGTGTGCGGTTTGACCCGGCCGCAAACGACGACGTGATCGCAGCCGTAAGCTTGCTTGTCGAAATGAACTGGGATGCCCTGCGGCGTGGTGTCGACGACGACCGTCTCCATCGACGCGCGAATTTCGGCCCCGGTGAACTCCTCGGTGACGCCGTAGCTTTCGATGATCTCGCGCTGCCCCTCGGCCGTTCCGCCGCCGTGACTCCCCATGGCCGGTATAATGACCGGCACGGCACCGAGCCGTTTGAAATGTCCGCAGGCAGCCTTGATGATCTCGGCAATGTTGGTGATGCCGCGGCTGCCGGCGGTGATGGCGACCGTTTGGCCGGGCTTGATCTGTTGGCCAAGATCCAGCGCCGAGAGTTGTCGCTCGATTTCACCGGGGACGTCGTCGAGCCGGGGGGCGTCGAACTTCTGTCTGATGCGCAGCATGCGGGGATATGTCATGTGGTGATCTCCGTGTGTAGAATGGTTGAATGGCTCCAGTGTATTGCGAAACGACCGACCCGTCTACTAAATCCAAGTTGCTTGCCTCTGACGAGTCGTGCTGCATGGCCGGAACCGAATTCGTCGTAAACGATGGAACGCCCGCGGTTGACTTGGCCCCGAATCATTGAACTCTTCACGGATTGATCCATGAATCTACTTCTCACCAACGATGATGGAATTCACGCGCCTGGTTTGAGGACCCTGCAGGACGCTCTGGCCGATGTGGGGCCTATCACGGTTGTTGCACCGCACGAACATCTATCGGGATGTAGCCATCAGGTCAGCTTCGGCCGTCCGTTGCAAGTGACGACGCTCGCCGAAAACCGGCATGCGGTTGACGGAACGCCGGCCGATTGTACGCGGCTGGGACTGTTGCATCTGGCTCCCGAAACAGAGTGGGTCATGTCGGGTATCAACGACGGTGGGAATCTTGGTGTTGATGTGTATATGTCGGGCACGGTCGCCGCGGTTCGCGAAGCAGCGCTACTGGGTAAGCGCGGCATCGCGTTCTCTCAATACATCCGAAACCACGAGAACGCCACAGCATCTGACTGGTCCGCCGCTGCGTCGATGGTGCGGCAAGTAATCGAGGTGCTGTTGTCAAAACCACTTCAACCAGGGGCGTTCTGGAACGTCAATTTTCCCGATCCACAAAACCTGAACCGGGCTTCAGATCTCGTCTTCTGTCCGCTCGAGACCGATCATCTGCCGATGCAGTACAAACTGCAGGACGGACGGTACCATTACAGCGGAATCTATCACGAACGCTCGAAAAAGCCGGGACATGACGTACACGTCTGCTTCTCGGGTGATATTGCGATCACGCAGATTCTGCCGCACGGTTCAGCGTAGCCGGCGACCATTCTGATCTGAGGGCCGCCCGGGTGCGCTCAATTGTGATTGCGCGATTGGGTAAGGTTGGTTGTCCTGGTATTTTCGTGTTCCATTCGACATGGAGGTGCCAAGTGAATTTTAAAGAACTGACGCTGGAAGAACAACTGGTAGCGGAGCAGGCTGTGTTGAATCTTCGGTCGCTCAACGAGGCCTGTGATGTGGCGACGGACGGAACTGTTTTGGCCATCGCGGAGAAGATCGCGGTCGAGCAGGGATGTGAACTGACTCGACGCACGCTGCAGGCTTCAGTCGATCGCCAGACAAAGGCGGTCGAAAAAAAGGGGCGCCGAT
>CAUZTK010000344.1:0-3643 GCA_963582395.1 Planctomycetota bacterium | reverse complement strand
AAGAACCGGCCCGACTCGCCTTCGGCGTGGAAGTAATACAACCCAGACCGCTGGGGAGCCTCGACGTACTGTTTGTGGGTCGGGCTGCTGTAGCCAAACTTGTTCCATTGCACACCGGTTTGCGTGTAATCGCCGTCGGGCGAAATCTGCACGGTCGCACCGGGGCCGTGTTCGTCGAACCAGCCGATCAATTTCACGAATTCCTTCTTGTAGCCGTAGCGCCACAAGGTCATCTTGTAAGCTTCGTTAGCGTGTACGCGGAATTCGGATTTCTCGCCGGAACGAACACACTTAGGCCATGCGTAGCCGAGCAGAGAATGGGATAATAGCCGGAACTGATATGGCTCACCCTCTGTCACGGTCATGTGGACGCGCTTCGGACCGAACCCGGATTTGTTCAACGAAACATCGTATTCACCCGGCGAGAGATCGGCATAAACAGCGCCGTTGGCGCTCGAACGTACATCGACGGCCCCGCCATCGTTCTCGAACAGCAACAGACAGTCGGCAATTGCCACATATCGTTCGTCGCTGACATACCCTACCAACATGTAGTTTCTCCCATCGTGCGAAACTGAATACTCGTTACTGGATGCTGGAATCTAGAATCGAGAATCGAGAATCCAGCAACCAGTATCCGGACTCTAATTCGACTCAAGGTATCGTTTTTCGATCTTCGTGCCGACCGTACCGATACCGTAATACCCCACAGAGATGCGTCCGACGTGCGTGAGGATGTCGTAGGCCTTCCAGCGATTCCAGCCGAACTCTTCTTCCATCCAGAGAATGAGACGTGCATACGCTTCGGCGATCGATTGTTCCATCGGACTACCGGTGGCAACCGCCATAATCTCGGTCGGTGACTCAATCCGCGGCCCGGCGAGTTTCTTGCCCGAGATGAGATTGACGGTAATCGTCGATTCCGATGCCATCTCAAGTCCGGTTGCCGATAGTTCGCCATGCCCCATGGCCGCGTGTGCGTCACCCAGATAGAGAAAGGCTCCCTCGACAAAAACGGGCAGCATAATCGTGCTGCCTGGGCGGACTTCGACCAGATCGAGATTTCCGCCGTGCGGACCGGCCGGCCCGGTCGTGGGGACGCCCCAATCGGGCGCGGTGCCAATGCAACCGAGCATGGGTGCGTAAGGGATGGTGATGTGATCGTTGAAGTGAATCGTCTCGTTCTCGATCGGGCAGACATGAGCACCGTGTGGCACATCGGTGCCGAGCCATTGGCAGAGCCGTTTCGGATCGCCCGTGTAAGTGGCACACTGCCCGTCGCGCGATCGGATTTCGTGAATCGTCACCGCGATGGAGTCGCCCGACCGCGCTCCTTCAACAATAATCGGACCGGCGACCGGATTGCTGTACGGCATTTGTGACTTGTCGCGGCGATCGGAATTCGTGCGAATCTGCCCGGAGAGCGCGTCTTCGGCTTCTACTAGAATGGTTTCGCCGGAACTGATCTGTATGCGAGGTTCCGTGTGGCGGCTGAACTCGTAGTTGAGCGGTTTTGCGGAAACGCGTTTCATAAGAACTCTCCTCAAAAAGCCTCATGCCGGTGCTGAGTCATTGTTGTTTAAGGATCAGAAGCAAAACGGTCAAGTCTTCGGAACACCTTCGAGACCCTAACCCGCCCCCTCCCGCCGGTAAACCGCAATACGGTTCGATGTGAACTATAAGATCCTCAATTTACAGTGGCACCGGCGTCTCGCCGGTGTGCCTTTATATCATAGAAAACCACAAATTACGCATTCACAGGCGGGACGCCTGTGCCACTTGCATCTATCCGGTTTCTTGTTCTCATTGAACGATGTCTCTGGTATGATCCGCCGCGCTATGGGAGCGTTGTTGTTGTGGCGAGAATCACGGGGCGGCGGGCTTCACGGAGGGGATGGTCTGATGGCGGTGCAGCGGCTCGATGAGGCAATTGGCGACAAGTCGGCGATGATCGGTGTGGTTGGACTGGGATACGTTGGCTTGCCGCTGATCAGTGCGTTTGTGACGGCCGGTTTTCGTTGTCTCGGTTTCGACGTCGATCCGAAAAAAGTCGAGACCCTCAAACGGGGCCAAAGCTACATCAAGCACATTCCGGACGAAACCATCTCCGCTTGGGTCTCGGAAAAACAGCTCGAACCGACGACCGACATGGACCGGCTCGGCGAAGCGGACGTCATTCTCATCTGCGTGCCCACCCCGCTGTCGGACAGCCGCGACCCCGACTTGAGCTACGTCGAAAGCACGGCCCGGGCGATCGCGAAAACATTGCGGACGGGCCAGTTGATCCTGCTGGAGAGCACCACCTACCCCACCACCACCCGCGGCGTGTTGCTGCCGATCTTGCAGGAAAGCGGACTCGAAGTCGGCACGGATTTCTTTCTCGCTTACAGTCCCGAGCGCGAAGATCCGGGCAACCCCGATTACTCGGCGGCCGGCATTCCCAAGGTGGTCGGCGGTATCGACGCGGAAAGCTCGCGGCTGGCCGAAGCGCTCTACGGCCAGGCCATCGTGCAGGTAATTCCGGTGGCCAGCCCGGAGATCGCCGAAGCGTGTAAGATTCTGGAAAACACCTACCGGGCGGTCAACATCGCGCTGGTCAACGAGTTGAAGATCCTGTTCGACCGGCTGGGCATCGACATCTGGGACGTCGTCGACGCGGCGAAAACCAAGCCGTTCGGGTTCCAGGCATTTTATCCGGGACCGGGTCTGGGCGGACACTGCATTCCCATCGACCCGTTCTACCTGACGTGGCTGGCGCGGAAGGCCGGGCTGACCACGCGCTTCATCGAGTTGGCCGGCGAGGTGAACTCGCGGATGCCCGAATACGTCGTCTCGCGGCTGGCCGAGTTCCTCAACGATGAGGGCAAGCCGATCAAAGGCAGCCAGATCGCCATTTTAGGAATGGCCTACAAAAAGGATGTCGACGATCCGCGCGAAAGCCCGTCGTTCGAGTTGCTGGAACTGCTGTCCAGCCGCGGCGGCGTGATGAGCTACAACGACCCGCACATTCCCGAACTGCCGCAAATGCGTCACTGGGACGTGCCGGAAATGTCGAGCAGCGCGTTGACGGAGGAGTACCTGAGCGCGCAAGACTGCGTGTTGATCGCCACCGATCATTCGGCCTACGACTACGACTTCATCGTCCGGCATTCGCGCCTGGTGATCGACACACGCAACGCCACCAAAAATGTGACCGGCGGCCGCGAAAAAACCCGCAAGGCCTGAATGCAATGGGCATCGACCGCGTCTTGCCCGCCAGCGCCATCATCCTGAGCGGTGGGCGTTAGCCGGCCTTTCCGGCTCTGGACTCTCGACCCTCGACTCTAGACTTTTAGAGCCTTCGGTACTGTGGTTGGCCGCCCCAGCCAAGCTTGCGATGCAGTGTGGTGTAGTAACTGGTGCCGGTCACTTTCGCGAGTTTGAAGGTTTCCGGAGCTGCGCGGACTTCGACCACGTCATCCGATTTCAGCGGCAGTTTGATCTGTCCGTCGATCACGACCGTTACTCCATCGGGTGAATTTGGGACCGTTATCCGGTAGACATGGTCGGCATGATCGACCAGTGGACGATTCGTCAGAGTGTGCGGGCAAATGGGAGTGATGACAAATGCCCGCAGTTCCTGCCGGAGAATCGGCCCGCCGGC
>CAUZTK010000343.1:0-3649 GCA_963582395.1 Planctomycetota bacterium | reverse complement strand
GAAGTCCAAACAGTCTACCGCCGATAAGATGGTTTCCCATTGTGCTAACGAAGGGACGGGATGATGTTACGCGTTTTGAGTTCCCCAAAACGCTTCTGCACCGGTCTTACCCGCCGTGATTTTCTGCACGTTGGCGGCATGGGAACGGCTGGTCTGGGGCTGAGTGACCTGCTGGCCCGCCAATCGGCAGAGGCTGCCGGTTCGAACAGGGAGGATTCCGCGAGTTTCGGTCAAGCGAAACATTGCATCATTTTGTTTCTGTACGGCTCGCCCAGCCAACTGGAAACTTTCGACATAAAGCCGCAGGCGCCGCTGGAGATTCGAGGCACAATGCGGCCGATTTCCTCGTCGCTGTGGGGCCTCGATGTGTGTGAAGGTTTACCAGCGATGGCGAAGGTCATGGACCGCACCACCATCGTCCGCTCGGTGACGCATCCGCATCCGATCCATGGTGTGGCCTATGCCATGACCGGCGTGGACAAAATCGATGTCCCGATGGAGTTAGATCCATACGATGTCCGGCATCATCCGTATTTCGGGTCGGTGGTGGAGTATCTGGATCGGAGGAAGCGAGGGCTCTCCGAGTTTCCGCAGAACGTCGCCTTACCGTTCCCATTCAGCAGCCAGCGAACCGATCAGCCGTTGCGGGCCGGTCCCTACGGCGCGTTTCTGGGAGCCGCCAACAATCCCATCTGGACCGAATTTATCGGTGAGGGAGCAAAAACGATCACCAAATCGCGGGCGGGTGGGGAGTTTTCGTTCACCGGTCCAGAGCCGTATCTGGGCTGCACCGAAGAGAGTCACTTCGGCATTGCGTCGGCCGACCTGCCGGCGGGCTTGTCTTTGGACCGCTTGAACCGCCGGCGCACGTTGCTCGAGCAGTTCGACGATTCGCGTCGGCACTTAGAGCAGACTTTGCGGGTCAGTTCTTTGTCGAAGTTTCAGCAGATGGCCTTTTCGCTGATTAGTTCTCCGAGAGTGGCCGAAGCGCTCGACGTCCGCCGCGAGCCGCCCGAAAACCGCGAGTTGTACGGTATGACGCTATACGGACAGGGATGTCTAGCCGCCCGCAGAATGATCGAGGCAGGAACCAAGCTGGTGACAGTCTTCTGGGACGAATACGGTTTGGCCGGCGACGCCTGGGACACGCACTTCGACCACTATGCGCGGATGCAGGATCAACTGCTGCCCGGTTTCGACAAAGCTTGTTCGGGCCTGATCCGGGACTTGGACCGCCGCGGCATGCTGGACGAAACGTTGGTTGTCTGTCTGAGCGAACACGGCCGCACACCGAAACTCAACAACGCTAAAGGAGGCGGCCGCGATCACTGGGCCCGCGCGTATTCGGCGCTGTTTGCCGGCGGCGGCATCCGCCGGGGACAGGTCGTCGGGGCGACGGACAAGTATGCCAGCGACGTTGCTGAGCGACCAATTTCACCTAAAGACCTGCTGGCGACAATGTACCACCTTCTCGGCATCGGGCCGGACGTCCGCATCCCGCACCAGACCGGCCAGCCGGTGCCGCTGCTTCCCGAAGGCAGCAGCGTTGTGCCGGAAATGCTGGCGTGAACCGCAGTCAAACCCGGCGCGAGCGGTTGGTTCGCAAGCATTGGGGCAGTGCTATGCGGGCCTCCCGGCAGCGAAGCTGGTCTTGCCTTGATTTCAGGACATGATACAACACAGTCTGTTCGGCGCCGGCCCGCATTTCCTGCAGCCGTACTCGATGGATCCCGGTCGGGTAAAGGCGCGGCTGCCGCGTGGATCCGTCGACATCCGCGACCGTTTGCGGGCGGCAACGGCCGTTCCCCAAAAACCGGCATCTGAAAATTAGGTCAAAACGATGAAACGAAAGACTCTGTACGACGTCGGCCTGTGTTTACTCGCCACGGCCGTTCTGTTCGCTGCACAATCGGCCCGCGCCGCTGACAAGGTCTCTGCCGATCGGCTGCTGCCGCCAGATGTCAAAGTGTTCGTTTCGATCAGCAACGTCGAGGAAGTCAAGCAGCGCTGGCCGCAGACGCTGTTCGGCCAGTTGCAGAGGGACGAAGACGTGGCCGAGTTTCGCAAGGCCGTCGAGTTGCAGTTGAGCAAACTGTCGGCCGAATGGGAAAAGCAGATCGGCGTGAAGATGAAGGACATGCTGGGCGTTCCCAGCGGAGAATTGACCTTCGGACTGTGGCAGACGGCGGGGAAGAGTCTGTCGGCTGTGGTACTGCTCGATTTCGGCGAGAGCGAGGCGACCATGGAAAAACTGCTGGAACGGGCCGACAAAGCGCTCTCAGAGCAGCAAGCGGAACGAAAAGTCGACGAGTTCGAGGAAACTCGCATCACCACCTACACCGTCCCCTCCGACGAGGACGAGGACGACAAGGACGGCCATAGTTTTTCGTATTTCCTGAAGGATTCATTTGTCGTCTTCGGCACCGATATTTCGGCCCTGGAAACGGTGCTCGCCCGCTGGGACGGAAAACATTCCCAGACATTTGCCGACAACAAGACGTACCGCTACATCATCGAGCGCTGCAAAAGCGAGCAGGGCCAACCGTTGTTTCGCTGGTATGTCGATCCGATCGGTTTGGCACAGAACGCAATCGTAGCCCAGAAAAACCCGCAGCTACAGATGATGTTCGGGATGTTGCCGATCCTCGGAATCAACCAGTTGCAGGCCATTGGCGGCAGTATTGACATTGCCACCGGCCAGTACGATTCGATCAGCCGGATGGTCGTCTACGCTGATGCCCCCCGTCACGGCGTGCTCAACGTCTTCCAATTCCCGGCCGTCCAGCAGAAACCGCCCCAGTGGGTTTCCGCGGCGACCAGCACATACCTCGCCGTCAATTGGGACGTTGCCGGCGCGTATGCGGCCATCGAAACATTGTTCGATTCGTTTCGCGGTCCCGGCGCGTTGGCCAAGTTGATGGACGGCGTGGCTAATAGCGAAACCGGTCCCAAGTTGCATCCGAAGAAAGACTTGATCGACCTCCTCAGCGGGCGAATACACATCCTCTTCGACGGTGAAAATTCTCAAGGAAAAAACGATGATGCGGAAGCCGATGAACTGCCTCAGCAGCGGATGCTTGTTGCTCTGGGCCTCAAAGACTCCGATAAGATGAAGGCTGTGCTGGAAAAAATTGCGGGCATACCCGGTTTCCCCGGCAAATCGCGACAGTTTCGGGGGGAAACCCTCTACGAGCTTCCGTTGGTTTTGCTGGCCGGTGCAGGGTCCGGAACGATGGGTTTGGGTGTCGCCCGCGAGCATCTGATGATCGCCAGCCAGGTGACGCTGTTGGAAGACGTGATTCGGGCAGGCAAAGACCAGAAGTCTCTGGCCGAGACGGCAGAGTACCGCAGGAACGCCGGACAATTTCCAGCTAAGACGTCGATCCTCGGATTCCAGAAGCAAGGTACTCAGGCCAAGGCCGGTTACGAACTGCTCCGGTCCGGGGGGCTGGGCGTTCTGATACCGGGGATCGATTTCACCAAGTTGCCGCCGTTTGGGACGGTTCAAAAGTATCTTCGCGCTTCGGGAAGTTACTTCGTTCCCGACGAGCACGGTGCCTATGCCGTCAGCTTCACGCTGCGAGACAAAGACTGAATCTCTTTTCGTAAGAGTACGGTTCAAAAACGCCTTCCTCTCAAGCTAGGGGAA
>CAUZTK010000342.1:0-3663 GCA_963582395.1 Planctomycetota bacterium | reverse complement strand
TATCGATTTTGGTGTTTCCCGAGGGCCTCTTCATCCCACTCCAGATGCTCGAAATCTGGTTCAGAATGATTCCGCTCGAAGCGGTTCGGCGGATCAATGAGAGAACCGTGACGCATCTCGAACTCCGACCAAGCCAACACGGACGAATTCGTCTGGAGAGATTCCCCGTCGAATGAATAGGTGTCATTTGTGCTGACATTGTATCCAAGACTTTCTGTGCCGTCTGTGGCAAACCAATGACACAAACCAATTCCAGCGACAAAGCTGTTCGGACATCAACCGTCCTCTGAGAACTGGAATGAAATATGGCATGGCCATTTTGAAATGTCCGGCCGAAACGTGTTCTTCGCTGTGATTTTCTGATTTGGACCGGACAGAGAAAAATGCCCTTGGCATAATCTGATAGACATTCGATACGGTTGGCGATACGATGCTGGAAACGCATCAAGGTTTGATTTCGCATGAATTTCGACCGGTTCCGCAAATCGTGTCTGGTGAAGGCGCCGCATGAAATCTGTTATGATCAGCATCGCCAGCCCGCAGTTCCAACCAGAGCAGCCGAGTTCTCGTTGGCACTGTGGGCTGTCTGACGGAAGCCAACGATGCTGATTCCGGTGGTCTGTCACTCGTGTGGCTTTGACTTTCAGGTAGACGCTCAGTTCGCGGGCGCACAGGGCCGATGTCCCCGTCCGGAATGCAGCGAGACGTTTCTGGTGACGGCGGCGATCGAAGGTACCGAACTCCAACTCCTTCAACCGGATCGGCCGCGACTTTCCGCAGCAAAATTCGGCCTGCCGAAACGAGTCTATCTGCCCGTTGCAGCTTTGTTAGCAAGTTTGGCGCTGTTGATTGTCGTAGCGGCCAGTGTGGGAGAGGATGGCAGAGAGTCTCGGGCGGCGGAAGATGCGTCCGCTCAACCAGCAATAGCCGATCAGAAATCTACGAAGGACCTCTTCCGCAAGCAGATCCAACCGTTCCTGCGGAAATACTGTTTCAAGTGCCACGGTCCCCAAGAGCAAGCCGAAGGCCTCGAATTCCACAAGTTCACCGACGTGGCCTCGGTACTCAAGGCCCGCAAGACCTGGGAAAAGGTGCTCGGCAAAATCAAATTCGGGGTCATGCCCCCCGAAGAGCACGACAGGCAGCCGACCAATCAGGAACGCCAGCGTGTCGTTCAGTGGCTGGAAGAGAAGCTATATCACGTCGACTGCAGCAAACTTCGCGATCCCGGCCGGGTGACCATTCGCCGGTTGAACCGGGTCGAGTACAACAACACCATTCGCAATTTGGTCGGTGTCGATTTCGAGCCCGGCAAGGGTTTTCCGTCTGACGACGTTGGCTACGGGTTCGATAACATCGGCGATGTGCTTTCGCTGCCGCCATTGCTGATGGAAAAGTACCTCGATGCGGCTGAGAAGATCGCTGAAGCCGCCATCATCGGCGACGTCGAAGCCAGAAGAAACCAACACTTTGAAGACAAAAATCTGGATGCCGGCAACGGTCGCCGCCGTGACACGGGGTTTGTCCAGCTCTCGACGAACGGTGAGGTTTCGGCGAGGGCAAAGTTTCCGCTCGACGGCCAGTACGTTCTCCGTGTACGGGCCGCCGCCGATCAGGCCGGTGACGAACCGGCGAAGATGGAGTTCCGCATCGACGGCAAGCAGGTGCAGGTCTTCGAAATCGAGGGGCATCGCCAGCCAAAAATTTACGAGGCGACGATCAAGATCGAGAAAGGCTCGCGAACGTTCTCGGCTGCGTTCATCAACGACTATTACAATCCCAAAGCCGAAAATCCGCGCGATCGCGACCGAAATCTAGTCGTCAGTTTTCTGGAGGTGAAAGGTCCGATTTATGTTGAGGGGGAGCAGGATCTGCCGGAAACTCATCGGCGGATCGTCATTTGCCGTCCCGGCGGGGACAAATCGGTCCGCGACTGCGCCGTTGCGATTTTTCGTAACTTTGCCAGCCGGGCGTTTCGCCGACCGGCCACGGGCGAGGAACTGGCGCGGCTGGCCGATTTGGTGGAATCCGCCCTCAAGCAGGGCGACACCTTCGAGCAGGCCGTGCAGGTAGCCCTGCAGGCGGTTTTAGTCTCACCGCATTTCTTGTTTCGAGTCGAAAACGACCCACAGCCTCACGATCCAGAGGCCAAACATCGAATCGTCGATTACGAACTGGCATCGCGGCTCTCCTATTTTCTGTGGAGCAGCATGCCCGACGACGAACTGTTTCAACTGGCTGAGCAGCGCAAGCTGCACCGGACCGATGTTTTGGAACAGCAGGTTCGGCGAATGCTGAAGGATGCGAAGTCAGGGGCGCTGGTTGAGAACTTCGGAGGGCAGTGGCTCAACCTGCGCAATCTCGACAACGCCGCCCCAGACCCAAAGATCTTTCCAACCTTCAACGACAAACTGCGGGCCGACATGCGCCGCGAGACCAAATTGTTCGTCGAGGCGGTGATCCGCGAGGACCGCAGCATTCTCGACTTTCTTGACGGTGACTTCACCTTCTTGAACGCGCGTTTGGCCGAACACTACGGCCAGCCCGGAATTGAGGGCGAAGAGTTTCGTAAAGTCCCGCTGGTGGGAGGCCGGCGTGCCGGTGTGCTGACGCAGGCCAGCATTCTCACCATCACCTCAGAGCCGACCCGCACCAAACCGGTCAAGCGCGGCAAGTGGGTGCTCGAAAACATTCTCGGCACTCCGCCCCCGCCCCCGCCGCCGAACGTTTCTGAACTGGAAGAAACCGCCCAGGCAAATCCCGATTCATCCCTGAGGAAGCAGTTGGAGCTGCATCGTAAAAACCCCGTGTGCGCATCGTGTCACAATCTGATGGATCCGATCGGGTTCGGGTTCGAGAACTTCGACGCGATCGGCCGTTGGCGCGATCAAGACGGCAAGTTCCCGATCGATGCTTCTGGAGAACTCCCCGGCGGCGCAAAATTCAATTCTCCCATCGATTTGGTGCGGATTCTCAAACAGCGAAAGAGCGATTTCAGCCGATGCCTGACAGAGAAGCTGCTGACCTTTGCACTCGGTCGCGGCTTGGAGTTTTATGACAAATGCGCAGTTGATAGAATTGTTAGCGCCCTTTCCAGCAACGAGTCTCGGTTTTCGACCCTGGTCATTGAAATCGTCAGAAGCGAACCGTTTCTGATGCGGCGCGGCGACGAAGGAGACGTAGAATGAGCAGCCCAGCTTACATTCCCCGGCGAACGTTTCTGAAAGGTCTCGGCGCGACGATGGCCCTGCCGTTACTTGAGGCCATGCGGCCTGTCTCTGTTGTGGCGGGCGCAGCAAGAAACGGCACCTCTCCGGTACGGATGGCTTTCGTCTTCTTTCCCAACGGCGCCATTTTGCCCAACTGGAGTCCGGAGGGGATCGGCAAAGAGTATGAGCTTTCGCACACGCTCGAGCCGCTCGGAAAGTTCAAGCAGGATTTCAACATCGTCAGCGGTTTGGCGCAGGATAACGGCCGCGCCAAAGGCGACGGTCCCGGTGACCATGCCCGTTGTGCATCGACCTACCTGACAGGCGCGCATCCGGTCAAAACATCCGGGGTGGACATCAAGGTCGGCATTTCCGTCGATCAGATGGCGGCCCAGGAGGTCGGCAATCAGACCCGCCTGCCGTCGCTGGAACTCGGCATCGACCAAGGCCGAAA
>CAUZTK010000341.1:0-3669 GCA_963582395.1 Planctomycetota bacterium | reverse complement strand
TTCAGCCACCACCCCAAGGCCAGGATCAAGAAGCAAATTCCGCCCAAGATCATCACCGGCACTCCGACGTAACGACCGAGGAACTTTTCCAGCGGTTCGAGCGCTGTCAGGGCAGTCACGTACAGCAACAGTTCGGTCAGCAGAAGAATCCCTCCAAACAATGCCAGTTTGTAAGCTGGTCGAAATGAGCTGTTCACCAACGTCGTTCCGACCCGGTCGACGAACTGAGATGGCGTGACCGTGCCGTACAAATCGGCGACCCAGAACCAGGCGTCGTGAAATCGCTTGAGCACCGCAGAAAGACGCTGAGACGCTACGGTGGTGACTTCCGCGTCGGTCATGTCATCCGAGATGTCGGGAACACAGCCGGTGATGAAGGGAAACCAGCGCAGCGGCGGAGCGGAAAAAATTCGCACCATCCGCGCCAATTGTGACAGCAACGGCTCTCCCAACTCGGCTTCCAGCAGGTGCGGAGTGACCCCCCTCAACTGGTCAATCAGCACGCCCGCGGGGACTTCGCGAGTGTTTGTGGGCCAAACCGAAACACTTTCGGTGAACGGCTTCAACGTCCCGCTCAGGGCCTCCCCCAGCATCACCAGCCGCCGCCCGGAAATCTGGGCGCGCTGTCTCTGCGGAGCGCTCGACAGAAGTCGGATCCAGCAGTCACGCAGTTCTACATGAAGTTGCCGGAGGCTGGCTCGTCGCATTGGCAGCCCAGACCGGGCCTGATCCAACTCGGTACGCGTGGGATAGAGAATGACGTTCTGGTTCAAAATATGACCGTATCGCCGTGCCAGCCGGTCCAACCCACGCGCCAGCAGTCCAAATCCGCGCAGCACGCGGATGATCGGTCTCAGGACCCGGACGTAACGGACCAGACGTGGTAATCGCAGAAAACGGAACAGACGCCCCAGCCTGACGGCATCGGCCGGACTGGACATCGTCAGTCCATGTGTCAACAGAGCGAAGGGAATCGACGGGATGAAGTCGATCAGAAAATGCCGGCGGAGCCAGAGCATTCGCCCTGGCACAATCCACAACTTTGTGAAGAACTCGCAGAGGAACAGGCCACAGGCAGTGGCGTCGACGACGCTAAACCAAAAAATGGTATCCTGATCTTCGATCGGGTCGAGAAACAACGCCTCGGCTGCCATCAGGCCGATCACCAGAAAGATAAGCAACAGCACCACTCGCTCGCTGGCGGCGACAAGTCCCCGGCCAAACCGTTCTTCCAGTTGATGCTGCAGCCGCAGCTCTTGTCCTTCAGCCTGGATCTGGGAAAGCTTTCTGCGAAGCAGCCGCCGCAACTTTCCGAACCGCATCTCAATGTGCTGCAGGTGCCAGCGGTAGTAGTCGGCCACAACCGAGATCTGCGCCGCGGCCTGTTGGGGCGGCAAGTCGTCGATCGACGTCATCACGATGTCGCCGCGATCGAGCAGTTCGGTGACCCAACGCTGCCGTGTCTGCGCGCTGGGAGGATTTTTCTGGGCAGATCGGCGCAAGGCCTGGCGCAATGAGCCTTGGAGCTCGCCCAGCCCTTCGAGCCCCATACTGGGGTCACCGGACCGACTTTGAGATCCTAAGTTCAGGACCCTCGTTTGCTGCAGATGCTGGAAACAGGTATCGGCGTTCGGATCGGCGAGCACGGGTACAAGCGCCTGTTTCCAAGTCTCGACGACGTTTTTCAGGTGGGACTGCCTGAGCCGATCTGCCTCGTCTACCGAGTCGTCGAGCCGAAGCCTGCAACACAACTGCCTCCAATCATCAACGTCGGCTAGCACTTGGTCGCTTCGGGCGTTCTCGCTCAAATCAGCCCCGCAGGTCCGATTGGAAAGCGCCTGCAATTTCCGATCGATGTCCGCCAACGAGCCGGCGACTTCCAGCCGACTCGGCGTCTCTTCGCTCTGGAGCCGGCGAATTCGTTGCTCCAGCCTGCGGAGTTCAGTCTGCAACGCCTCTGCGGCGTCAGGTTGAGCTTCCGGCTCCGCCTGTCGCTGCATCGTGGGACCGTATTCGTCGGGAGAGGTCACGGAATCTTCTGCCTTGACCTGCCAGCTACGTGTCGGACCGTGCGGCGATCCGTCAGTTGTTGCGAAGCTCATTCAGAGTTCGGAGTGCGTAAGCGGCGTGCAGTGCAGCGCCTAACGGCAACGCATCTTCGTCCACCTTGAACTTCGGATGGTGCGCACCGTAGACGGCGCCTTGATCCTCATTGCGAACGCCGAGACCCACGAAACAGCCGGGAACCTGTTCGGTGTAAAAGGCGAAGTCCTCGCCACCCATAATCGGCAGAATCTCGTGGACTGCGGATGTCCCCAACATGTCGGCGGCAACTTGTTTCGCCAGATCCCACGACGGGCCGTCGTTGACCGTCGGCGGATAGTCGTTGCCGGGAAACTCGACGTCCACTTCGCAGCGGTTCGCCGCTGCAACGTGAGCGATGACCTCTCGGACGCGCGATTGCAACTGACGGAGTTTGTCCGTGCTCAGTGTGCGGATTGTGCCTTTCAGCTCGACTAGTTCCGGAATCACGTTATTCGCTTGGCCGCCGTGAATCGCCGTGATGCTGACCACCGCCGAATCCAACGGATCGGTTTCACGCGAGACCAGTGTTTGTAGATCGCTGATCAGCTTGGCCGTCGTGACCACCGGATCGACGGTCAAATGGGGCATCGCGGCGTGGCCGCCGGTGCCGCGCACGGTGATTTGCAAAAACCCGGCGGCCGCCAGAAACACGCCTTCGCAGGCACCAATCGACCCGGTCGGTAGCATGGGCCACACATGAAGCCCGAAAATGCGATCAACCTGTGGGTCTTCCAATGCTCCCTGCTCGCGCATACGGCGTCCTCCGGCACCGCCCTCCTCAGCAGGTTGGAACAAAAGCTTCACAGTCCCCGGAATCTCCGCTTCGTATTTCTTCAAAAGCTGCGCGGCCCCCAGCAGCATTGCAGTGTGGCAGTCGTGTCCGCAGGCGTGCATTTTGCCATCCACCTCGCTGCGAAACGGTACGTCGGCTTCCTCGTGAATTGGCAGGGCGTCCATATCGGCCCGCAGCGCAACACACGGTCCGTCGCCGACTCCCAAAGTCGCCAAGACGCCTGTTTCGGCGAGCGGATAGCGATAGGGAATTTCCAGTTCGTCGAGCGTGTCGCGCACCAATTGACTGGTCCGCAGTTCCTCATACATCAGTTCAGGATGACGATGCAACTGACGGCGCTGCTGCACAATCCAATCTTGAATCTTGCGGGCCTCTTGTAACAACTGTTGAGCTTGCACTGGCTGACTCCTCTCAAAAAACAGGCGGCTTTCCATCCTTGTGATCAAATCTCCCGCGACTCGTCGTCTCACCCACCATGGTCAAGCAGGCCCCAAGGATGAAGTATTTTCGCTGAGGAGGGTTTCGGCAGCAAGTGACCATTGCGACGACATGGCAGGACGAGTCGGATCCCCGCCAGCCCGATCTCACGGAATTGTCTCGCGCGGTGCAACGACGAGCGAGGAAGCAGGATTGTGGAAACACCAATTCACAGCCAATCTGGCCCCGATCCGTGAACGGTTTCCTTGAGCTCAAGGTTGAGTGGGAGGCATCTCACTTCACATTCAATATGACGTTGTTGGGACTTTTGCCTCCTTGTGTGCTGAATTCATAGATATCAGACCGACGCTTCA
>CAUZTK010000340.1:0-3710 GCA_963582395.1 Planctomycetota bacterium | reverse complement strand
CGCCGTCATCGAACATCGACGGAAACTGGGGCAATGAATTCAACGCGTCGGCTTCATCTGCCAGGAGCGTATGACTGTAGCGGCTCATCGTCAGGTTAATGTCGGAGTGACGAGCCAACCGTTGGGCGAGCTTGGGATGCACGTTGCCGGCAGCCAACAGCGAAATGAATGAGTGTCGCAAGGCGTGGAAATCGGCGTACAGTCCGGAATCGTCCACGTAGGGGATTCCAGTGGCTTCCAGGTCACGTTTCATCATCTCGGCCGTCTTGTCGGTCAGTTTGGTCCACAGCGGTGATTCTGGGGCAATCTCGGCATCCAAAAACCAACGTCGCAACTCGGCGACCAGCTCCGGGCGAATGACCTGAATCGTCGTCTTACGGTTCTTGACGTTGCTGGCTTCGACGCGGACGGTTGTCTCCGGGGAGTCGAAATCAAACGATGACGTCTTCAAGGTGGAGAGCGCGGCGCAGTCCGGTTTCCATCGCAACTCTGTAGAGCATCGACCGGCCGCACCCTTCCAGCTTGTGATGTTTCGGACCTTGCACGGTCACTTTCAGCAACCGGGTGAGTTCATCGGCAGTGAGGTTTCGCCGGTCGTGCCGGCGGTCTCGGAATACAAGCAAAAGCAAGGTGACTGCGTCGGTCACAACTGGCGGATTCCCAACGTGCAGGGCAAGCGGGCCATTCGTCACGTGGTCTTCGACACGAACTACTGGAAATCCTTCGTGCATACCCGGCTCGCAGTCACGATGGGTGATCGTGGCTGTTTGTCACTGTTCGGCCGGGACCCATCCAGCCACCGGCTGTTTTCCGAACATGTCACGGCCGAATACCGGGTCAAGACGGAAGGCCGCGGCCGAACGGTGGACGAGTGGAAGAATCGACCCGAACAGCCGGACAATCACTGGTTTGATTGCTTAGTCGGCTACACTGTTGCCGCATCGATGTAGGGCGTTGTGTTGCCGGGCACGGAACTGATACAGGGAACAAAGTGTAAGCGGCGGCTCAAGCTGTCAGAACTCAAGCGGAACCCTGCGCGACAACGGTGAACGGTCGACATCCGAGCAAACGGGCACCTCGCAGCCATTCATGAATGAGCGTGGCGACGTCTCACACGGCCGGTTACTCAGTGAGACCGAAGTTGTTCCGTTCGATTGGCGGGAGGCGGTGATTGGACGAATCACGAGACTGGGACTGAATTGGGTCAACTGGACGATCTGGAAACTCATCGCAGTAAGCCCCCCTGTCGAAACTGAAACATGACTGACTGAACTGCCGGTCCGGAATCAGACTTTTGTCGATTCGACACAGTGCAGTCGTGACAGATGAGCCGGGTGATCACAGTCACCCTTTTCAACCGTCACTATAAGCATAGGTCACAAAAATACATTTCGGCGGGAAATTCAGAAAAGGTAAAGGAGGATAGAGGAAGGTTAGAGTCTCACCTTGTCACATCTGCGCGCATGTCACGGAGATCCCATAGTCAAGAGCGGAGAGCCAGAAATATCTACATCGATAGATTCTGGCTCTCCGCTCTTGACTCTCGACTCTTGGCTGCGGCCGATAGGCCGCGTTAGGCGATAAGCTCCGTTACCGGCTCGCCGCTGTGCGCGATGTGTACGGGGCGTCCACTGAGGTCCTCGACGGTCATCGTCGGATCGACTCCCAGCAACTGATAGATGGTAGCGGCCATATCGCCGGCCGAAACGGGCCGATCGACCGGATAACCCGCCTGCGGGTCGGTCTGGCCCAGTACACATCCGCGTCTGGTTCCGCCACCGAACAGTAACGAGAATCCGCACTGCGGCCAGTGGTCGCGGCCCGACTTGCTGTTGACTCGCGGCGTGCGTCCCATCTCACCCATGACGACCACCAGCGTACTTTCCAGAAGTCCGCGTTCTTCGAGATCGTGGATCAAAGCCGAGACAAGCTGGTCCAACTGCGGCAGATGCGAGCGGAGCATGCCGAAGTTGTTGCCGTGCAGGTCCCAGTGACTGCCGTTTTTGGCTTCCCAATGAATGGTGACAAATGTCGAACCGGCCTCGACCAGCCGCCGGGCGATCAAAACGCTTGAACCCCACAAGTTCCGCCCGTAGCGCTGGCGCGCTTCGTCCGGCTCGCGGGAAAGGTCGAATGCGCTGCGCGTTTTGGGCGACGTGAGTATCGCGAAGACCTGACGCTGAAACTGGCTCATGCTTTGGGTAGCGCGGGACGCCTCGAGAACCGACAGCCGATCGTCAAACTGCTGCAGCAACGAACGGCGGCGGTTCAGCCGGTCGGCGGTGACGTCGGGCAGTGAATCAAGCGACGGCAGCACCGGCGTGCCCATGGCCTTGACCGGATCGTAATCGCCACTGGACTTGCGATCGAACTTCGGCTGGCAGACCGTGAACAGCGGATCGTACCGGCTGCCCAAATACCCACCGTACGGGCCGGATCGTCTGAGTCCCCCCGACCAGCCGGGAAACGCAGGCAACATCACGTATCGCGGCACGTCGGTGGGGCCGATGTCGAGATACTGGCAAATCGAGCCCATGCTAGGATGATCGGAACGCTTGGCGAAGTAGTTTTCCCGGTCGTTGCCGCCGTCGAAACCGGTCAGCACGTTATAAGGGTTGTGGCTGTTGTACTTGTGGGAGTAAGTCCGGATCAGCGACGCTCGGTCCATTAGCTTGGCGATTTCTGGTAGATGCTCGCAGATTTGCAGACCGGGGACTGTGGTCTCAATTGGTTTGAACTCACCGCGGATATTTGCGGGGGCGGCCGGTTTCAGGTCGAACATGTCCATATGCGGCGGACCGCCGAACAAGTTCACCAAAATGACCGATTTGGCGGGCCCTCGCTGCTTCGGTGTATTTAATGAGTTCTTGCTGGATGCCTGAGAGGCTCGCAAAAATCTCGGCAGCGTGACGCCACCGAACAGCGAAAGCCCACCGACCCGAATCGACTCACGTCGTGTCAGTCCGTCACATGCGGCCGTGCGGCTTCCAAAAACTCGCAGCATGCGTTTCGCTCCTGCTGATCCGAAGGAACATCTTCGCCTGCACCCCCACGAATTATATCGAACGATCTTGATTTGAGCAACAATCTGTAAGTTCAGCCCTTCCAAATTCGCCAGAGAACGCTGGAGAGACCCCAGGGATTTTCGGAAATTCCTGGGATCTGGTCCCTCATAGAATCCGAAATTTAGAACTGCTGAAATTCACCGTGTCCACGATAGCCATTTGCTGAAGAGCGACTTGACCAGCGGTGTCAGCCGGGTGCGGTTATAGAGGTCGCCCAGCTTGCGGATCGCTTCGGCCTGCGTGGGGTAGGGGTGAATGATGCTGCCGATTGTTTTCAATCCCAATCCGCCCACCATGGCCAGCGTAATTTCGGAGATCAGATCGCCAGCATGCGCTGCCACGACGGTCGCCCCGATGATCTTGTCGGTCCTGTCCTTCAGGTGGACTTTCACAAACCCTTCGGTCTGACCGTCGAGGATCGCCCGATCCACCTCCGAGAGTTCCTGCACAAAGGTTCTAATCGCAATGCCGGCCTGTTGGGCCTGCCGCTCGGACATGCCGACGTGCGCGATTTCGGGATCGGTGTAGGTACACCAGGGCATCGTCAGCGCGCTGGCCCGGGCACGTCCCCTAAACAGGGCGTTCTGAATAACGATTCGCGCCTGAAAGTCGGCGGCGTGCGTGAACTTGTACGCCGAGCAAATG
>CAUZTK010000339.1:0-3722 GCA_963582395.1 Planctomycetota bacterium | reverse complement strand
GACCGAATTGCCCGCGACCATTGATGAATCGAAGCTGCCGGACTTCAGCGACTTCGCAGACGATTTCGGCAATTCCGGACCTTTTGCCGGTTATCAACTGATTCGTAAGCTGGGCAGCGGGGGAATGGGCATCGTTTATCAAGCTATTCGCGGCAGCGACCACCAGATGATTGCGTTGAAGACGATCAAGCCTGGCGGTCCCGCCGGCGAACGCGATGTCGCCCATTTTCTACGAGAGGCGGCGATTCTGCGCGATCTCGATCATCCGCACATCGTCCGCTTTTTCGAATCGGGCGAAGTCGATGGCCGGCTTTTCTTCGTCATGGAATTTGTTCCCGGCAGCGACGCCGCACGCTTGTTAGAAAATAACGGCCCGCTGCCGACCGGACGTGCGGTCGGCATCGCCTGTCAACTGCTCGAAGCCCTCGACTACGCACACCAAAAGCACTTCGTGCACCGCGACATCAAACCGCAGAATATTCTGATCGATGATCGCCAGGGAAAAGACATCGTCAAACTGGCCGACTTCGGCTTGGCCCGTGCCTACCAGTCAACTCGATTCAGCGGTCTGACCTTGCAAGGCGAAATGGGCGGGTCGATCGCGTTTATGCCGCCCGAGCACATCACCAATTACCGCGAAGCAAAACCGCCCGGCGACATCTACTCCACCGCGGCCACATTGTACAAGCTGTTAACGGGCCACCACGTCTACGATTTTCCGAAGGTCATCAGTGAAGGCGTCCTGATGATTTTGCAGGACAAACCAATCCCAATCACCGATCGCGGCCGCAAAATCAGACCCGGACTGGCCTCCGCCATACACCGCGGTCTATATCGCGAACCCGCCAAGCGTTACTCCAACGCCCGCGCGATGCGGCAAGCACTGCTGCCGTTCACCAAGGATTGACCCCGGCCCGTTACTGATCTTCCGGTAAAAAATCGATCCGCGCGCCGATCAGAATTGGTCTTACCTCTTTCTTGACTGCGAGGACAACCGCGATTTCACGTTCCGGAGCGACCGGTAATATCGCCCTCGGAAGAAGGTGCGTCGCCGCCGCCGGCGGTAATGACGCACCTTCTTCCGAGGGCGATATTACCGAGTGAGCGAAGGACGCCGTTTGTTGTCCCGGGGCGAAACGCCCAAGGCGGTTTCGTGGTCGGAACCGTCACGCGGTCAGACACAAAACCAATAAGCTGAAATCGAAATTGTCTTCACAGCAATGCGCTGGGCAGCCGCGATTGTACCTCCCCGTTTTACAGTTTGCCAGATTCTTTGGCAGCGGTTCCTTGGAAGATGTGTGGCAAATTTTTCTGGCAAGGCCAATGTTGTTTAGAGAATTCGCTCTACGGAATTCGTCAGCCCCGGAAGGGGCGGCAGAAGTTAATCGGCCCGCCATCGCGACTTTTCTGTCGACCCTCACGGGGCTTTTTACGAATGCTTGTCACCCCTTCCCCACGGCTTACGCCGTCGGCTATGATCTACCGCCCCTGACGGGGCTTCTCCAAAAACCAAGGCAAGTTGCCAGAAAAACTTGCCACACACCCTTGAACTCTCTCAAGTGTAATCGTATTTGTTTTCTACCAGTTCTGCGACTTGCCGGCAGGTCAGCCGATATCCCTCCGGGTCGACCAATGCCGCCAGAGCGAGATGGCCGTGGATGATCTGGACTTCCGGCAGAGAAACAGAATTTCGGTTTGTAGAACGCAAGCGGTGCAACATCGCCCTCAGCAATCGTCTCTTAGGTCGCGGCAGCGCTAGCTTGTCATTGACGACCAGACCGGTAACGACCTGCCGCTGATGCTGCGACATCACATGCGTCTTTTGCCGCGCCGGTTGGAATCCTTCGTCGATAACGATCTGTTCCACAATTGGGATCAACTTTTTTGGCTCGCCCTCGCCCGAAAACGCCAGATCGTCCGCGTAGCGGGAGTAGTTCCACCCTGTCACGTGTGCCAGCCGTTTCAATCGCAAGTCGAGCCGACGTGAAACCAGATTCGCCAGGTGCGGACTTGTCGGTGCGCCCTGCGGCAGCCGGCCATTTCTGGTGACCAGCCGCACGAGGTTTTCTCGGTCCGCGCCGGTCAGCGGCAAACGCGCGAGTTGCCGGTCGACTCTTTTCGCACCAATCGACGGGAAGAAATCGCGAATGTCCATCGTCACGACCCAGGCCCGTCCGCAATGCCGGCGAGCATTGGTCACAATCGAGCGTCCCGGCACGAAACCGTGAGCCGATTCATCGATCACGAGCCGGTAGAGAACAGAATCGAGCAATCGCCGCTGCAATTGTTTCAACTCGGCGCGCGGCGCTTCGATCCAGCGTTTTTTCTTTCCCTTGATCAGCGGATATACGCAGTACATTTCATCAGCCGTAGCGACGATTTCGCTGAAACGCTTCGGCGGGACACCGAGCATCTCCACCAGACGGATCGAATCGTCCGAAGACTGGCAGTTTTCAAATTCCGATAGCGCGTTACTCATTGTTCCACACAAAAAGGCTGGGAGTTTCCGATCAGACCACTTTGGCGAGCACTCCCACGAGAACAAAGACGACGACCAACAGACTGGCAAGACAGCCGGTGTCCTTTGTTTGCCGAGAGCGAGGTTTTCGGCTGCGACCAGTGGGAGGCGACTTCTGCCAATCGCGATCCCTTTGGGTTGTGCGGCTTGCCGTCCTGCCAGTCGTCGCTTGTGTTTCCGCCCAGCCGGGCAGCCGTGCTGAGAGACGCCGATAACAGCGAAAACCGTACCACTTTTCATCTCGCCAAGTGACGGGCGCCATCTCGCCCCGCATGGCCCAGCGGATGGTCTTCTCGCCGGACGCGAAAACCTCGCATATAACGTCGAGCAGTTCCCACAACACGCGGTGAACCAGCCGAAGATCGCGCCCGGTCTCGCTCGCCACGCGAACGGCCATGCGACGCTTCACCGACAATCCGGTCACGTCACCGGTTCCGCACTTCTGGAAAATGTCGATCCAACGTTCACTGGCTATCCTTCCCCGCCGCTGCTGGAGTTGCCGGCGAATCGATTCAATCGGCCTCGACGTGAAGGCCAGCGCCGTTTGATCGTCGAGTCGAGAGAGCGTGAACGTCCCCAAATGGGGAATGACCAGCGAGCAACCATCCTTGAAATGCGTCATATCGACGACGTCGGTCCAAAACCCGTCCACCACCGATTCGGCCTCCTCCCGGGAAACCCGGCAGACATCCGCAAGATAATCGATGATCATCCGGCTGGAGATTGGAGACGATTGCGCCAGGAGTTCTTGCCGAATCCGACCGGCGTCCGCAAGCGGTTCGGGCGCCTCGCGCACAACCGGCGATGTTACAGCCGCGGCGGCGGCTTCAGTTGGCTCGGCCGGCCCGGTGGCCGCGACAGACGAGACGCTGGCCGGCAACCCCCGGTTACGGGCCAATTCAGTGACATCCTCGGCGTCAAACTTCCACGTACCCCGGTCGGGGACGCCCCGGATCTCCCCGCTGTTTCGCAGTTCTTTCATCTCTGCGGGCGTTATCCCGAGAAGTTCGGCAGCTGCGTCGATGGTGAGATAGCGTTTCGCCATGGTTTCACGAAACCGTGAGAACAACAACAGGCCGGAACGAACGCGTTCAACAGTTTATCCGAGACGTTCGTCCGAATCAAAGGAATTCACGATACCCCGCCACATACAACTCGAAGTGTGTGTTCAAAATATCTGGCAGTCCCTGTTTAGCCGCGACCC
>CAUZTK010000338.1:0-3739 GCA_963582395.1 Planctomycetota bacterium | reverse complement strand
CGTCTCAAATTCTTGAAATCGATTTCAGAATCTACCAGCCACAAAGTGAATGTAGCACTGGCGTTTTACCTGTATTTCGACAAAACACCATCCCCACAACCACCAGCCTAACACCGATGCTACCAGCCAAGGCTGCCGGAAGCACCTCTACGCAAACAACTCGGCCATTGGGGTGGGGTCACTCACTAAGTGGGTCGGACGGCCCTGCGGGGTGTAGAGAATTTGATCCGGGTCGATGCCCAGCTTGGTGTAAACTGTCGAGGCAAAGTTCTCGGGCGACTTGACGTTCTCGACCGCCGAGTAACCCTTGCGGTCGGTCGCCCCCACCACGCCGGACGGTGTGCGGGCGCCGGCAAACATTACCGACATGGCGTTCGACCAATGGTCCCTGCCGCCGCGGCTGTTGACCTTCGGTGTGCGGCCGAACTCGCCCAGCATCACAACCAACGTACTGTCGAGCATGCCACGTTGTTCAAGGTCCAGGATGAGCGTGGCAACTGCGGTATCCAGCACCGGGGCCTGTTTGGCCAGTCGTGTGAAGATGTCGCCGTGGTGGTCCCAACCGCCGTTGTCGATGGTAATGTAGGGTACACCCGCTTCGACCAACCGGCGGGCCAGCAGCATTCGCTGGCCGAAGGCATTGCGACCATAAGCGTCGCGAACCTTGTCCGGCTCGCTGTGGATGTCGAAGGCCCGCTGAGATTCTTTCGATGTTACCAGGTCGTAACCTTGCCGGTAGAAATCGTCGAGGGCGCCCACCGGGTCGGCAGCGGCTTTCTCGTTGATGCGGAGCATCCGGTCGACCTGCGCCCGCAGATCCTGCCGATGCAGGAATCGCTGACCGGTCAGACCGTCGGGCAGGGCCACATCGCGGACGCTGAAACCCGAGCTGTTGGGGTCGTCGGGAACGACGAACGGGGCGTACTTGGCGCCGAGAAAGTTCGGACCGCCGGACCGCAACATGCGATTCAGCGAGAAGTAATTCGGCAAACCGCCGGCATTGCCGCGAGCATAAGCCGTCATCGAGCCCAAACTCGGATGAAAGCTGACGAACGCTCCGCAGCCGACTGGAATCCGCGGCGGAGCACCGGTCGTCATATAGTGGTTGCCAGCTCCGTGGTTGCCCTGATTGTGGCGAATGGAGCGGACCACGTTCAGCTTGTCGGCAATCGCCGCCAACCGCTTCATGTGCAACGAGAACTGCACGCCAGGAATCGCGGTCGAAATGGGGTCCAGTTGACCACGAATCTCAGCGGGTGCGTCCGGCTTAGGGTCGAACGTCTCGTAGTGCGTTGGACCACCACTAAGCCAGATCAGAATGCAGCTTTGGGCCTGAATCTTCGGGGCGTTTCCGCTCGATGCGGCCAAAGCCTTCAGCCGCAACCCGTTGACCATACTTCCACCAAACAAGCCTCCCAATCCCAACCGAAGGCAGTCTCGGCGGGTGACCCCTTCACAATTCGTCGAGAATCTCATAGTCGTTTCCTTTGTAGGACCACCAGGTTAATACGTGAATTTTGTTCTCATGATTTTCGTTGAGAGCTTCCGCTTGCGGCATAGCGGACCGCACAGGCCCGCGAAACCAAAATTGCCTTCTCCATCGAGGCCTGAGCCCCTCGTTTAGTCCTTAAAAATAAACTCCGGCGTGTTTAAGAGCGCCCAAAGAAGATCTTCGGTTGCCTGACGCCGAGAAATTCCTTCTTTCTCGAAAACCCTACTGCCAATGCGGTGTTCCTCTTCGTTCGGAACTCTAGCGTAGACAAGAAGATACAGTTCTTCAACGATCTCGTACGATTTCTTGTCGCTGTTGGCCAGCCGGGCAGCCCGGCCGGAATCGGCCGAAACCTTTCTGAACAGGTTTTCCGAATTCATCAGGTGCAGGGCCTGCACCACCGTCGTCTCGTCGGTTCGTTCACAGGGCGGATCCTGGTTGGGGTTCGGCCGGCCGAATGTATCGAGAAACAGCGATCCGACCCGACGCGTCCAGAGTTCCTTGGCCTTCGAGCCGGGCGGCATGGCCGAAAACGACTCGGGAACTTCGGTGATATCGCCGACGGCATCCAGCATCACCTCCGCCCGCAACCGCTGCCGATAGTGACGCGAATGGTTTCGGGTGTCGACGACATTTCGCTCCGAGGGCCTCGAGCTGAGACCGTACACGTAGGATGTGGTGATCCGCCGAATCAGCTTCTTCAGGTCGTATCCCTGGCGGCGGAAATCTTCGCCGAGCGCCTCCAGCAGCGGTGCGTTGGTGGGCGGATTGGTGGCCCGCAGATCGTCAACCGGTTCGACCAGTCCGCGGCCCATAATGTCAGCCCAAACCCGATTGGCCATCACCTGCACAAAAAAGGAATTTTCATCGGACGTAAGCCATTCAGCCAGAGCATCGCGAGGGTCCCCGGCGGGGTCGATTTGGGGAGTTGTCCCGAACAGCGGCCGCGGCTGCATGACTTGGCCCGTCAACGGATGGCGGACACTTCCGCTCTTGCCGGTGAAGAAAAACTCTTCCGAACCGGAAATGGGCGTCGACAACCCGGTCCCCTTCCGCCCCAGCTTGGCAAAGTACGCGGAGAAACTGTAAAAGTCGTCCTGCCCCCAAACTTCAAACGGGTGGTGGTGGCACTTGGCACATTCCAAGCGAATGCCCAGAAACAGTTGGCTGACGATGGTGGTTATTTCGTCGGGCGAACGGCGATCACGAAACAGGGTGGGCGCTCCGTCACGCCAGGTGCTCCCCTGTGCCGCCACCAGTTCGCGGACGAATTGATCGTAAGGCTTGTTTTTGCGGAACGAATTGCGAATCCAGTAATCGTAGTTCAGAACCGTCTTCAGGCCGACCCGGTAGGGATTGGGCCGCAGCAGGTCGACCCATTTATTGGCCCAGTGGTCCGCGAAGTCCGGCTGCGCGAGCAGATGGTCGATCAACCGTTCCCGTTTTTTCGGTGAATCGTCGTTCAGAAACGCCCGAGTCTCTTCCGAAGTCGGCACACGGCCGATGACGTCGATAGAGGATCGGCGGAGAAACTTGTGGTCCGTCGCCGGCTGTGACGGCGTGATCCCCAGCCTCTCGAGCTTGGTCCAGACGTGCTCGTCGATGAAGTTGTACCGGGGCAGTTTCGCATAGAACTCGGCAGGGACAGACCCTTTAAGCGGAATCGCCACGTTCACGACGGCGATCTGCCCCATGTAGCGGGCCATGACCGCCGCTTCCCCCACGACCGGACCGGCAGCGACCAGCCCGTGTTCATCGACCGCGGCGATGGCACTTTCATTCGACTGAAAGGCGGCCAGCCGGGTGACGTCCCGCGTGCTTGCGTCGGAATAATGCGCGGTGACGATGAACTGCTGCCGTTCATCGCCGACCATAATCCGCTCTGCCGGATCAACGATAATCCGCGACAACTGCGGTGTTAAAGGCTGTTGCCGCGGCGCTCCCGAGGCAATCCAGCGTCGCAGCAGCCGAATTTCGAATCCATCCGGCTTCAGCCGCAGTCCGCCGCCATGGGGTACCTGTCCGCTCGGTTTGAGCAGCAGCAGGCTGCGCTCAGGAGAGGGCATAAAGACTCGCCGACCACGGCCCTCTTTCATCAGCGCATCGTAATCGAGCTGCGGGTCGAAACCGAGCAGCGACAACTTGAAACCATTCTGACCGCGTGCCTTGCCGTGACAGGGGCCCGAGTTGCATCCGAAACGGGAGAAAATCGGAATGACGTCGCGCTGAAAATCGATCGATAGTTGA
>CAUZTK010000337.1:0-3754 GCA_963582395.1 Planctomycetota bacterium | reverse complement strand
GACGGCTCGTGGATCTGGATCATTCTTTCGGCTGAATACAGATTGGCCTTGAGAATGCCCTCCACCAAACTGGCCGGCGAAACCTTCGACGGGCGTTTGACGCGAATCAGTTTGGCCGACTGCAGCGCATCGGCCACATACTCGGAACAGTGCAAGCCGGTAACGGGGCGGCCGGTCAGGTGATGTTTGACCGCATAGGGCCGGCCCAATTCTTCTTCCAGCGCTTTTTCAAACGCTTGGGCCCGCTTTTTCGTGAACGGGTTGGTCGGCTGAAAAATATGGATGACGTCGGGACGCTGGGTTTGCAGGTAGCGATCCAGCGGCAGACGACGAACACCGGCACCGTTCATGCTATCGTAGACCATCGACCGACCACTGCGCACCACGACCGCCGCGACGTGGGTATACGGACTGTTTGTGTAAACTTTGATGGCCAGGCAGTCACCCCGATTCAGCAGCAGCGTTCCGGTTTGCAACTGCTTGGCCAAAACGGCCGACGCCGCCGACAAAGACGGATATTTGTCGACCGAATCAGGCGTTACAGCCAGCGAAGTGGCGAGCAACAGCAGCAACATCATTGGCTCAGACGAATGAAGGTTCGTCTCTTTCGAGTGAATTGATCTCGACGCCGGTCTGTGTGACACCGGCCGGTCCAGTCTATTTAGAACGGCACAACTTCCGTGCCGGATCTCGGAAAAATTGCTTGAGATTCGAAATTTTTGGCAACCGACCTTCAACACTTACGATTCGCCATCGCGGCCCGTTGGGCCCCGATTCCACAATGGTTATACTTTCAGCGGTCACGAATTGCGGTTCTTCGGCAGGATCTTCGCCCTCCCTCAATCTGTGGCCGTGTCGAGTATACCGAAATGTTGTGCGTCAGACCGCCGCGGCAGATGACTTGGAATTTTACTCGACTCGGCAAATGTAACACTTCAGGTAGTTCGTCTCCAGACAGTCAACCGACGTCGGATGATCGGTCGCCTGAGAGCGGGTTTCGAGAATTTGGATGCGGCGATTTGCGCGGAGAGAGACCGAGGCCAGCATTTGTTCGAAATCGTCTCGCGAAATCAATCCCGAGCAACTACACGTCACCAACAGACCGCTGGGCCTCAGCAAATCGACGACCAGCCGGTTGAGACTATAGTAGCCTCGCAACGCTTTCTTCAGACCGGCGCGATGGCGGGTCATCTTCGGCGGATCGAGAATCACCGTGTCAAACAGTTCACCGGCGGCTCGAAGTTGCTCGAGGGCATCGAACGCCGCCGCATGCTCGAAGTGAAAGCAATGGGCCACGCCGTTGATTTCGACATTGGAGCGGGCCATGCTTAGCGCTGGCGTCGAAACGTCGACACCGAGCACCGAACGGGCGCCGCCCAGTTTTACGGCCGCCAGACCGAACCCACCCGTGTAGCAGAACAAATCGAGCACTCGGTGTCCGCCGACGTAACGGGCGACGGCGGACCGATTCTCGCGCTGGTCCAGATAAAACCCGGTCTTCTGTCCCTCGACGACGTCGACCCCGTAACGGATCCCGTGTTCTTCAATGAACAACGGCCGTGGTGGTCCCCTGCCCTGCACCAGACCGTCCGTCAGCACCAACCCCTCGCTTTCCCGGATCCCTTTTTCTGTACGGAGCCAAATGCCGGCCGGCTGCAGCTTCTCCTGCAACAGTTCGACCAGCAGGTCACGTTTGAGTGACAGTGCCAGGCTCGTCAATTGCACGATCAGCCATTCTCCGTAGCGGTCGACAATCAATCCAGACAGGCCATCCGCTTCACTATAAATCAATCGTACGGCGCTGTTCTGGGGTGGGTCCCGGTCGAGCTTTGTCCGCAGCTCGATCGCCTTATCGATTCGTTCCGCCCAGAAACGTCGATCGAGTGGTCGCTCGGCATCCCATGAATAAAGCCGCACCTGAATGTTGCTTTGAGGATTGAATAACCCACGGGCGATCAGTTCTCCGCTGTGCGAAGTGACGACGACTTCGCTGCCCGCATCGAGATTGCCGTCGATGCGGTCAATCGCTCCAGCGAAGACCCACGGGTGCCGATAGAAAAACGGGAGAGCGCGACGGCTTTTCAGAACCACTCTAGGAGGTGCAGTCATCATGGTTGCGGGGGGGAGATATGGGTTTGCGAGGTGCAGTCAGATACAAGAGGCTGCGATCACATCAGTACCTTTTCAACGAAATCCTGCGCAAATTGGTCAGAAATTTGACCGGTTGAGGGTCAAGGGTCGAGAGTTCAGAGCCAGAAAGAGGCGAACTATCGACTGGATGATTCCAACTGTTTAACGCTGTTTTTTCCGGCCCTCGACTCTCGACTTTTTTGGTTCCGGCTTTGCCGGGTTAGAGCTGATCGAGTCAACGTTCCATGGAATCGTTTCTGCAGAGATCCAGGTCCGCCCTCCACAATGATGTGAGGGAGTCGATGGTTGAAGTCATGTGGTATTGACCGAGTTTGAATGAGCTTTCTCGACCTCGGCAATATAGGCGAGCAACCGGTCGCGTTCGTTTGTCAAGTGACGGACCCGTAACAATGAACGGACGCGGGTACTCAGCTCGAGGCTGTTGACCGGTTTGGAAAGAAAGTCGTCACAGCCGGCTTCGACCGCCTTTTCGATGTCCCCCGTTTCATTCAGTGCCGTGACGACCAGGACTGGAATGTTCTTCATCTCTCGGCTTCGCTTCAACTGCTGACAGACCTCATAGCCGCTGAGCCGTGGCATCATGATGTCCAGTAAAATGAGGTCTGGGCTGCACTCGGCGGCCTTTTCGAGTGTCTGTTGCCCGTCGAAGGCCATGAAGATCTCGTAGCCTTCTTCTGAAAGGTACGCGTCTAGTAATTCACGGTTCTGTTGATTGTCGTCCGCGATCAGGATTTTCGACGCGGGACATTTTTCATTTTGTGACATCATTGATGATCGTCGTTCGTGTCTTGAATCTCCGCTGTCCACCGGTTGGAAACCCGGCCGGAGATCATGAATTCAGCCGCGACACACTGGCGGCCTATTATAGAGGGCCGCGATGAGCCTTGGTATCCCGACCAAATCGGTTTCGGGCGAAATCCTCATTTCGGCTCACGGAGTGCCCGAATAGTCTGGGCGAGATTGATCGGCGTTCCGGCAATCTGCAAAGCCCGGATGTGGCCCCGCAGGTGCTCGAGGTCCTCTATCGTATCGACGTCGTACCACGGCGACAGCAGCGCCAGACGCGCTCCAGACTGCTCGATGTGCGCAACCGTTTGCGCGAGAACTCGGGCGCTGCTCCATTCAATCTCGTCGAAGACTTGCCGCAACTGCCGGCTTTGACCAATCAAATAGTAGCCCCCGTCGGTCGCCGGGCCGAGAACACAGTCATGATTTTCCAACGCTCGGAACGCTTCGTTGACCAGACTTTGGGGCAGCGTCGGGCTATCGGATCCGATCAACACAGCCTGTTTCGCACCGGAAGCAAAGGCCCATCCGAAAAAACGCTCCATCCGTTCTCCGAGCGAGACGTCCGGCTGCGGCCACAAGTTGTAGCGGGTTCCGACAAGCTGCCAAAAGTATTCCCTTGCCGAATCGTTTTCGGGCCAGTAGCACAAGATACGGCGGTCGGCGATCTCGCAAAAACGCTCCGACAAATCGGCGATGAATGCCGCGTACAACTCGGCCGCCTGCTCGGTTCCCAAATCGGCTGCTAAACGGGTTTTTACGTGACCCGGAATCGGCTGCTTTACGAAAATACCGAAAACGTTCATCAGTCCACCGG
>CAUZTK010000336.1:0-3764 GCA_963582395.1 Planctomycetota bacterium | reverse complement strand
CTCGCGGGAAGACATCATTTTGAATCGGCTGGCACACCGTCTGCGGCTCTCGGAAGATCGCATTCGCCGACGGCTCAGCCAAATCCGAAAAAACAATGACAGACGTATGACGGGCGGCCAGGGAACGCAGAGGCGGGTCGATGTCATGCAAGACCCCCAACAGCCGGGCTGTTTGTCACGACCCCGAAATAAATATGAGCGAGTGGAATGGGAGTTGTTAGAGATTATTTTTGCGGCTCCGAAGAGCGTTGAAACAATCCGCCGGGAAGTTGCAGTCGACGAGTTCAGCAATCCCGGGTTGCGTTCGATTTTGCAACTCTGTTATGACCTTTGGGAGCGGGCCGTCGCGCCTTCGTATGCGGCGGTGACGGCGGCTTTGGAAGACGTCGAATTGAAGCGGCTGGCTTTGTCGATCGATGAGGAATCGCAGACAAAAAACGTCTCGCAAAAGTTGAGAGACGACGAACCATCGAAAGCGTCCGGCGAACAGATCCGGTTACTGCAGCAGGTACTCGAGAGCTGGAACTGGCGACGGCAGGAACAATCGTACGAACAGTCAAAGGAGCAAACGAGTGGGCCGTTTTCGGCCACGGGCAGTCTCGACCAGGATGATAAGGCGCTTCTGCGCCGGGCCACGGATTTCAATCAGCGGCGGGCCCAAAAAAAGGCAACGACTTGAACTTAGGAGGAACAGCTAGTGCATAGACTTGACGAAACCTTGAAGGGGCTGATTGGAACCGGGAAGAAGCAGGGCTTTCTGACCTTTTCGCAAGTCAACGATTATCTTCCCGACGAGGCCGTTAACCCCGAAAAGCTCGACCATCTGTTGATGTCGCTGGAAGAACTCGGCCTGGATGTCGTTTCCGATCGAAACATTCCCGAACGGGCACCGGCAAAGAAGCGGAGCCGCAACGGCAGAAGTTCGAGAAAGCGGCCCTATGGCGAAGAGCAGTCTCGGCGGATTGACGATCCGGTGCGGATGTATCTCACACAGATGGGGGAAATCCCTCTGCTGACGCGAGATCAGGAAATTGCGCTGGCCAAGAAAATCGAAGTCACCCGGAAACGCTTCCGCCGGCAACTGCTCGAAAGCGATTACGTGATGCGGTCGGCCATTGATGTCCTCTTAAAGGTCCACCACGGAAAATTGCCGTTCGATAGGACCATTAAAGTCTCGGTCACCGAGGGCTTGGAGAAAGTACAAATTCTGGGCCGCATGCCGCACAACTTGGGGACCCTTGAATTTCTGCAAAAACAGAACGAGGCCAACTACCGAAAGATGACGGGGCGAAGCGCCTCGGAAGTCTACCGAGCGGCGGCGCTGGAGTCGCTCACAACCCGTCGCCGCAAAATGGTCACCCTAGTCGAAGAGTTGAGCCTGCGGACTCAAAGACTACAGCCTGTCATGAAGCGGCTGGCACAAATCTCCCGCCGCATGACGGAACTCGAAGCCCAGATCAAAAGTCTCAGGCGTCTGAAGTCGGCCAAGGACGACCGCGCCAACCTACAGTGCGAGTTGAACGACCTGATGCTTATGACCTTGGAGACGCCCCAAAGCCTGCGACGCCGAATTGAGTCGATCGAAGAACGGTTCTCCGCTTACGAACTCGCGATGCGGCAACTTTCCGGCGGAAACTTGCGGTTGGTCGTTTCCATTGCGAAGAAGTACCGAAACCGCGGACTGAGCTTCCTCGATTTAATTCAGGAGGGTAACACCGGGCTGATGCGTGCGGTTGACAAATACGAATACCGGCGGGGTTACAAGTTTTCGACGTATGCCACTTGGTGGATTCGACAGGCAATCACCCGTGCTATTGCCGATCAGGCCCGGACGATCCGCATTCCGGTGCACATGATCGAAACGATGTCAAGACTTCGCAAGGTCAGCAAGCAATTGGTGCAGGAAAAGGGTCGCGAGCCGACCATTGAAGAAACCGCCGACGCGGCCGGCGTCAGCTTGGAAGAAACTCGCCGGGTCCTGAAGATTTCCCGCCATCCGATCAGCCTCGACAGGCCGGTCGGTGAAAGCGAGGATAGTTATTTCGGCGACTTTATCGAAGACGGAGACAGCGAAAGTCCCGTTAGTGCGGCTACTCAAGAAATGCTCAAGGATAAAATCGACATCGTCCTGAAAACCTTAACGTACCGAGAACGCGAAATCATCAAGCTGCGATACGGTTTGGGCGACGGGTACACCTACACTTTGGAGGAAGTCGGTAGGATTTTCAAAGTCACCCGCGAGCGGGTCAGGCAAATCGAAGCCAAGGCGGTGCGAAAGTTACAACACCCGGTTCGCAGCCGACAGTTGAAAGGCTTTCTAGATGGGATGTCTGCTGCCAACGTCGGCAACTAACGGTTAACCGCCGATCGGAAACGATCGGCGGTTTTTTTGTGAGACCGCTGCAAACCGATGTCCCTGCGGTATCCAAGCCAACAGCCGGTTGCTACGGTAGACGATCGCTTGGCAAGACGGGTCCATCGACCACAGAAAATTCGAGTGACACCTTTGCGAAACGGATACAGACGAACATGAGAACGGCATCCGGATCGCTCAAAGATCTGCACCAAATTCACCTGAAGTTGAAACTGCTGCACGAGAAACTTAGACAGGGTCCGAAGCTGATTGAAGCTCGAAAGAAGTTTGCACTGCGAAAACAGGAAGAACGCCAAGAACAGCGGCAGCTTCTGATACAGTTGAAGATGACGGCCGATCAGAAATCGCTGCAGCTCAAAACCAACGAAGGTAAGATTGCCGAGTTGAAATTGAAGCTGAACACGGCCAGTTCCAATCGTGAGTTCGACATCTTCAAGTCGCAAATCGATGCGGACATAATGGCCAACAGCGTTTTAGAAGACGAGGTCCTCGAAGTGTACGAGAAGGTTGACCGAACGCAGGAGTCGATCCAGACCTGTGAAGAACAGCTCTCCGTAGCACAATCGCAGGAGCAGCGCATCGCCGCCGAGGTCACCGCCATCGAGCCTGAACTGCGCAGCGAAGCCGACCGTCTTGAATCAGCGCTCTGTGACTCCGAACGCGAACTGCCGGCAAACGTCATGGAACGTTACCGCCGGTTAGTTCAGGCTCACGGTTCCGACGCGCTGTCACTCGTCGAAAACAAATCGTGCACATCCTGCCACACGCTTCTCACACCGAACGAATGCGTGGAGATCAACATCGGTAAGTTCCTATTCTGCCGCTCGTGTGGCCGGCTGCTTTATCAGCAGGCCGATGGCTGAAGGGTTAAGCCGCGTCGCTGTTCACATCCACCGCCTCCGGCCACGGTACTGAGAACGTCAACCGCCCGGGCACATATTGGGACAGGCCGGTCGGAAGGGCATCCTTGTTTCCACGCCCAAAAGCCGCATGGCAAACCCCCGCAACGTGGCGTACCGGCTGGTCGGAGAGTTAACGTTCGCAGCACCACTTCCGCCAGACTGTCTGGAGCAAACTCTCCATGTTCTCGGTCAAGCGAGCGGCGTTCAGGTAATTCGGTGCGCAGCTGCGCCAGTCGGGGAAGATCGTCCGCCAATTGAACGTACTGTGTTAGATTGTCAGCCACAGTCTCCGTGAAGCCGCATGAGAGAGATGGCTGAGTACATGTCGGCCGGCGAACGTGCTGCCGGGGCAGGTGACCACCGGCACTCCCATCCACAACGCTTCGCAAGTCGTCAGGCCGCCCGAGTAGGGAAACGGGTCCAGCACCACGTCGATACAGTTGTATGACGCGAGGTGTTCGACATATGTTGTGTTGCCCAGCAAGTCG
>CAUZTK010000335.1:0-3783 GCA_963582395.1 Planctomycetota bacterium | reverse complement strand
CTGTGGGACAACCACAACGCCCCCAGTCAGAACACCCCCCACATCTCGAAAATGTGCCGGCGTGGATACCACGTAGTCGGTATCGACAAAGCGTTCGCGGCTCTAATCTCCGACCTGAAAGACCGCGGTCTGCTGGAAACCACGCTGGTCGTGCTGCTGACCGAGTTCGGCAGGACCCCGAAAATCAACCCGCGCGGCGGTCGCGATCACTGGGGAGCCGCCGGATCGCTCTTTTTCACCGGAGCCGGTACAAAGGTCGGCCAGGTCATCGGAGCGACCGATCAGCACGCCGCCTATCCGATCACCCAGGGATATACGCCGGCCGATGTCGCGGCGACCATCTATCAGGCCATCGGTCTGGATACCGAAATGCGGCTGTACGACCGCGAAAACCGGCCGCACCAGTTGCTAGATCATGGTGAACCGATTGCCGAACTGTTGTGAACCGCCCGGTACCGTCTCGTGGTTCTTCGATACTGAAATGTGACAGGAACCGCGCTCGCCGAATTGGCAAGCGGCTATGCTCGGCACAGCCAAAGATTGCGGGGGGGCGAATATCTTCCCTTATGCTGGGCGCTAGCGACAGGTTGCTCGCACTCCCGGCTAGATTGAGCTTACCAGCGGAACAGCGCGGTGCCCCAGGTCAGCCCGGCTCCGAAACCGCACATCAGCAACGTGTCGCCGCGGTTAATGCGGCCTCCCCGGAAGGCCTCGTCCAGCGCAATCGGAATCGAGCCGGCCGACGTGTTGCCGTACTTCTGCAGGTTGTTGAACACTTTGTGCTGCGGGATGCCGAGCTGTTCCATGGCGTAATTGATAATGCGGATGTTCGCCTGATGAATCAGGTACAAACCGACGTCGTGCGGACTCATGCCGGTCTTTTCGAGCAGCAGTTCGATCGTATCGGTCAAGGCCCGGACGGCCCACCGAAAGACGCTACGGCCATCCATCTGCAGGAAATGATTTCCCGCTTGAATTTCTTTGACACTAATCGGTCTACTGGTTCCGCCGGCCGGCATCTCCAAGAGGGAGCCGCCGCTGCCGTCGGCGCCAATTTGGTAGCAGATGAGCCCTTGGTGCGGCTCACCACGGGCCAACAGCATCGCACCGGCCCCATCGCCGAAGAGAGGCGCCACACGCTGGTCGTGAGGATTGACAATTCGGCTGTTGGTGTCCCCTCCAATGACCAGCGCCAGCTTGCTGTTCCCGGTGGCAACGAATTGAGCGGCCGTCACCAACGCGTACATGAACCCGGAACAAGCGGCCTGCAGGTCGACGGCAGGAGCATCTAGCTGGAGCATATCCTGTACCAGGCAGGCGGTCGAAGGGCAGTTGAAATCGGGCGTAAAAGTTCCCACAACCAGCAGATCGATGTCCTGCGGATCAACGCGTGCTGCGCGAATGGCCCGGCGGGCCGCCTCCAGACAGAGATGGCTGGTGGCCTGGTCCGGGGCGGCGTGCCGCCGTGCGAGAATTCCCGTGCGCTGCTGAATCCAGCCCGGATCGAAACCGTATTCCGTTTCGAGCTGCTCGTTGGTGACGATCGTGTCGGGGACGTAGGACCCGCTGGCCACAATCTGAACACCCAGCAACGAATTTGTGCGTCGGCTTACGGTAAACAACTTACGCGCTTTCTGGTCCGGGACGACCCGAGTTTCTTTCCCGACCGCAGTGGAACTTCTGCCGATTGCTACGGTCGTGGGAGCTTCAATGTCGTCAACTCGAAAGCTAGGGGAACCTTGATGCATGACTCTACAATCCTGTAGAGAGATAAAATCGATCGGCGATCAGCAAAACACGCATCCGACCGACGAACCCGCCCACGAAATCCTTTTGTGGTCCGCAGCCGAAATGACACCGTGACTCCGTTCTGGGCGTCGGCAGGCGGGCCGGGGGTTCAACAATCCGTTGATACGGTCTGGAAGTATAACGGGTCCGATCTTTGGAAACTAGCGACATTTGTGCCAGGATCGCTCTCCGGTCACAATCTCTCTTCGTCGGATTCGGGTTGTGTCTTTACGCGAGAGTTCTCCGATTCGAAGATGAGGATTCGATATCGGCGATCGAATCTTGTACGAAAACTGACCTGGACTGCTAAATTGGACAAAGACAACAATTCAAGCAGTGGTCGAGTCGGTTTCGGCGGTGAGGGTCGCTGACTCTGATTCGAACGTTTTCCCGAAAACCCAATCCCGCTCATCATTGACACCGTCGAGACCCGGTCAAATGTGTCGGTTTTCTGTAATGTACCGCGTGTTTCCCGGCTGCCCGCTGTTGATTCTCAGCAACCGGGAAGAATTCCGGAGACGGCCAACGGCACCACCGCGGCTGGTGACTAGGGAACAAATAGGAACGTCTTGGTTAGGTGGGGTCGATCTCGAGGCCGGGGGAACATGGCTGGGCGTCAACCAGTTTGGCCTGGTGGTGGCCGTCACAAACCGCGCCAAGACCCACGTTCCGATCAAGGCGCGTTCGCACGGGCTTCTCTGTCGGGATCTGCTCCAGTGTGATTTACCGGACCAAGTCCTGGAAGAACTCAATCGACAATGTCAGACTCAGCCATACGCTGGCTTCAATCTGCTGCTGTTCAATTGTGAACGATCTACCATCATCGAGGCCCTCGGCACGCCAAAAATCATTCACCTCGAACAAGGAATTCATACAATCACAAACGGCAGTCTGAACGACGCGGCTGACCCACGAATCTAGCGAGTCACCCTTGAATTGCAACGGCTGGCGCAGCAAGAATGGCAAAGTGCGGCATGGCTGCGTGTGGCCCAACAGATCTGCCGTCTCTGAACAGACGGCGAATCGGCGGCCATTTGTCTGACAGGTTCGGATTGGGGAACTGTCTCTTCGACCCTCATTGCCCTGACGGACGATCCGGCCGAAGCGAGATACCTTTACGCTGCGGGACCTCCCTCGGAAACTCACTACGACGATTACTCGCCGCTACTGCGGCAACTCCTGCGGACGGAAAAACAATTAGCGCCAGATGCTTGTGCGGACAGTACTTGGGGACGCTCACAGAAAAATCTGTAACTGCGGAGCGTAAATCACGATCATGCAGCCTCATCGAATTCATTTGAGAGGGCCGTGGGAGTATGAATGGCTCTCCCGCGAGTCGAAACCGTCGGATGTCGGCAGTGCCGGGCAGGACTGGTCGGTCAGGACGGCTGGACTCGATGGGATTCAGGAGCAGGGACGGGTCAAACTACCGGCCGACTGGCAGACCCTATTCGGTTTGGTTTCGGGTCACGTTCGGTTTCGTCGGCGTTTCGGCCAGCCGACGAATCTCGATATGGACGAACATATTTTTCTCGTGTTTGAGGGCGTCGGGGACACCGCGAGGGTCTCTCTGGGACAACGGCTGCTGGGCGTCATTCTACGCAATCAGCAAGCTGCCCGCTTCGAGGTGACGTCTTTCCTTCAGCCACGAAACGAACTCATCGTCGACGTAGAGTTCGACGCGGAAGACGATCCACACAAACCAGGCGGACTCTGGAAACCAGTGGCCCTGGAAATTCAGCGTGGAACTCCCCAACACCGCGCCCATCTCGCCCCCGGCTCGAACGATTCCTAGCCTGCATTGCGCACCGCGTTTCAACGAAAACACATCCACGTGCGTATTAAGCAGAGGTAGGTCAAGCACCCTGTGCCTGACTTCGACGTCACGGTTCGCCTGCCGATTGCTCCATCTCCGCGTTCAAGGCGGGAACCGATTCGCCGCCCCAATCGGGCGGGTACACCCCCGCACGCACCCGGCGGTGGAAACTCGACCAC
>CAUZTK010000334.1:0-3792 GCA_963582395.1 Planctomycetota bacterium | reverse complement strand
CGAAATGAATGGGTCACAGTTGCTCTTTGCCCCCGTCTTGGGAAGTTTTCCAACCGCTTGACAGAGAATATTCGGGCCTGTACAACAGCAATCTTCATTCAGTGAAAATGCTTGCAGAACAATCTCCCGAGCAAATGCAGGCGAAACCTTAGGCTGCCTGGAAGGTTGGCTCACGATCGTTCAGCACTCGGTTTTTAAGGGATGGTTTTCTATAAAATGTTGTGGTTAAACGGCTTCTGGAAAACAATCTGTCTCAGTTTCAGTGGGTTGCCTGCGGTGCGCTCGGCACGATCGTGCAATTGGCTGCATTGCGGGAATGGTCGTTAGATCTGCAAGATTCGGCCTGGAAGGCTCCCATGGCAAGAAAACGGCTGGCCAGCAAGCGTGTCAGATCGAAATCGTCGTCCAGTACGAAAGCAACCAACTCTCACAAATCAGCAGCGAAACAAAAAAAGACGCCGAAATCAAAGTCCCCCGTAGGGAGCAAGTCCGCAGACCGACGGAAACAGGCCGTTGGCACTTCCGCCAAGAAGGTGACAAAGAAGGTGACAAAGAAGGTCAAGAAGAGGGTCAAATCGCAGAAGCGAACGGGCGTAGCTTTGGAAATGCAGATCCGAGGGCTCGACCGCGACATTCTCAGGTTGATCAACCGACGGGCCACAGCCACCAAAAAACTTATCGAGGTTCGTCTCGCTCCTAAGCAGTCGCTCTACGATCCGCAGGCCGACGACGAACTGTGGGCGAAGCTGGAACAGGCCAATCCCGGACCGCTGCCAGCCTCAGCGGTCCGTGGCGTGTTTCGGGAAATCATCAGCGCTGCTCGCCAGCAGGTCAAAACTCTGCGAGTGGCGTACCTAGGTCCGCCCTTCAGTTTCACCCACCTAGCCGCCATCGAGCGGTTCGGTGAGCGATCCGATCTGATACCGATCAGTACAATCGCGTCGGTCTTTGAGGAGGTGAATCGAGGCCATGCGGAATACGGGCTGGTACCAATTGAAAACAGCACCGATGGCCGGGTGGTCGACACGCTCTACATGTTCACGCGATTACCGTTGCGAATCTGCGGCGAAGTCCTGATGAGCGTGCATCATAACCTTCTGGCTCGTTGCCTGCGGAGCGAGGTGACCGAAATCTACAGCAAACCCCAAGCGCTGTCTCAATGTCGAGATTGGCTCGCCCGGAACATGCCGCAGGCCAGGCGGATCGAGGTCACCAGTACATCCACCGCCGCACAGTTGGCCCGCGACAAATTTGGGGTGGCAGCGGTCGCCAGCCGGCAGGCAGCCGTTGAATACGATCTGCAGATTATCGCTGAAAAGATCGAGGACAACGCAAACAACGTCACCCGTTTCGCCGTGATTGGTGACGACATCCTCAAACCAACCAGCAAAGATCGAACGGCTCTGTTGCTGCAAATCCCACACAAGTCTGGTGCCCTCTCGGACGCCTTGACCGTCTTCAAGAAGAACCGAATCAATCTCACCTGGATCGAGTCGTTCCCATTGCGGGGATCTGAGGGTGGCTATCTGTTTTTTCTCGATTTTGAGGGACATGCCAAAGAGGCTCGCATTCAGCGGACGCTAAAGGAATTGGAAAAAATAGCGGTTGCTTTGAACGTGCTGGGCTCGTTTCCCAGAAGTCAACTGCTGGGTTAAAATGGGGCAAACGGCAAATCACAAAGATCGAAGGACTGGCCGATTGTGGAAATGAGGATCGGCTCGTCAGCGCTTCGGCATTTGTTGTTCATCCCGGACCAGTCGCGCAGATTGCCTCGTGCACCCGATAGCAGCACCGCTTCGACTTGACCATCCTTGTCTGTCGTTCGTCACCAGAGAGAAATGGAACGAAGTTAGCTAACCACTAACGCGACGGAGCCGCAACCAAATTCGAATTCCGAATGTTCAAAACGTGCGACCGGCGGTTTCTGTCATTGGAAATTCGAATTTGTTTCGAATTTCGTGCTTCGGATTTCCAATAGGGGATGAGCTGTGAGGCGGTTACTCCTCGCCGGAAACTGGAAGATGAATCTGACGCGTGAATCGGCCACGGCTCTGGCGTTGTCGGTGGCGGCCGTGGTTCCCCAGGGGCGGGAAACGGTTGAGGTTGTGGTCGCCCCGCCATCGCCTTATCTGCTGACGGTCAGGGACGCGATGGCAGGAAGCGGTGTCGGACTTGCCGCTCAAAACGCCTATTTTGAAAGGCCGGGCGCTTTCACGGGTGAAGTGGCCGTCGAGATGCTGTTAGACGTCGGTTGCCGTTACGTCATTTTGGGACATAGCGAGCGGCGTCACATCCTTGGAGAAACCGACGAATTGATCGGCAGAAAGGTAACAGCAGCTCTCGGGAAAGGTTTAGGGGTGATTTTCTGCGTAGGAGAGTTGCTCAGCGACCGGGAGGCGGGACAGACAGAGACAGTTTTGGATGGCCAACTCAGCGGCGGGCTGGACAGCCTCGTCGCAGCGGCGCTCGACAACGTGGTGATTGCCTACGAACCGGTTTGGGCGATCGGAACAGGAGTCACGGCAACTCCCCGACAGGCCGAATCGACCCAGAAATACCTTCGCGATTGGCTCGTCAATCGCTACAATTCCCAGGTAGGCGAAAAGATGCGGATTCTGTACGGCGGCAGCGTCAAGCCGGACAACGCTCGGGATCTCCTCGACCAGCCAGATATCGACGGTGCGCTGGTGGGCGGCGCAAGCCTGAAAACCGAAACCTTTACGCCGATTATCGAGGCGGCCGTAGCGGCCGCCGGCTGATGAATTGCTGCTGGCCAGGTAATGGTATCGGATGAGAATTTTCGACGGTGCAGTTTCTGCGCACAACATCCGGTCGATTCCGTATCCGGATACGACAACACGTGACATTGCCGACCTACAGTTGAAAAAGTTTTGAGTTGCTGCGGTCGCGGTCGTCGTGAGTTGAGACTGTGGCAAAAAGGAACAAAGTATGCATGGTACGATGTCGGTCGTCTTGTCGGTGTTGCTGGCGCTGACGAGTTGCTTCCTGATATTTTTGATTCTGCTGCAGCGGGGACGCGGCGGCGGACTGGCCGGGGCCTTTGGCGGAATGGGCGGTCAGAGCGCGTTCGGCACTAAAGCGGGTGATGTTTTTACGCGGATCACAATTGTCGCCGCGGTGATCTGGGTGTCGCTGGCCGGCGTGAACGGTTGTGTCATGTGGAAAGCTTCTGAGGGCCTTTTCGGGGGGGGCAGTAACGTTTCGGAAGAGGTTAGCGCCCCAGAAAACGGTGCCGCTGAGCAAGGCGACAAGGCCAGCAGTCCCGGAGACGGGTTGAACATACAGGCCCCTGAATCGACGCAACTGCCCAGTGCGAACCCAGGTGACGAGACAGACGAGAAATCGGACACCAACGGCGCAGAACTCCCAGCCCCCACTGACGACGGTGAGAAACAGTAACTCTGCCCCGAACGAAAGGAAGCCGTCATCCATGAACGTTTCGCTGGCGGCTTTCGCTTCGTTGGTTGACCACCCGGTTGTCACCAGCCGAACGTCGGTTTTTGCCTTTCGATCCGGATCTCCCAAGACTCGTAGCCGCGAGATCAGAAAGGAGCGATTGTGCTGCTGAGCATGACGGGGTACGGCGATGCTCGCCGGCAGACAGACCGGCTGAATGTCGCGGTTGAAGTTCGAGCCGTCAATAACCGTTACCTCAAGGTGATGACGAAATGTCCCGAGGCCTATGCCCCAGTCGAACTCGAAATCGAAAAGGTGGTCCGCGAGTCGGTAGGTCGCGGCACAGTCTCGGTCACGGTTCGCGTCCGCACACTC
>CAUZTK010000333.1:0-3794 GCA_963582395.1 Planctomycetota bacterium | reverse complement strand
ATCAGCGGCGTTCGACCGTCGCCGTTGGTCACCAAACGCAGCAGCAATCAAAAAGTGGTCACCGATGCCTACGCCCAGATTTTGCCGCTGGCCAAGCATATCCTCAAACAGCCGGTGGAGGTGAATGGAAAACTGGTCATGCAGTCCATCCCCGATCCGCTCCTGCAGACGGTCGAAAAATGGTTGAAAGACAACCAGCCCAGCAGCAACCGCATCACACCTGGCCTGCCTCCGCTGGAACAGCGGATGGCGGTCCGGAAGTCTTCGTTTCCGCAGACGGTTACTGTCGGGAAGGAATAAATCCCCTCCAGCCTCTTGAAGGCAACCGTCGTCGTCGGCCCCCAACTCATAGGCGAAGTCGGCCAGCTCTGGCCAATCGACTGCCGGTGCGCGAAATTACCGAGAGTGTGATTGCACACGCTAACCCAACTTTGACAGCCGGTGCTCTCCGTTCCCTAGCGCCGAGGAGCGTCTGGTTCGGTGTGTTTGATCGTCGAGACTGGTATTGTACCGCGTATGAAGGTTATTGTTCTGACATTCGACCGCCTGCCGCCCAGTTTCCTCGGTTGTTACGGAAGCGAGCAGATCTTAACGCCACATTTCGACCAACTGGCAGCCGAATCGGTCGTGTTCGACCAGCACTTCGGCGAGAACTTCGACCCTGCCGCTGCGAATCACGCTTGGTGGACCGGATGCTATCAATTCCCTCGGAGCGAGGAACAACAGCGGGGCCTACAGCACGTCACCGATGCGCTGCGTGAAAAGGGAGTCGGATCGACCCTGATCGGCGAGCGGCCGGTCGAGGGTGCCGCGGCACGATTCGACCATGTGGTTGAGGTGTCAGGGGAGGATGGTCTCGACGTCGATGAAGAACAGACGCCATTTGCTCAACTCATCTCGAAAGCGGCAGCGGCACTTGATGGCTGGCCGCGTGAAGACAACTGTCCGCGACTGTTGTGGTTGAAATCGCGCGGCGTGAAGTTTGTTCCGCTGCCGCCTCGCAAATATGTTCGGCTTTGTCTCGACCGATATCATGACGACACTGGCGCCACTGTGTGCGAAGCTGATGCCGGTGCGTCCGAGCCTCGATCGACAGAATTGGCTTCTTCAGCTTTCACCCTTCAGCCTTCAGCCTTTCCATCAGAAGACGACCAGTTCGATCGTGTCATCTCGTCGTTGGTTGCCGCAGCAGACGATGAGACAGGCAGGAGCAGTTTGACCGTTGATGAGTGGCACGTTGTGCGGTCGGTGTTCGCTGGCTACGTGAGGTTGCTCGACCACTGGGTCGGAAATCTCGTCGAGACGATTGACGCACACTTGGCGGGTCAGTCGCTGTTGTTGATTGTAACGGCGGCTGCGGGAGCGCCGGCTGGCGAACGGGTCATGATGTCGCTGCCCGATGCACCGTTGGGCAACGAAACCGTACACACGCCGATGCTGGTACGGGTATCGGGCGCGGGGGACGAGCCGGGAGGCCGACGCCAATCGCTGATCCAAACCGTGGATCTTGTCCCTACCCTGCTGGAGTGGTTCGACGTGAAGCCGGGCACCATGCCCTGCGAAGGTCACAGCCTGTTGCCCTTGATTGGGGGATCGAAAACGGTGCTGCGAGACTATGTGTGTCTGGGAACGGGCGGCCGTGCGGCTGCCATCCGCACAACCGAGATGTATCTTGTAAGTTCTGCGCCGAGAGAAGGTTCCGACGATCCATCTGACCTCCGGCTATACGTGAAACCTGACGACATTTGGGAGGTGCACGACGTGTCGGCCCAAGCAGCGGACGAAACGAATTCGCTAAGGCAGACGCTGGAACGATTTATAGAAAATGCCCGCTCATTGGTGCCGCTCGTGTGGCCGAAGCATCCGGACGAGAAATCCGTTTGAGCAAGACAAGGGTGTTCACTCTATTTTTAAACGTGTAAACTGTTATTGTATTAGGGGTTATGATATCGATATTTTTGTGGGATTCGGTGATCGGCTAAGTTTCATGAATGCCGAACCAAGAACCATGACAGGCCAAGCACGTTGCTTGATGCACACCGCAAATCCATAACTCCAGACAAGATTTCGACTTTTGGTGTCGCGTCGGAATTGAGACTCAGATACGATTAAAATACGAGTCTAAAACGATTGGAGCGTTTGCGTCGAGTTTGACGCCAGAACTTGCCGACTGGTCATGCTCACGTTTAGGGACGAGGTCGAACGATAAACCATGTCTCATGAACATCAAGTCGATAGCGCAATGACGCGCGAATCGATGGAAAAACTGAAAAAGGCTTACGACGAAATCTGCCGGCAAATGGCCCAGGTGATCGTCGGCCAATCGACGGTGATCGAGCAGATGTTAATTGCGCTGTTCAGCCGCGGCCACTGCCTGCTGGAGGGTGTGCCGGGCTTGGCGAAGACATTGATGATCAGCACGCTGTCGCGGTGTCTGTCGATGAATTTTGCCCGTATTCAGTTTACGCCCGACCTAATGCCGGCCGACATCACCGGTACCGACGTGCTGCAGGAAAACCGAGATACCGGCCAGCGGGAGTTCCGTTTCCTGGAAGGGCCGTTGTTTCACAACGTCATTCTGGCTGACGAGATCAACCGCACGCCGCCCAAGACTCAAGCTGCCATGCTGGAGGCAATGCAGGAACAGCAGGTCACCGTCGGCCGCGTGCGACATCTGTTAAGCGATCCATTTTTCGTGCTGGCGACTCAGAACCCGATCGAGCAGGAGGGGACCTATCCGCTGCCCGAAGCGCAGCAGGATCGTTTCATGTTCAAGGTGTTTGTGAACTATCCGAGCTTTCAGGAAGAGAGGCAGATTGCCAAGCAGACGACGATGCTGCAAAACGACGAGATCACCGCCGTGCTGACCGCCGAGGAGATTTTGGAGCTGCAGAAGATCGTCCGCCAGGTTCCGGTGACCGATCACGTGGTCGAGTATGCGCTGGCTTTGGTGCGGCAGACGCGGGTCAACGAGCCCGGCGCTCCCGATTTCATCAACGATTGGCTAAGTTGGGGGGCCGGTCCGCGGGCGGTGCAATTTCTCTTGCTGGGCGGAAAAACGCGGGCACTGCTGAAGGGCCGCAGCCATGTTTCGACCGACGATATCGATGCGCTGGCCGCGCCGGTGCTGCGGCATCGGATTGTGACCAACTTTGCGGCCGAAAGCGAAGGGGTGACGGCCGATCAGGTGGTCGAGCGGTTGGTGCAAGAGACCCCCTCCAAGGAAGGGGAACTGACCAGTGACCCAAGACTACAGAAGATTTTTGCTGCCTGAGGAAATCTCTCGGATTTCGCGGCTCGAGATTCGGGCGAGGCACATTGTTGAAGGGTTCCTCTCAGGCCTGCACCGTAGTCCCTATTTCGGGCAATCGGTGGAATTCGTCCAGCACCGGGAGTACGTCCAAGGAGACGATTTTCGGCATATCGACTGGAAAGTCTGGTCGAAGACGGACAAATACTACATCAAGCAGTATGAGGAGGACACCAATCTGCGGACCACCATTGTGGTGGACGTCAGCGAGTCGATGCTCTTTGGCTCGGGCGTGATGACCAAGTACGAGTACGGCTGTACGATTGCTGCCGCGCTAACCTATCTGTTGCTGCGGCAGCAAGATTCGGTCGGTCTGGTGTCCTTTGACGAGACGGTCCGCTCCCGGGTGCAGAGTCGCAGCAAGCAGAATCACCTGCACGCGATTCTGGCAGCCCTCGACGCCGAAGATCCCCGTCAGAAGACCGACATGTACGAAGTCTTGCGGCAGGTAGCCGAACACAAGTCTCGCAAAGGGATGGTCGTA
>CAUZTK010000332.1:0-3846 GCA_963582395.1 Planctomycetota bacterium | reverse complement strand
TTCTGCCGGGGCTGGGGGACGCTCCCGTTCGACCGCAGTGCGCCAGATCTGACGGCCCATTCCATCCGGGCTTTGCTGGTGTGGATGAAACATCCGGTATCGCAGAACATCGAGATGCGTCGAAAATCGATGTCTCAACGGGCGGTCCGAAAAGGGTTCAAGTATCTGGCGACAACACAGCGGGCCGACGGTTCCTGGCTGCCGCTCTGGTTCGGGAATCAGCACGGTCAGGACGACGAAAATCCGACGTACGGGACGGCCCGGGTCTTGGCCGCCTACCGCGAGGCCGGACGTTTTGATGATCAGCATGCACAGCGAGGACTCCGTCGGCTGCGGGACTCGCAAAACGAAGACGGCGGCTGGGGCGGTGCAGCGGGCATTGCTTCGAGCGTCGAAGAGACCGCACTGGCAGTCGAGATCTTAGACTCCGCCGATCCCGAAAGCGTTTCGACCCGACGTGGTTTGGCCTGGCTGCTGGATCGAGTCGAAAATGGCACGTTCACGGAAACCACTCCGATCGGTTTCTATTTTGCCAAATTATGGTATTTTGAAAAGTTGTATCCATTGACGTTTATGGTTTTGGCGCTGGGCCGCGCCTATCGTTCGAGAGGTCGGTTTGTGCCCACGCCGCAACATCATCCAAACAAGCTGCAACAGACCGTTTCCGACTGACCGCCGGTCGGCTGGGACGGATGATCGACCCAAGAAGTACTTTTTCAACGAAATCCTACGCAAGATGGTCGGAAAAGCTGTTAAGGACGCCAAGAATTATTCGGATTAGAGAGAGAAACACTCCTACTGTGCAACTCGCCTTCTCTCTCTCACTCCTGCTTTCAATGACTTGACAGCTCGACGAAAAATCCTCTGCGGTGGATTCCCTGTTTGGTTCCGGCTCGTCCGGGTTAGGAAGTCACTCGATGTCAATTGCTCCCACCGAGCCGCGCAGCTCTGAAAACCTCGTCGGGACTGCTTCGGCGGGCGCGGCCTCGGCTCGCGATAGTGGAAAGCCCCTCAAGCGAAAGCGGCAACGCCGCAGCACGAGCCATTTGAAGGCGGTTCCGGACACACTGACGCTTCGAGAACAGATCAAAGCGGCTGCGGAACGATATGCCGTCTCGCTCGACAAATCGAAACCCTTCACCAAGGACGAATTGGAGCATCACGCACGTTTGCTGATGACTCAAATGGGTCTGCCCGAGAAATATCTCGGGTTCACAATGGTTTTGGTCGGCAATTTCTTCTGGAAGCAGCAGTTTATGGCGATCCCGTTCGAACGGCGAATGCTGTTGTTGCCACACTGTCTCAAACATGCCGAGGGCTGTCCCGCCGAATACGACGAATTCGGCCTCGACTGCGAAAAGTGCGGTGCCTGTTCCATTGCCGACTACAAGGTCCGCGCCGAGCAGTTGGGCTACAAGGTACTGGTCGCCGAGGGATCGCCGATTGTGCTGAAGATCATCGTCGCCGGATACATTGACGGCATTCTTGGTGTGGCTTGTCTGAACGTGCTGGAAAAGGCGATTGATAAGGTGCTGATTGTGGGCGTACCGTCGTATGCCGTTCCCCTGCATTCCGGCGACTGCAAGAACACGACACTGGACGAATCATGGGTCTGGGACGTGCTCGAAAAGTACGAGCCGCTCTCGGAGCCGCAAACGGCCAGCTACGTTCCGTTGATGCGGGTCGCCAACAGGCTGTTCGACAGCGAGTTCGACCGGCTGTTGCCACGCGTCCGCAGCAGGTCGCCGCAGGCGGCGGAGTCGCCGCTGGGGAAAACCGAGCAGATTTCCTACGATTGGCTTGCGAACGGCGGCAAACGGTTTCGCCCCTTTATCACTCTGGCTGCTTACGATGCGCTGACCGATGCCGCGGGTGTCAACTCCGACCCCGGCACTGCGGTCCCAGCCGACTTTCCCGAGGCGGTCAGTCGGGTCGCGATGGCCATCGAGGCCTTTCACAAAGCATCGCTGGTACACGACGACATCGAGGATAACGACCTGTATCGGTATGGCCGCGAAACGTTGCACCGCCGATACGATCTGGGGACGGCGATTAACGTGGGGGATTACCTGATCGGTTTGGGATACCGGTTGGTCAATTCGGCCCGCAGCGAGGTGGGCGCCGAAGCCGCCTCCGACATTTTGGAGCGGATGGCTGCCGCCCACGTCAAGTTGTGCGACGGACAAGGGGCCGAAATGGCCTGGCAGGCGTCGCGCGACCTGAACGTCACGCCCCTTGATGCCTTGCAGATTTATGCACTCAAGACGGCACCCGCTTTCGAGGCGGCACTTTATGCCGGGCTGCGCATGGCCGGACCGGCCAAACAGTACGAAGAGATGATTCCGCTTTTCGCCCGGCACGTAGGTGTTGGTTTTCAAATTCTCAACGACTTGAAAGACTGGCAAGGAGATGACGACAACAAGCTACTCGCCGGTCAGGACGCGTTGTCGTTTCGACCCACGGTTTTGTTGGCGTTGGCCCTTCAGAGCGTCGACGTAGACCAGCGACAAGAGCTCGAGGAAATTTTCGACAGCGCTGAATTGGATGCCCTGCGAATCGGCCGGCTGCGGCGCATCTTCGAGGAGTGCGACGTGTTCGGCAAAGCCGAGGCCCTAGTCGAGAAATCGCGCGCCCGGGCCGAAGCCCTCGCCGACAACGTCGAGCCGCAAGAGCTGCGGCGGCTGCTCTATTTCCTAGTCGACACCGTGCTGGCTGCTGATGAGCCCGAAGTCAGACCAGACCCGGCGGTCTTGGTTCCGCTGGAGATCACCACCGTCGGCGTTAGCCATTCCTACGAGAGTTGAGAGACGAGTGTAGAGAGCGAAGAGTCAGCCCGCTGATTCTTCAACCGTCGAAATGCGGCTTGTTTGGGGACGGCTCAGCAGGAGCTTCGGAGCCGGCAATTCCCGGAATTTATTCGCCATCGCGGCTCGGCGGGAACCTCGCCCTCCCGGTTTCGAAACTGCTTCTCGCCAGTGCGATCACGGAGCGGTCGGTTTGAAGCAGTTCCGTAAATGATGCTCTTGTTTCTGATTCTCGGATCGAGAAGCACGTTTCTGTGTTGACGACGCACTACGAAAACGGCTTTGGTTCCGGTATCAGCAGGAACGGAAAGACCCGTAGCGGCCTGCCCACAGGCAAATCCTTCCGATACCGCAATTGAGCGGCCCGGTCGGCAGCAAACTGCAACATTGTAAACTGTAGTCCGCAATAACGTTCGGTCCCCACTTCGGCTGCAAGGTCGGCGAACACCTCTCCGGCCGAGGCGGCGTGACGACGGACGCCGTGAATGCTTTTCTCACGAACTTTCATCCCGGCGGCGGCCAGCTTGACCAGCCCCTTTAAGAAGCGACCGACTGTGGTCTCCGGCCCGGAGGCACGCCACAAGCGGTCCCACTCGTCGTGAGCTTCCCAATAGTAGCCCAGGTTAAAATAGTCGACCGCCAGTAGAAAACTGCGGTTGTTCGCCCAAGAGTTCGCCGGCAACGGTTTCGTGGTCCGATTTTTTTGCCCGTAGCTGTGCCCTTGCGGGTCACGAAACGGGTGCGGCGTTTCCGTCCCTGGAATGAACGTGTACCGTGGCAGGTTTGCAGTCGGCAACAAACGGGATATGCGGACTTTCCTCGCAGCAGTTTCAACCATCCGTCCTTCTCTCCACACTCTGGTAAGTTTTTATGACGCACCACCTCTTCCCGGTGCGTATCGAACATGTATTTCAATTGTCGTTCACAGGAGTCGTATCCTGTCCTAGTCCCATATCAAACCGCTTCGGCGCCGCCGAGTCAAACAGAAAATCGATGGATATTCCAAATCATCAAGAGAAACCTGACGATCTTGGCCGGTGGA
>CAUZTK010000331.1:0-3861 GCA_963582395.1 Planctomycetota bacterium | reverse complement strand
CGGCTTTCACCCACGTCGTACCCATGGGACGTGATCCCGGTATTTTATTTTGGCAAACAAGTCCGACCGAAGATGGTTTTTTCGGAAACTCGTGGCACTGTTTCCCTAAACGTGAAGCCGGTTCCCAAATCGTGAAGCAGGCCGGCAAAGCCGGTCTCTCTTCCTCAGGGCGCAATGCAACCGATCCGTCGGAAATCGGCCATGTCCCGTCGAGTGTGCGGCTGCCTAAAACCACATTGTTCCTGCACCGGTAATGTACAGGAGATCGATGTCGCAGAGCGTGATATCGGAAACTGCTCCCAGCGTCCAGACCAAGTTTCGAGACCCCGGGCCTTCATGCGGCTTGCTGCGGCCGAATTCTGGCAGGAACCCTCTTCTGCTGGAGAGCGGCTTGCATACAGCCGGCAGGGCATCACGAATCCTAGTTCATCTGGTTCCCAAGATGGGCTTGGGAACCAGATCAGTCCTGGATTTTGACAATTTGGTCTTTCCGCAAAGTCCGAAATTCTTATAGTCCGTCCATTTGCGATTTTCGACATCTGGTGGCAGGCAGCAGAGGGGAAACGAAGTATGTCGAATGAGACGGTCAATCTCGGCATGGTCGGACTCGGTGGTTGGGGTAAATTCGTCGCTCAGAACTTTGCCCAGACCCCAAACTGCCGGTTGTCCTACATCTGCGATGACACACCCTGCACGCTCCAACATCAACAGCGCCAATATCCCGAGTCGACGGCGACGTTGCACTACGACGACCTACTCGCTGACGATGCCGTCGACGCCATCGCCATTGCGACTCCGGCGCCATTCCATTTCGAGATGGCCAAGGCGGCACTGCTTGCCGACAAGCACGCCTACGTCGAAAAGCCACTGACCCTTAGGACCGACCACGCCCAGGAACTCGTCGACATCGCCGACCGCCGTGGCCTAAAACTGATGGCCGGCCACCTGCTGGAGTATCACCCGGCCGTCCAGCTTATGAAACAACAGGTCGATGATAACGCCCTCGGCGAAATCTACTACATGTACTGCCAGCGGATCAATTTGGGTGTGGTGCGACAGCACGAAAACGCCTTTTGGTCGCTAGCACCCCACGACATTTCGGTCATTCTGTATCTGTTCAACCAGGAACCGAATCACATCGTGGTCAGCGGCCGCGACTTTTTGCAGCGCGGCATCGAAGATCTCGTCTTTGTGAATCTACACTTTCCCGACGGCCGGATGGCGAACATCCACGTCTCCTGGCTCGATCCGCAGAAAAAACGGACCATGGTCCTGGTCGGCTCGGAGAAGATGCTGGTCTTCGATGACATGGCTGCTTCGGAGAAGATACGCATCTTCAACAAAAGTGCCCAGATCGAAAACGGGTCGGTGGGGGAGATTGCCTCGATCACTGTTCGTCATGGAGACATCCATATTCCGCACATCTCAAACCGCCAGCCGCTCGCCATCGAAACAGAACACTTCATCGAATCGATCCGGAACGACACCCAGCCCCGCAGTGACGGTCGCGACGGGCTGCGCGTGGTCCGAATTCTGGAAGAAATCGAACGACAACTTAGACAGTCTCGTCCGAAGCTCCTCCGAAAAGCGGCCTGAACCGGGCGGCCCTGTCTCGCGCCGCCCACACCGATCCCGGAAGCTCATCATGTCCAGCCAGCCGCATTTTTTCATGCACGAATCGTCCTATGTCGATGACGGCGTTGAAATCGGCGCCGGTACGACGATCTGGCATTTTTGTCACATCATGCGAGGTTCGCGCATCGGCCGAGAATGCCGCATCGGTCAAAACGTGGTGGTCGGTCCCAACGCCGTTCTCGGCAATAACGTCAAGATACAGAACAACGTGTCGGTTTATGAGGGGGTCGTCTTGGAAGACGACGTCTTCTGCGGACCGTCGATGGTCTTCACCAACGTGTCGACGCCCCGCTGCGGATTTTCCCGCAACCGGTCGGACGACTGTGTGCCGACCGTCGTCAAACGTGGAGCCAGCATTGGTGCCAACGCGACCATCGTCTGCGGACAGACGATCGGCGAATTCGCCCTGATCGGTGCCGGCTCGGTTGTGACGAAAGACGTCCGACCGTATGCCTTAGTTTATGGAAACCCGTCTCGGCAACGCGGCTGGGCCTGTCAATGTGGGATTCCGCTCTCGTCCGAGCACCCGCTGGTCGTCTGCCGTGAATGCGGCCGAACGTATCACCAAAACGGAACCGATTCGATTATCCCGATCGAATCAACAGCCACTATTAAAGCCGCCTGAGAAGAGGAAGCCGCGATGATTCCCCTCTGCGATCTGAAGCAGCAGTATTTGGCGATCAAGGACGACGTCGACGAAGCCATTCGTCAGGTGCTCGCAGAATGTCAGTTTATCTTGGGACCGAACGTCAAGGCGTTTGAGTCGGAGATTGCCGAGTACTGTGGCTGCCCGTTTGCCGCCGGTGTGGGCAACGGGACCGACGCCATGCATCTGGCTCTGAGGGCACTCGGCGTCGGCCCCGGCGACGAGGTGATCACCACACCCTTTACCTTTATTGCCACCACCGAAGCCATCGGAATCGTCGGTGCGAGACCCGTTTTCGTCGACATCGATCCGGTGACGTTCAATATCGATCCGGCAAAGATCGAGCCGGCCATCACCGATCGGACTAAAGCCATTCTTCCGGTCCATTTGTACGGCCAGCCGTGCGATATGGACCCGATCACAAAAATCGCTTCCCAACACAATTTGCTGGTGGTCGAAGACTGCGCCCAAGCCATCGGTGCCACGTACAAAGGACGGAAGGTCGGCACGTTCGGCGATGCCGGCTGCTTTAGTTTCTTCCCCAGCAAAAACCTTGGTGCTATGGGCGACGGCGGCATGGTCGTCACCAATAACCCTGACGTTTACGAACGGGTGGAAATGCTCCGGCGGCATGGCGGCAAGGTTAAATATCATCATTCCGAACTCGGCTTGAACAGCCGGCTAGACGAATTGCAGGCGGCCATCCTGCGTGTGAAGCTTAGACATCTCGACCTTTGGAACGACTACCGCCGCCAGAACGCCTATCGCTACAACCGCATGCTGGCCGGCACTGCGGGGTTGACGTGTCCGGCCGAACACGGATCCGACGGAACGTTCATTCCCACTGGCGAAGACCAACCGCAAAACAACCTACTTCGCTGCGTCTATCATCAGTACACGCTGTTGGCCGACAACCGTGACGATGTTGTCGCCGTGCTGAAAGACCTCGATATCGGCTGCCTGGTCTACTATCCCGTGCCCCTGCATTTTCAAGAGGTGCATGTGAATCTTGACTGCAGGCCGGGCAGATTTCCGGTCGCCGAACAGGTCGCCCGTTGCTGCTTCAGCATTCCTATGTTTCCGGAATTGACCGAAGAGCAGCAATCGGTCGTCGCCGCCGTTTTGAAGCGAACGGTCGCTGACGGCGAAGACGGCCGGTCAGTGTATGCGGCGGCATAAGAATCCGCTTAAGAAGTGGTTGCGGCTTATGGCAGCAGAAATAGCAACAGCCATCGTTGCGACATCAGGTGCGGTTGTTCTCGCAGGCACCAGCTACTGGTTTACGAAAAAGCGAGAAAGAGAGACTAAGCTACGGAAGGAAAAGCTAGAACATTACAAGGACTTCGTAGCCAGTCTCAGCGGGATTATCTCTGGTGAGGGCATACCAAATGGGCACCGTGCTTTTTCACGAGCATGCAATAATCTCAATTATGTAGCTCCTCAAAAAGTTTTAGAGTCAGTTTCAAAACCATAAATTACTAAATGAATGGCGGGTAATTTGCGTACCAGAGTGAGTGAAAGGAGACACTCACATGGTTATTTCCCTGTCAAGGTGGCCGCCACGTCGACGGCCGAATACG
>CAUZTK010000330.1:0-3868 GCA_963582395.1 Planctomycetota bacterium | reverse complement strand
CCTGCTCGGATGCCAAGAAGACCCGCAAGCAGAAACACCAGACTGGAAACCACTTACGATCGAACAACGATGCGCTGTATAACTTGGAACTACTGAGGTTGAGTTTACGAGTTTGCAAACCACGAATGAAACGAATCACACGAATTCCAATGTCACTCACCAATGCGCTCTACGGAAGCCCCGGTTGATGCATTCGTGTGATTCGTTTCATTCGTGGTCGTTCAACTCCCGTCATCCAGTCCCTTTCACAACCAATAAACTCGATCTGTTTGAACCAGTCGAGTATGATTGACCTCTGCTCGCCATTGATGCCGCAGGCGGCTCGCGCTGTTTGGTGGATCTTTACGAATCAGCTTTCGATGAATTCGATGAAACGGTTAGCCCCGTGACAATGAACGGCAGCGAAATGATGTTGCACCTGCTGGCTGAGGCTGGCGTGCTGTATCTGTTCGGAAATCCCGGCTCGACCGAGCTGCCGCTCTCCGATGCGCTCCTCGATCATCCGCAGATCAAGTACATCCTTGGTCTCCAGGAGGTCCCCGTCATCGCTATGGCGGAAGGATATGCACAAGCATCTCGATCGCCGGGGGTGGTCAACCTCCACATTAGCTGTGGCCTGGGGAACGGCATGGGCATGTTGTACAACGCCTACCGCGCCGGGACGCCGCTGATCCTGACGGCCGGTCAGCAGGACCGCCGGCTGAAGTTCGAAGAGCCGATCTTGTGGTCCGACATGGTCAGCGTGGCTCGTCCCTGGACCAAGTGGTCCGCCGAGATTGAACGAATCGAGGATCTGCCGCTCGCCGTCCGCCGGGCCGTTCAGACCGCTCTGATGCCGCCCACCGGACCGGTATTTCTTTCCATTCCCGTCGACGTCCAGTGTGAACGAGCCGAACTGGATCTTAGTCCGCCCCAAATTTTGAATCCGCACGTCCGCCCCCCACAGGACGAGCTACGCCGTGCGGCCCAACTCCTGGCCGCTGCCGAGAATCCAGGCATTCTGGTCGGCAGCCGGGTTGTCGAAGCCGACGGCGTCTCGGAACTGGTCGAACTGGCCGAACTGATCGGTGCGCCGGTGCTCTCGGAGCCGGGCACGGCGCACGGCCGGCTCAGTTTTCCGTGCACGCATCCGTTGTTCGCGCCCGGCCTTCCGCTCTGGGCGCCGGAGATTCACGACCGGCTCAGCGAGTTCGACGTGCTGTTGGCCGTAGGACTGGACGTGTTCCGTTTGTACGTCTATCACGAGCCGGCGCGGGCCCTGCCCGAACGGGTCAGGCTGATCCACCTCGATCAAGATCCGTGGGAGCTGGGCAAGAACTATCCGACCGAAGTTGCCCTGGTGGGCAACCCCCAGGTCGGCCTTGAAGAACTGGGACGGCTGACTCGCGATATGCAGACAACTCTGCAGCAGCAGGCTGCCCACAGCCGCGCCCAGAAACGGGCCGAGTTGCACCACCGCAGCCGGGAGCAACTGATTCGGCTGGCTGCCTCTCAGCAAGACATTCGGCCGATGACGTCACCGGTAATCATGCACTCTTTGGCCCGTGCCCTGCCTCCCGACGTGGCGGTGATTGAGGAGGCGGTCACCACCACCAACACCTATCTGGAGCGGTTCGGAGCGATCCAGGATCCGACCGGTTATTTCGGCCATCGCGGCTGGGCGCTCGGCTGGGGACTCGGCTGCAGCATCGGCGTCAAGTTGGCATGGCCGGACCGGCCCGTGCTGGCGGTACTTGGTGAAGGAGCAGCACTGTACGGCATTCAGGGGCTGTGGACCGCCGCTCATTATCAGATTCCGGTCACGTTTGTCATCTGCAACAATGCCCAGTACCAGATCCTGAAAGTCGGCGCGAAAGGCATGAATCTGCCGAATGCTCAAGCGGGCCGCTTTGTGGGGATGGACCTTGTCGAACCGGAAGTGGACCTGGTCGGAATCGCCCGCTCGCTCGGTGTTGAAGCGGAACGGGTCACCGATCCGGACGAGCTGACCGACAAGGTCCGCGAGTCGCTGCAGGGCAATTTGCCGCGGCTGTTCGACGTGCCCATCCAGCGCAAGACACCAGAAAAGTTGAATTACTAACGTGAATCACTAAGGCAAGGGGCTTGGTCCCGTGAAATCTCCAAAAACAGACAGTTTCGCGGGACGGTGTGGCCCGCTATGCCGCGAGCGGTGACAAATACTGAAACGTCTTTTCGTGATTCTGAAATAACGAGATGACCTGTTGTCTGAGGTTCCCCAGCGATGACCGGACCGCATCTTCCCGCCGACCCTGGCCGTTTTCCTTCAACCCGGCTGCGACGCAATCGACGTCACGATTGGTCCCGCCGACTGATCGCAGAGAATCGGTTGTCGGTCGACGATTTGATCTGGCCGGTCTTCGTACATGACGGCGAAAATCAGCGGACGCCGGTGCCCTCTATGCCGGGTGTCGAGCGGTTATCGGTCGATCTGCTGGTCGAGGCGGTCGGCACGGCGGCCGAGCTCGGAATTCCCGCCCTCGCCGTCTTCCCCGCCACCGATCCGGCCCAGAAAACGCCCGAAGCTCTCGAAGCCTTCAACCCCGACAACCTGGTCTGCCGAAGTGTGCGGGCGATCAAAGATGCGGGCCTGAAGATCGGCATCATCTGCGACGTGGCCCTCGATCCGTACACCAGCCACGGGCAGGACGGTTTCGTGCGGGACGGCTACGTCGTCAACGACGAAACTCTCGAGGCGCTCTGCCGGCAAGCCATTGTGCAGGCTGAGGCCGGCTGCGACGTGATCGCCCCCTCGGACATGATGGACGGCCGCGTCGGGGCGATTCGCAGGGCGCTCGACGAAGCCGGTTTCGGCCGGGTGCAAATTCTCTCTTATGCCGCCAAGTACACCTCAGCCTTTTACGGGCCGTTCCGCGACGCGGTCGGTTCGTCATCCAATTTGGGCAGCGGCGACAAGCGGACCTACCAAATGGACCCGGCCAACGGCGATGAATCTCTGCGCGAGGTGGCCCTCGACATTGCCGAGGGGGCCGACATGGTGATGGTCAAACCGGGCATGCCATATCTCGACGTCGTGCACCGCGTGAAAGCAGCGTTCGGCCTGCCGACCTACGTCTACCAAGTGAGCGGAGAATACGCGATGCTGTGCGCCGCCGCCGAACGCGGCTGGCTCGACCGCGAAAGAGTGATGCTAGAGAGTCTGCTCGGTTTCAAACGGGCCGGCGCCGACGGCATTCTCACCTACTTTGCCATCGACGTCGCCAAACGGTTGAGAAGCGGTTGAGGGGCTATCGTTACCCGGCCGATCCAGAAAGTAGGTCAGGCACCCCGTGCCTGACGCCGGACGTCAAGGTTCCCCGACCGAGCGTTTTATGGACTTGATCAGATCGGCAGAGACTTCGCCTCCACAGCCTCACGCGGTACTCAGGCGTGACGATCATGCGACATGGCATCGACATATCCACCCCCGCATCGAATGTCAGGCACAGGGTGCCTGACCTACACGGCTTAGCGCCTGCCCTGCGATTCGCCGCCAAATTCAAGAGCAATTTGTACTGTCGAATCATCGACCGTTAACGCATTATTGCGCCACGATAAACAAGTATCTCGATAAAGGTGATTGCAGCAGTCATGGCAAGAAGCCCGAACCGGGGAAACGAAGACTGCGGGTTATGTGGGGTTGCGAATCCGAGCGACAGCAGGGTAGCGGCAGCAAGGGGAAGGAGAAAACCGAATACCTCTTGACCAACCATGTCCGGTCCATGACGCTCAGACGATCGGAACATGGCCAAGGAGAGCACGCTCCAGAGCACCGCGCCCACTCAAGCAACTGCGGACCAAAAGCGAACATTTATAGTTAGTCGCTTCGAACCGGATGAATACGCCCATT
>CAUZTK010000329.1:0-3880 GCA_963582395.1 Planctomycetota bacterium | reverse complement strand
GACCAGAATGATTTGCCGACGCTGAATAATTAGCTATCGTTCTGCGGCGAGCTCTCCCAGCAGCACGGTCACGGTTTCCCGTGTGCTGCCGATGACGCTGGCAAATCTTGATGAGAAAGCTTGATGCCGATCAGCAGACCTTGTTCGGTTGGTCGGCCATATTTTTCAACCAGTTCGAGCAGCAGATGCACCAGCCGTTCGCGATTGGAGCGAAACAATGCTTTCAATCTTCGCTCGATGCGTCGCCGCCTCAACCCCATCAGCCGGGTGATTCCGAGCGAAACACCCGGATACGCTTCCATTAGTCGCTGGATGACGTGACTGGGGATCTTCACGAGCATCGAGGCCTGCATGGTCTCGGCGAACTCCTCACGCTGACCGGATTCCAACACCGCCAGCTTGCCGGGGTCGATAAATGCCAGCACCGCCTGCTTTCCCTCGGCGGTGATGTGATAGATTTTGACCCGCCCGGAAGTCAGCAGCAGGACTGAATCACTGCGATCGGAGGGAAGATAGATCAGGCTGTTTTGTCGAACTCCCGAGATTTCGACCTGCTCAATCTGTTCCGACGTCAGTCGCTCGAAGAGATCACAACTCTTGAGGTACCAGAACTTCTCGTTCATCCCGCTGCACCTCTAGCAACTGTTGCCCGGCCGCGATCGATTCGCGAGCATCGGCTTCAGCGCGGTTTCGGGCATAGTTTACGGCCGAGGGGTCTACAAGGGAATGGCGCTCGGCAGAGACCTGGGCACTGCCGAGGGGTGCGGCGAGCTCATTGCAACTTGCCACGGACGTCCTAGAATGACTTCGGGAATTGCCGTGATCCGAGACGGGTGAAACTCTGATCGCACTGAAACTGGATGGAAAGGGACGGGAATGCCAGATGAAATCACAAACGAGTCTCAATCCAATCTCGATGCGGTGGCGCCGGTCCTGGGGCGAATGCCGAGCGGAATCTTCGTGCTGACGGCCGGCGACGGTTTGGGCCACAACACCGGCATGCTCGCCAGTTGGGTTCAACAAGCATCGTTCGATCCGCCGGCGGTGACGGTCGCGGTGAACAAGAAACGGTATCTCAACGACTGGCTCGACAAATCTCCGCAGTTGGCCCTCAGCCTGGTTGGCGAATCGCAGACCGAGTTTCTGAAGCACTTCGGTCGAGGCTTTGATCCGGACCAGCCGGCGTTCGAGGGGATTGCCACGACCTTGGCGGCCAACGGATTGCCTGTTCTGCGCGATGCGCTGGGGTACCTCGACGGACGCGTGACCGGCCGTTTGGAGACGGGTGACCACCTCGTCTATTTGCTGGAGATCACCGGAGCCGGCTCCGGTGAAAACCTGCAAAGCGAAAATCCCATGATCCACATTCGTAAAAACGGGATGAATTACTGAACTTGTCAGTGGTCCGTTGTCAGTAGCATTGGTTGCATTGGCAACGGACCACGGACCACGGACCACTCAACATGGCCGCTTTGATCGCAGGGGAGCTGCTCGATCGGTTCCGTGATATCGTGGGTGACGACGGGTTGATTGTCAATCCGGATGAGTTGCTCGTTTATGAATGCGACGGATACGTCGTCGAGAAAAAAGCGCCGGACGTCGTATTGCTTCCCAGGTCGACCGAGCAAGTCGTCACGATCGTCAAACTGTGTAACGAGTTTGAAGTCCCGTTTGTGCCGCGTGGGGCCGGCACAAGTCTGGCCGGCGGCTGCTTGCCGGTCGGCGGAGGCGCGATGATCGCCCTGACCCGTATGAAAAACATCCTCGAAGTCAATCTGCGCGACCGGTATGCCGTCGTCGAGCCGGGGCTGGTCAACCTACACCTGACGCAACACCTCAAGGGAACCGGTTTTCATTACGCGCCGGATCCGTCGAGTCAAGGCGCATGCACCATTGGCGGCAACGTGGCGACAAACTCTGGTGGTCCGCACACGCTGAAGTACGGCGTGACCGTCAATCACGTGCTCGGGCTGGAAGTGGTCATGCCGGACGGCTCGGTCGTTGAGTTGGGCGGACCGACCCAGAACGTTCCCGGATACGATTTGACTGGACTGTTCGTCGGCAGCGAGGGCACGTTCGGTCTCTGCACGAAAGTGATCGTACGGCTCACTCGTGATCCGGCCGCTTACCGCACCCTGCTGGGTATTTTCGAGACGATTGCCGACGCGACTCACGCCATCAGCGATCTGATCGGTGCGGGAATCATTCCTGCCGCGTTGGAATTGATGGACCAGGGAATCGTCGAAGCGGTGGAGGCGGCGTTCCAGTTCGGTTTTCCACTCGACGCCGGGGCCGTGCTGCTGATTGAAGTCGACGGTCTGGAAGTGTCGGTCGGCGCAGAGGCCGACAAAATCAGCGAAATCTGCAACGCCGCCGGTGCTCGTGAAGTCCGTCGCGCAACGTCCGAACAAGAACGTCAACTGCTGTGGAAGTGCCGCAAACAGGCCTTCGGCGCCATTGGTCGTTTAAGTCCCAGTTACTGCACGCAGGACGGCGTCGTTCCGCGGACCAAGCTGCCGGAGATCCTCGAATTCATCACCGAGACGGGCGCTCGGCACAATCTGCGAATCGTGAACGTCTTCCACGCGGGTGATGGAAACATCCACCCCATCCTGCTGTTCGACGAACGCGATCAAGAACAAATCGAGCGTGTGCTGAAAGCCAGCGATGAAATCCTCAGCAAGTGCATTGAGTTGGGAGGCAGCGTCTCGGGCGAACACGGCATCGGCGTCGAAAAAATCAGTTTCATGGACAAGCTCTTCACCGCTGTCGATCTGGAGGTGATGGCCGACGTCCGCCGTGCGTTTAATCCGACCGGACGTTGCAGTCCCTGCAAAATGCTCCCGACCGCCGGCGCTTGCGGCATGGAACAGATCGAACGCAACCATCCCGGCCGCCGGGCAGCGTTGTGATTGCTGGATTCTCTGCCGCCTAACCCAGCGGAGCCGGAACTAAAAAAAGTCGAGAGTCGAGGGCCGGAAAAAACAGTGTTGAACAGTTGGTATCATCCAGTCGATAGTCCGTCTCTTTCTGGCTCTGGACTCTCGACCCTGGACCCTCGATAGAATTGATCAAGGATCTGCCATATCCAGTAAATTGATAATATATTGGTAACTTTTCTGTAATAAAGCGATACCTCAGAGCATCACAATCAGGCTGAGCACCGATCATCGACATGCCCACGAACCCTCTCGAAACTGGCGATGAATTCGTCCCCACCACGCAGGGCGAGCTGCGCCGCTGGGTTGAGGAGAACGCCGCCCAGCGGAAAGGGACGATTTATCCGGTCGGGGGCCGAACGGCACTCAACTACGGCGGCCCTGCGACAATTCCCGGAACACTCGTTTCGCTGTCGAAGTTGACACAAACGGTCGACTTCCCCGCTCGCGACATGACGATTACCGTCGAAGCCGGTCTCCGCATGGACGAGCTAGCTGCACAACTGCGAGCCGAGGGCCAGCAACTGCCGGTCGATGCAGCGCAGTCGCACCGGGCGACGGTGGGAGGCGTCGTCGCCACCGACACGTCCGGGCCGCGACGTTTCGGATACGGCACCATGCGTGACTATGTCATCGGAATCACTGCCGTCGACGCCCATGGCCGAGAGTTTCACACCGGTGGACGGGTCGTCAAAAACGTCGCCGGTTACGATCTGTGCAAGATGCTCGTCGGTTCGTTGGGGACGCTGGCGGTGATCACTCAACTCACTCTGCGGCTGAAACCGCTGCCGGAGACGACCGCCGTGCTTTGGTCGTCGTTTTCCTCGTTGACCGAGATCGACGCGGCTCTCGAGGGGCTGATCGACTCGGCCGTTCACCCGGTTGTACTGGAGGTCTTCAACGCCGGTGCAGCGAAGCAAATTTCCACGGAGTCGCGGCAA
>CAUZTK010000328.1:0-3910 GCA_963582395.1 Planctomycetota bacterium | reverse complement strand
GTACCGTGAAAGTCGCGTTGTTTTGAAGAATCGGCAGAATTCGAGTTGTCACAATGCGAATCAGAGCGCCGCAATTACTAACCTGGACGGTCCTGACCCTGGCCGCAGCGACTGCTTTGATGCCGCTGTACTGGATGGTGACCGGGTCATTCAAACAGCAGTCAGACGCCATGCAAACCCCGCCGGAGTGGTTTCCCGAAACTCCGACGGCCGACAACTACCGCAAGCTGTTTAGGCACGGCGAACTGATGACCGGCAACCGGCCGGCGCTGCGCTGGTTGTTGAACAGCATTGTGGTGGCCGGCAGCATTTCGATCACGGCAGTCTTGACCAGCGCCATGGCCGGTTATGCACTCGGTAAGAAGAGGTTTTGGGGACGGGCCGTTCTATTCTGGCTCGTAGTCGGAACGATGATGCTGCCCAAACAGGTCTCGCTGGTTCCGCTGTTTCTGCTGGTGGCGAAACTCGGCTGGATGGACTCGTTTCCGGGTCTGATTGCCCCGTACTTGTGCTACCCATTCGGGATTTTTCTGGTGCGGCAGTTCATGCAGCAGATTCCAGACGAGATGCTGGCAGCGGCCCGGATTGACGGCGCCGGCGAATGGATGCTGTTCTGGCATGTGGTGCTGCCGATGTCGCGTCCGGCGCTGGGGGCGGTTGCCATCTTTTCATTTATGGGGGCTTGGAACGAGTACCTGTGGCAGTTGATCATCACCAATCGGCCCGAGATGTACACGCTGCCGGTGGGGGTCTCAAAGCTGGTCAGCACGCTGGGCACTTACGATCTGGGATTGGCAATGGCCGGCGCGACCGTGGCGTTCATTCCCATGCTGTTGGTGTTCGTGACTTTCCAGAGATATTTCATCCGCGGACTTTCAGTCGGCGCGCTGAAGGGGTAAACCGCGCGAGACGTTCAGGCGGCTTTAGAATGTGCGGCTTCGGTGAAAACGCGGTAGCCGACGTCAACCGACTCGGCGTCCGAGGCCGAGCCGCTGCGCCGCGCTTCGATCCGCATCCCGAATCTTTGCACTGTTGCGGTTTTCAGCCGCACAGGGTGATCGTCCAACAAATGGCAAATGGCCTGCGGAATTTCCGGCAGCGGCGGGCAGAACGGCAGGTGTACGATGGCCCTCTTCTGGCCCGGTAAAAAGTGAATCGTCAGCGTCCCCACGATTTGCTCGCGACCGTCATGCCCGGCCGAGCGGGTCATTCGTTGCGAGACCGTGTGCCCCTTGAGGTCCAGAGTCGCCTGCAAGACCGGCTGGGGTGTGGCTCTCGTCTCTGGACTCTGGACACTGAACTGCTCCTTCTGAGACGGTACACGATCTCTCGTGGGCCGTGATCGCATTGCTGCAGGATCTCCAACAGCGATCATCGCCGTCGCAGCTAAAACAAAAAGTGTCGCCAGGTAGGGAATCGCTCCTGAGGGTTCGTCGGGAAGTAACGCAATTCCGATAGCGAACGGGGGAACAAGCGTCGTCAAACCGATGCTGATCCGGCCGCGCCGGTTTGATGCGCACCGACTTGCCGATGGGCGCTCTGCCAATTGAAACACCAGATGGGCCAGTAGGCTGATCCCCGTTAGCAGGGTCGTCACGAAACAGGCTGCCGGGACCGAGAGCCCTTCGGAAAAATATCCTCCCAGTCGCCGTGAGATCAACACGACGGCAATGACGATCAGCCCCGACCAGATGGTCGTGGCCAGGTTTCTCTGCTCGTCACCCCGGCCTAGGAGCACCTCTGTACGTTTTGCCATGGCCCTCATTCCATTGAGGCCTCGTCGGAGGACAGCGCCCGCCGGTCCGGCTAATCAACGACGAACTGCGGCTTGGGAACTTCGGCACCCATTCCGACCAGTTCGCGAAGTTCCGAGGCTCGGTCGGTCGTCTCCCAGGTGAAATCAGGATCGCTACGGCCGAAATGTCCGCCGTAGGCCGTCTTGCGGAAAATCGGACACCGTAGCCGGAGATAATCGATAATCCCGGTCGGTGTCAACGGGAACATTTCTCGAACGGCCTCGGAAATCCGCACTTCAGGCAGCTCACCGGTACCGTTGGTATCGACGTGTACACTGACCGGATCGGCCACGCCGATGGCATACGCCAGTTGGATTTCGCATTCTGTGGCCAGACCGGTCGCGACGACGTTTTTGGCAATATGACGGGCCATGTAGGCAGCCGAGCGATCCACCTTGGTGGAGTCCTTTCCACTGAACGCACCGCCGCCGTGCCGTCCCCAGCCGCCGTAGGTGTCGACGATGATCTTCCGTCCGGTCAATCCAGTGTCGCCGTGCGGACCACCGACTACAAACCGTCCGGTCGGGTTAACGTGGTATTGGGTTTTTTCGGAGAGAAAATGATCGGGGATGGTGTCTGGGACGACCACGGAGCGGACGAACTCGGAAATTTCACCCCGCTCGACCGATTCGGCATGCTGTGTCGAGACGACGACCGCCGAGACCCCCACCGGTCTCGAGCCCTCGTACTCAACGCTCACCTGGCTTTTGCTGTCCGGCCGAAGCCATGCGACTTCGCCGCTTTGCCGCGCATCGGTCAGACGCTTGAGGATGCGATGCGCCAGGGCAATTGGGACGGGCATGTATTCTTCGGTTTGGTTGCAGGCATAGCCGAACATCAATCCTTGGTCGCCGGCTCCGTCTCGATCGACACCCTGAGCGATGTCGGGGCTTTGACTGTGCAGCGTGAGAAAGACACGGCAACTCTTGGCATTAAAGCCGATGTCGTCGCTGGTATAGCCAATGTCGCGAACAATGTCTCGGACGACGCCGACGTGGTCGATCTTGGCCGAACTCGTCACCTCGCCCGCAAGAACCACCAGATCGGTGGTGCAGAGGGTTTCGCAGGCCACGCGCGATTTCGGGTCCTGGGCCAGCAGGGCGTCGAGAATGCCGTCAGAGATTTGATCGGCGACCTTGTCTGGGTGGCCCATGCTCACCGACTCGCTAGTGAAGACAAATTGACCCATGCAAAACTCCGTGTGTCAAAACCGTTATGTCAACTTAAGAGAATGAAAGGGTTCGAGGCCCTTCCTGAACTCCTTCCGATTGTAGACCGCAGCTGAAGTGGGAACAACTATCAAACCGGCATGACGTGGAATGGTCAGGCGGCCCACGAATTTGTTGCTGCTGAGCGGCTTTCGGTTTCCCGCAGCAAGCCGAGCACAAGTTCAATCGTCTTCTTGGTGGCGCCCTGCTGCGAAAGCACAAGCTGCTGGGCGATCTCCCCCTGTCGGGCTGCTGCGTCGGGGTCGGCTAGCAGAGCGTGTACCGTTTGGGTCAGTTGCTCTCGATTGTGAACGACGCGGGCGGCGTTTTCAGACAACAGTAGTTCCACCACATCGCGAAAATTCCAGGTATTCGGCCCGAACAACACGGCGGCTCCGAAGGCGGCCGGCTCGATCATATTTTGTCCGCCCCGGTTCGTCAGGCTGCCACCCACAAATGCCACGTCGGCCAATCCCCAGCACGCGCTCAACTCCCCTAGCGTGTCGAGCAATAGCACGGGGGGCGGGGAGGATGGAGGATGGAGGATAGAGGATGGATGTGGTGAGCAGCGGCTTTCCGCTTGGGTGGGGCTGATAGTGTGTTGTGGGTGGTTCAAGCCGGGGCGTCTTACCTCGGACCGGACCGACACGGCTTGGCTCTCACAAATGCTTCTGTCCCGAAAGCTGCTGCGGCGTACCAGTGATAGTCCGCGACTTTGCACCAGTGCGGCGACTTCTTCAAACCGCTCTTTGTGCCGTGGGACTAAAATCAGCCGCAGATCGGGAAATTCTCTCTGCAATACGAGCCACGTTTCGAGGGCACACTCTTCTTCGGGTGGCTGTGTGCTACCGGCGATTAGTACCCTCTGCCTGTCGCCAATGGCGAACGATCGTCGAATCTCGTCGG
>CAUZTK010000327.1:0-3910 GCA_963582395.1 Planctomycetota bacterium | reverse complement strand
CCGTTTTCCCTGTAAGTTTCATGAAGCTGACCTTTCCCCAAAAACCTCGTCAAAATCACGGGCCGAGTTTTCCAGCATGTTCACGAAGGCCATAAACTCGCCGCCGTGAGCCAGCAGTCGGGCGCCGCGGGAATGAAATTCTTTAAGCTGCTCGAGGGTAGCCGCCGGCCGTCCCCAGGCTTTACCGTGTCGGGCGGCCGCGTCAGCGACGCGCTGAGTCGCATCTTCAAGGGTCGAGCTTGACTCGGCGTATTTAAGGCGGAGTCCCATGTCGGCCGGCCCGATGAACAGTCCGTCCACGCCGTCAACAGCCGAAATTTCGTCCACGTTTTCGATTGCCTCGGGCGATTCGATTTGCACGATCAGAAACGTTTCGCGGTTGGCGCGTTCGGGATAATCGGGCCCGCCGCTGATCAGGAAGTCGCTGTCTAGTCCGGCGCCGTCGATTCCCCGGTTGCCCAGCGGCGGAAACTTGACCGACTGAACCAGATTGCGGGCCTTTTCTGCCGTGGAAACGTGCGGAATCATGAGGCCGCTGACGCCGTCTTCCAGGTAGCGGTACAGCCGGGTCAGCTCCAAAGTTGGCGCTCGCAGCATGCAATCGATGTCGAACAGATGAAAGAAGGCCAACAGCGACTGAACCTCCCGATCGTGCATCACACGGTGTTCCAAGTCCAGCCAGATACAATCCATGCCGTTATGGGCGGCATGCCGAATGTACGCCGGAATGAAATGCCCCAGACCGCAAATACGCACCGGTAAACCGGCTCGCAATTTTTCTAACGTCTTACTGACTCGCATAAATATTTTCTCCATTAGTAGTCTGTTGAAAAAGGAAAGATATATCCTCTTTGGGTGCCACGGGCGGCTTGTCCGCCCGTGTTTTCAAGTGTTTTCTAACTCGCACTGGAAGGCAAGCTGCCCGTGGCACCCTTTTTCAACGGGCTGCTAGCGCCGACTCGCAAGCTGACGGCTTGTGATGTTGCGCAGTTGCCAGAATTTTCATCGCAGAACATGGCCCGGTGCGACGTCCACAACAAATCGGCCAAACGCCGCACCGGCCTGTGAATCATTCAACCCGTTGGTTTCTCAGACCAATGGCATCTGTTGGTTGTGTTCGGCCGCCGCAGGGGATAGTCTGAGAATCAAAGTGGCCACATCGGTTATCGAGATTGAGTATTTGATCATTTTTCGGTGAAGAACCAACTCTCATTGGGCTGGAACCTACTGGACGATCACCCCAAAGACATGTCCGGCAGGAGAGATTTCATGAAAAACCTTTTGATTGATTCTGGGGGATTTGTGATGGACCATTTTTCCGCAGAGCGCCAACTTCCCAAGTGTTTCTCGCGTTGGATTGTAACAGGTTTACTGGTTGCATTCTCCTGCTCCGCAGCGCTGGCGGAAGATTGGGCGCAGTTTCGCGGCCCGAACGCGTCGGGGGTTTCTAGCGAAAGCAAGAACCTGCCGATTGAGTTTTCCTATGAGAAGAACGTGAAATGGTCGGCCGAATTAGGCCGGGGAATCGCCTCGCCGGTCATCGCTGCCGGACGGCTGTTTGCCACGGCGACAATCGACAAACAGACGTTCGTCGTCTCTGCGTTCGATTCCGCCAGCGGAGACCAGCTTTGGCGCCGAGAATTGCCCGCCGGCGATCTGCCGGAGATCACCTCGCCCAACGAACATGCTTCGTCCACACCGGCAGCCGACGACGAACGGGTCTACGTTTACTTCAGCACGCTGGGCCTGATGGCGTTCGACGCCAGCAACGGAACAATGCTCTGGCAACATCCGCTTCCCATGCCGCAGTATTTGCTCGGCTGGGGGCCGGCCAACTCGCCGATCATCTACAAAGATCTGGTTATCTTCAACCTCGACGACGACTTGGCCTCGTACCTGCTGGCCCTGGACAAGGTCACCGGAGAGGTCCGTTGGAAAACGCCGCGGCCGGAAATGCTGGGCGGATACGCGGTTCCAGTCATCAGCACCGTGGGGGGGCAGACCGATATTGTGGTGGCCGGCTCGGGGAAACTGAAGGGGTACGACCCACAGACCGGCAAGGAGCGCTGGACCTGCAACAGCCTGCTGCGGACCATTATGACCAGCCCCGTCGTGCAAGGAGAGAAGATTTACGTTTCCGTGCAAAGTTACGGCGACACCGCCCGTGTGCTCAAGTTCGCCCTGCTGCAGTGGCGGGATACCAATCAGGATGGCAAGCTGACCAAGTCGGAATTAGAACGGTCCTTCTGGAAGAAGTTCGATCAAGGCGATAAAAACAAGGACGGCGAACTGGTCGGAGATGAGATCGACGCCGCCTTTCAGGCGCCGACGAATATGGCCGGCGGGGGGAACATCATCCAGGCGATTCGCGGAGGCGGCACAGGCGACGTAACCCGGACGCACATGGCCTGGAATCTGAGCAACAAGGCTCCGTCGAACATCTCCTCTCCGTTGGCTTACGACGGCCGGCTGTTCCTGGTGAAAAAAGGAGGCATCTCGGCAGCCTTCGATCTAAAGGACGGCTCGACCATCTGGCCCCGCAAGCGCATTAGAAATTTGGGCAACTACTATGCCTCGCCCATTGCCGGTGATAGTAAAATTTACGTGACCGGAGAAAACGGCTTCATCGTCGTTTTGAAAGCCGATTCCAAACATGTCCTGTTGGCCAGAAACGACATGGGCGACAGTTGCATCGGCACGCCGGCCATTGCCGACAACCGGCTCTACGTGCGGACGCTCAACAAGCTGTTCTGCATTTCGAGCGACGCCCCGTAACGCTGCCGGCTGACGATTGGTTGCTGAGACGAGGCATTGCTGAACCGTCCTGGTCCCGCGAGAAATTACGAGAAATTAGTCGTGTTTTGCAGCTGAATCGAGGTGTGTCATGACGAGTCGTTGTTTGTTGTCGCTGCTTGTGCTTCTCGGCGTTTCTCCATTTGTCGTGGGTGAGACAATCGCCGCCGAGCGGGTCCACGTCGTCATCGGACCCGATGCGCCGCCGTTGGAGCGGTTTGCCGCACAAGAACTCTCTGGACAGTTCGGGCGGCTGTTTGACGACGTCGAGGCTATCACGGAAACCGCCGTTCCGACGAATACCGAGCTGGTTGTGCTCATCGGCAGCCCGCAGACCAATCCGGCGGTCAGGACCGCACTCGGGTCGGGCTGGCCGAGAGTGACCGATCAGGGCATCGTCATCCACAGTTTTTTAGACGGAAAAAGGCGGGGACTGGTCGTGGGCGGAGGCAGCCCGGCGGCAACGTTGTGGGCGGTTTACGAACTGGGACACCGCTTCGGCATTCGGTATCTGCTGCGGGAAGACATCTTCCCGTTGGAGAAGTCACCGCTTAAGCTCGACGGCTTCAACGTCTCTCTGGAACCGCAACTGAGAACCCGCAGTTGGCGGACGGTCAACGATTTTGCCATCGGTCCCGAATCGTGGGGCCTGGCGCAGCACAAGCCGTTTCTCCGTCAGTTGGCGAAGCTGAAATTCAACCATCTGCTGCTGGCCGTCTATCCCTGGCAGCCGTTCGTGCATTATGAATTCGGCGGCGTGAAAAAGCAGACGGCTACGCTTTGGTTCGGTGAGCGCTTCCGCGTAGATGGTGAAACGGTCGGAAAGAAGGCCTTCGGCGGCGCGAAGTTCTTCGAAAACCCCGATTTTTCAGGAAAATCAAGCTATGAAGACATGACCGCGGCCGGCACCAAACATCTGTGCGGGATTATCGACGAAGCGCACCGGCTGGGCATGACGGTGGGATTGTCCATTTCGACGCTGGAGTTTCCCCGCGAGTTTCAGCAGGTGCTACCCGGCTCACGAATCGCAACCGGCCTGAAAAATTTGACGATTTTGCCCACCGCCGCACAAGGTCCCAACGATACGACTTTGAAGAAGCTGGTGGCCACAAAGATC
>CAUZTK010000326.1:0-3931 GCA_963582395.1 Planctomycetota bacterium | reverse complement strand
CTTGGAGTGGTACAGAGGTTGGGAGTAGGTCACACTCAGCCGCTCTCGGCACGTCATACCGGCACGGCCCTCTCTTTGTGAACCACTTTTCAACAAGAAAACGCCATCCAGAACCCAGTGTTCCCGTACGGTGAATTTTTTCCGCCGATCCTTAAGCTCTTTGGCAACAGAGACTTTTACAAGGCGAATTGGCTGAATCTCGGCCGAGCTTTGGAGAGGGAACGGGTTGATAAGCAAGCATTGTGGTCTCGAATGGCAGGCGACGTCGTCTACCAGATGCTGGTAAACCGGAATACGGTTTACGGGATCGCCGATGGCGGCGCCCATGTTGGGCTGATCTGCGACTCCAGCTCGCCGACCAGCATGCTCACCCATTGGACTCGTGATCGGATGCGCGGCCCGCAGCTGCCGCTCGAATTCCTGGTCCACAAGCAGACGGCAGCAACGGCCCGCACCTACGGACTTCACGACCGCGGCGTCATCGCCCCAGGTTACCGGGCGGACCTCAACATCATCGATTTCACCGAACTGCACCTAGAGCGGCCCATCGTCGTACACGATCTCCCGGCCGGTGGGAAGCGCATCGTCCAGCGCTCCAAAGTCTACATGTATACCTTAGTGCATGTAATCGAAGTCGCTCATAACGGAGAACACACGGGTGCACGACCTGGCCGGTTGCTCCGAGGCTTCCGGTCTGGCCCCCGCGGTCGGAGGTTAGGAGCGAGCCGGCCACCAGAAATGGGTTGAATCGAGCGAAAATGATGCCAAGTCGTGGATTGACACACTGCCCACGGGTATCATCGGGTCAACTGACCGCCGGTGCGATCGGAACTGAATCCATCTGGAAAATGTCGGACAATGAAGTCAACTTGTTGGGTATTCATTCTTTGCGGCGCACAACTCGCCACGGCGGCAGAACAGGTACTCGATCCGGCGCTGCATCATCTGCGCGCCGGCCATAATCGCGAGTGGAGCGAGTTTCCCGCGAAACCGGAAGCAGCCGAGTGGGTCGTCAAGTTCCAGTCCCATAAAAACGTCCGACAACAGACACTTCGACTACGACAGCAGGATGTCAAACAGACATGGCGAATTTTTCTCAACGGCAATCAACTCGGACGGCTGATCCGGAACGAAAACGACATGGTGCGCTACTTCCCGGTTCCGGCCGGTATACTAAGGACGGGCGAAAACACGTTGACGATCGTGCAGAACGGCACAAAGCCCGATGACGTCCGCGTGGGTGAGATCGCGATCGACGAACGTTCCAAACAGGACGTGCTGAACGAATCGTCTGTCACGGTGACCGTCGTCGACGCCGGAACTTCGCAGCCGACACCCTGCCGAATTACGGTGCTCGATTCGCACGGCGCGCTACATACGGTGGGCGCCGAATCGAGCGACACGCTGACCGTTCGTCCCGGTGTGATCTACACAGCCGACGGCCGGGCGGCGTTCGGCCTGCCGGCCGGCTGGTACACAATTTTCGCCGGTCGCGGTTTCGAGTACGGCATCGATTCACAGAAAATCACGCTAAAGCCCGGTGACGCGGCCGACGCAAAACTGTCGATCCGCCGTGAAGTCCCGACCGGCGGCTGGGTGAGCTGCGACACGCACGTCCACACGCTGACTTTTTCGGGGCACGGCGACGCGTCGATCGCCGAGCGGTTAATCACGGTTGCCGGCGAGGGAATCGAGTTGCCCATTGCCACCGACCACAACGTGCACATCGATTACGATCCGCTCGCGCGAAAACTGCGTGTGCGGAAGCATTTCACGCCGGTCATCGGCAACGAGGTCACAACCCGCATCGGCCATTTCAACATCTTCCCGGTTCGAGCCGGGGCCAAGATTCCCGATTACAGGCTGAACGACTGGAAGGCAATTCTCGACGACATCTACGCCACTCCGAACGTGAAGGTCGCCATCCTCAACCATGCCCGCGACGCGCACAGCGGTGTGACACCATTCGGCCCCAAATTGCACAATGCCGTCATCGGCGAGAACCTCGAAGGCTGGCAACTACAAGCCAACGCCATGGAACTGATCAATTCCGGCGCCCAGCAAACCGACGTCATGCAAATGTACCGCGACTGGTTCGGCATGCTCAACCGCGGGCGGTTTCTCACTCCCGTCGGTTCCAGTGATTCGCACGACGTCGCCCGGCATTTTATCGGTCAGGCCCGGACGTATATCCGTTGCCGCGACAATGACCCGGGGAAAATCGACGTCGAACAAGCGGTCGCCAATTTCGTCGCCGGAAAGGTGATGGTTAGTTGCGGCCTGCTGGCCGAAATCGCCGTCAACCGGAAGTATGGACCAGGAGAGCTGGTGAGGTTCGCTGATGAATCACAGGCGGAAATCGAGATCGCCGTCCGTGTGCTTGGCCCCAGTTGGACGCAAGCCGACCGCGTGGTTCTGTATGCCAACGGACATAAGATTCGTAAATCGGTGTTTACCGCCGACTCGAAGCCCGGTGTAAAAAAGACGGTTCATTGGAAGATTCCGCGGCCCACACACGACGTCCATCTGGTGGCCGTAGCCAGCGGGCCTGGCGTGCGCGCGCTTTACTGGCCGATCGCCAAACCGTATCAGCCGAGATCGCCTGATTGGACGCCGCGCTGCGTTGGGTCGAGCGGAGCGGTCTGGATCGACGCCGACGGCGATGGCCGCCGCACGTCGGCTTTCGATTATGCAACACGCATTGTCAAGCAGGCCGATTATCAACTGCCATCGGCCCTGAAAAATTTGGCCAACTACGACGAAGCCGTCGCGGCCCAAACCGCCGGTTTGCTGCATCGCCGGGGCGTGTCACTGCAAGACAAGGCTGCTCGGGCGAAATTGGCAGCGTCTGCTCCGCAGGTCCGCCGGGGCTTTCTCACATTTCTGGCCGCTTGGCGTGAGAATGAGATCGCCCGCAGCCGCGGCTAACACTCAGTCAACGGTCACCAATGCTCTGGCCAAATCCGTAGCGGTTGGGAGCGTTTTGGTAGAGTTCCGACTCCTCGGGCAACAGCGCACGCAGATCGGCGGCGCTCCTCGGAAGAGTGCGTCGAAAAGAACTCCGCCGGTTTTTGTTGTTGCCCGGCTGCGGAAAATCGCGTAGAGTAAAAGTATTGAAACGACCTTCAAACGAGTCCATCAAAGCAGTTTGAATTACATTTCATCACCGAATCTCGGCCGATCTCTTTATCGAAATCGACAAAGTCCACGAAAACTCAACGTGAATTTCAGCCTCGACACGCACCGCAACCTTGGGAACAGGCACAACGTCTGTTAGCCAACTCTCAAGCCCATCGCAATAGTAGTATCGCCGCGCTGCATAAATGCAAAGATGACGAGTCGTGCAACGCCGACAACTCACAAGGCACATCATCTACGCCCTGTTTGGCTCCGCCTGCCATTCGAGACCACAACGCTTGCTGATCAATCCGTTCCCTGCTCAAAGCTTGGCCGAGATTCAGCCAATTCGTCTGGTCAAATTCACTGTTGCCAAACAGCTTGAGGGTCGGCGAAATAAATTCACCGTACGGGCCTGACCAAGGGGAATCCGTTACAGAAAAACATGTTCCGAACACAGTGCCGGTCAGGTTCGATATGGACAGCTCTAAACGGGCACGAAGTGAGAAATCACGGACACAGCCAAGAGATCGTGCCTACGCCGATCCCGCAAACCTGCAAAGTGCGTTGGAGCGGATACGGCAGGCTGCTTGCCGGGATAAGAAGATGCCTGTCCCGAAAAGCGTCTGCGCGTCAACACCCGAGGTAGGTTGCCCAGTGCGGTAGTTCCGCTCGCTGGGATCTGTGCGGGGGGCGGCCCGCAACCATGCCGTTTGTCACGAGAGCTCGACGACAGGCTTCCCAAATGGCAAAGTGATGATCGGACGACCGGAATGATCAAGGTAGTGCTTTTCAGTATTGATGCCCAAGTGCT
>CAUZTK010000325.1:0-3935 GCA_963582395.1 Planctomycetota bacterium | reverse complement strand
TACGTAGACAAGGATTCTCGTCTATCGCGAGGGAATCGTCTTTATACTCTTTTGACAGATTGACATCGATCGACTCTAGAGTTTGAAACGCCTCAGTCGTGAGATGCCAGTGATACAGCAAGTACGCGAAGGAGATGGCGGAGAAATGGACACTAGGGGACGTCTCTTCATCTTCGAGCGCACGGCATCCCGCGAATATCTCCATGGATCTGTGATCCGCGCCGAGCTTTTCGGGCCACCGGGCGCCGGATCTCAGAAGGTCGCCCAGAGTATCTTTTGTGGTTGCCAGGTACGACGCGAGCAACCGGGACGTGTCAGGTGGGCCTTCGAAGTCCGGTAAGCTAAGTCCTCGAATGATCATTTGCGCCTGTCACGTAACTCTTATTAATGATTCAGAATAAACTCCGAGCTGTTTAAGAGCGCCCATAGCACGTCGCTGAGCGCTTGACCGGAATCCCCGCTTGCCCCGCCGCTTTCAACATACTTGACGAAGCGGCTGCGCTCGGCCTCGGTTGGAAATCGCGCCAACGCCGACAGAAACAACACCTCGACCCGTTCTGCATTGGTGAAGAACGGCGAGTCGAGCAGTGCAGCCAAAATGTCGCTGCGCCGGACATCGGTGGCGTCGATCATAAATTGGCCGTTCATCATCGTCAGCGCCTGCGGGATGCCCGTCTGAAACTCGGTCGGTTTCTGGTTCGGCAATTCGAATTTGGCGAGAAAGTTTTCTTTTCGCTGGTCAAGGGCCCGTCCGAAAGGGCCTCTGCCGCCCAGGGTGCTGCGGCTTTCCCGCAGACCGATCACCTGGGACAGGCAGTCGTAAAGCTGATCGGGCGTCAGACTTTTGATCGGCATGCGGGCGAAGAGTTGTACGTCGCCGGAATCGCCCGAGCTGATTTCGCTCGAGAGTTGATAAGCCCGCGTATTGGCTAAAATGCGAAACAACCGGCGGAGATTGAAGCCGTGCGAGGCGAAGTCGACGACCAACTCATCGAGGACTTGCGGATGGCTGGCCGGGTTGTGTTCGCTGAAATCGTCGACCGGATCGACCAGCCCGTAACCGAACAACAGCGCCCAGACCCGATTGACCGCAGCCCGGGCGAAATAGGGGTTCTCAGCCGATGTCAACCAGTCGGCCAGCACGATCCGACGCGACTGTCCGGATTCCAGTGGTGCCGGCTGTCCGCTGAGAAACTGGGGCAGGACAACCTAGTCTGAGTCGGGCAGTTTGACCTCACCCGTCCTTGTTTCGACGAATTGCAATGCGAACGGCCGCTGCAATCGGGCGAAGAACGCGGCATAATTCCAGAAATCTTCCTGTTTCCAGTGGTCGAACGGATGATCGTGGCACTGGGCGCATTGGATCTGCACGCCAAGAAATATGCGCGATGTGCTGGCGGCAAACTGCTCGGGCCGCAACTCCAATGCCGTGTAATAGAGCACCGGCCCATTTTGCCCGATCTGGCCTTGGGCCGTCAGCAGTTCCCGCACCATTACATTGTGGGGGTGTTGTCGACGAAATGGTCCCGCAGCCAGCGGTCGAAGACCGCCGTCTGACCGAACCGGCGGAAATTGTTGTTTAGCCGCGACAGCATCAAGTCGCGCCACACGTTGGCCAAATGTGTGGCATGGTTCGGTTTGCCGGGCTCGTTCGGCGTGCCGAGAATCCGGTCGATTAGCCGGGAGCGCTTGTTCGGTTTCTGGTCGGCCAGAAACTCTCGGACTTCCCCCACCGTCGGCGTCACACCGGTCAGGTCGAGAAAGATGCGACGGAGAAACTGGGCATCGCTGGCCGGGGGAGCAGGCTCGACAGCGGCTTCTTTCCAGGCCTTTTTCAGCAGTTTGTCGACTCGGATGGTCACCGACCACACGCCGTCATCAGCGGCTGTCGCTGCAGAGACGGAGTTGAGCGACCAGCAGACGAGAAAGCACACAACAATTCTGACAACCATGTCACCGCATCGCCGAAACGGGTCGACAGGACGCACATCCACTCACAAGCGGAACGAACGTCGAGTGTTATACTAACAAGTCCGAGACACGGCGAACAGGATTTTTCGGGTCGCTCGACGAAAATATGTGACCGAATGGAACCCCGCATTGTCAGGTCATGCCGCGATGGTCTATCCTGAGTCTGAACTCGCCATCGGTTGACCGAACTCAATTTGAAGCTGCGAAACAATAGAGCAATGGGACCGGCACCGCTTGCCGGCGGAGGCGCACGGATGCAAAGCAGGCTGTCGCCGATCTTGTCGATGTTTACAGCGGTGTGCGGGTCGGTTCTGTGGGCAGCCGTCGGTGCGGCAAGATTGAAAGCCGACGACCCGAATCGTCCGTCAACACGACCGCCGACGGGACGGCAGTTGACGCCGTCCCTGACGTTCTCAGCCGTCGTCCGCGTCAACCTGACTCCCGTCCCGGTCCGCAAACTGCGTGTCGCCGTTAATCGGCCCTTTCGCATTCGACCAGTCGGTGCTCGGCGTGTCATTGACCGTGTGGAGCGTTGGCCCTCCACCGACGTCGTAGCAACCGCCGACGGCTTCCGCATCGGCCGAAATCGGTATCGTGCCTCGCGGCTGGAAATCATTCCGGACGAGTCGCCGTCGATTTGGGTCGGCCGTCACCAGTACCGCGGCATCGTGCGGTTGTATCGACAACCGGAAGGAAAGCTGATCGCCGTCAATGAGGTGCCGCTGGAACCGTACATCGCCAGCGTTGTGGACGGCGAAATGCCGCTCTCCTTTCCGGCGGCGGCGCGCCAGGCACAGGCCATTGTCGCGCGGACCTATGCGCTGTTCCGAATCGAACAAGCCCGTCACCACCCGCATTTCGATTTGTATGCGACGACGCGGAGTCAAAGGTATCTCGGCTTTCAGTATCGGGACGCAAACGGTCGGCGGCTGGCCGGCGAAAGCGCCAGCAGCCGGCGAATCGCTGACCTGACCAAGAGCATGGTCTGCCTCGACCGCGGCCGGTTATTCGCGACCTACTATTCGGCCGTTTGTGGAGGACGCACGACCGCCGGCAGCGAGGTGTTTCCCGCTGCCGTACTGAAAAGTGTCCCCTGCGACTGGTGTCGGGAATCGCCCCTTTTCCGCTGGATGGCGACCTTGAAAAAACCGGAGGCGGTACGGAGTTTCCGCCGGTACTTTGCTTCTCAGGGAAAGCCGTTCGACGGACTCGTCTCGTTCCGACCGGTCTGCGGCGGGGTCTCGCAACGGCATCCCCATTTCGACGTGAGCGACGGAGCGAATCAGTATCGAGTGGCTGCAGCCGATCTGCGACGTCGAATCTTTCCCTCGCTGCTGCACAGTCCTCGTTTCACCGTTCGCACCGACCAAGAGGGGCTCGTTTTCGAGGGCCGCGGACACGGTCACGGCGTGGGAATGTGCCAATGGGGCGCGCGAGGACTGGCATTGGCCGGTCGAGATGCGCTGCAAATCATCGCCCACTATTATCCTGGCGCACAAGTCGTGAAACTCGAGGCCACACAACGCTGACGAACCGATCAAATCGGCCGGCAAGCGGACGAAGCGTGCCAACGGGCAGCCGCCGAATCGACCTCGACAGATTTTCACGGATGAAAACCGCTTCGGGCTGCATGCTGGGCCTCTGCGCACGTCACACAAAAGAAGGGCTTTCGGGGTTAATTCGATCCGTGTTTTCCGTTTCATTCGTGGTTCTCTCCAGATTGCAGTTTACGGTTTGAGATTTCAGAGATTTCCGTTTCGTTCAATCGTCCTGCGGCCGTGTTGGAGTTATTCTTGGGTGAGAAATGTGGACTCACTCCAGACCAATGATGAATCGTCACCAAATTTCCAGACTGGCAGCGCCGCTGCTGTGTTTGAGTCTGATCGGGTGCGGCCCTGCCAACACGGCTGATGCTCCGGTTCGCGAATGCGACGGCAGTCAAGCGTTCCCGGCTGTGTCAGCCG
>CAUZTK010000324.1:0-3936 GCA_963582395.1 Planctomycetota bacterium | reverse complement strand
TCGATAAAAAGGCGCCCGACGTGGTCGTGTTTCCCACGTCGACAGAGCAGGTCGCAGCCATTGTTAAGGCTTGCAATGAATTCGACGTGCCTTTTGTGCCGCGCGGGGCCGGTACGAGTTTGGCCGGCGGCTGTCTTCCGGTCGGCGGCGGTGTGATGATTACGTTGACCCGGATGCGGCATATTCTCGACATCAATCTTCGCGACGGTTATGCCGTCGTCGAACCGGGCGTGGTCAACGTCCATTTGACACAGCGATTAAAAGGCAGCGGGTTTCACTATGCGCCTGATCCTTCGAGTCAGGGGGCGTGCACAATTGGCGGGAACGTCGCCACCAATTCCGGTGGACCGCACACGCTGAAGTACGGCGTTACGGTCAACCATGTGCTGGGAGTCGAGGTCGTACTTCCGGACGGATCGATTGTCGAACTCGGCGGCCCGACTGGGAACAGCATCGGTTACGATCTGACCGGTTTGTTCGTCGGCAGCGAGGGCACATTCGGCATTTGCACGAAGGTCATTGTGAAGATCACGCGCGACCCGGCCGCGTATCGCACGATGCTCGGCATATTCGAGACTGTCGACGAATCAACGGTTGCGATTAGCGAAATCATTGGCGCTGGGATTATTCCGGCCGCTCTGGAGATGATGGATCAGGGCATTGTGGCGGCTGTGGAGGCGGCGTTTCAGTTCGGTTTTCCGCTCGATGCCGGCGCAGTTTTGCTAATCGAAGTCGATGGTTTGGAAGTCGCTGTCGACGACGAAGCCGAGAAGATTGTGGAAATTTGCAAGGCGAATAAGGCTCGCGAGGTCCGCCGCGCAACATCCAACGAAGAGCGCCAACTGTTGTGGAAGTGCCGCAAGCAGGCCTTTGGCGCTGTCGGCCGCCTCAGCCCGAGTTACTGCACGCAAGACGGCGTCGTTCCGCGGACGCGACTGCCCGAAATCCTCCAGTTCATTATCGAAACCAGCTGTAAGTACGACATCCGTATCGTCAATGTGTTTCATGCTGGAGACGGAAATATTCACCCCATTCTACTGTTCGACGAACGCGACCAAGAACAAATCAGCCGCGTTCTCAAAGCCAGCGATGCCATTTTGGGCAAATGCATCGAACTGGGGGGCAGCGTGACCGGGGAACATGGTATCGGAGTGGAGAAAATCAATTTCATGGACAAATTATTCACAGCAGTAGACCTGGAAGTGATGGGCGACATCCGCCGCGTCTTCAACCCCGATGGACGCTGCAGCCCCGCCAAGATGCTTCCCACCGCCGGCGCTTGCGGCATGGAGCACATTGAACGAGACCACCCCGGCAAGCAAGCCGCATCGTAACGCGATGGAGTTTTCGTAACACTTCAGCCGAATGGTGATTGGGACTTTTTCGCCCCAAAGGGGCAGCAACATGATAGCCCAGGGCAACGCCCTGGTTGTACTACACAAGTATGTTTTCACTTTTCACCTCCGGGCCGAATGTTTGCCAGCAGAGGGCCATGTCGTGTGTGCGTTGAAGGCCGAGCCAAACTGTTTGCGGTCCCGGATCGTCGTCGCGTTTGCGGTTCACGCAGCCGCCCAGTTGAGCGACCATGCGTACCATCGCTTTCAAACTCGGCGGTTGCGCAGGCGGCGTTTCGCCGCGGACGATGCGGTAGACCGACTTCCATTCGGACGGTTCGAAAACGGCCTCGCAACTGATCTCCGGAAACTCTCGGCCGAGCCGGCAGACGTACAACGTGCGCCACGTCACGATCAGGTACACCGCCAGGCAGGGCAACAGCCGGTCGGTCTGTTCGAACAGCCGCCCTTCCACCCGGCAGCCCGACTTCAGCGTCCGAAAAAAGACTTCGATCATCCACCGCACGCAATAAAACTGAATCACCTCGCGTACCTGCTCGATGCTGCCGATCGGCAGGCCGGTCAGCAGCATCCATTCGACCGGCGGCTCGTTCTCGGGTGGGTTGATCTCGCGGACCAGCACCACGTTCACCCAAACTTTCGGCAGTTTGCGATCGTGCCGCCACGGAGGCCGCAGCAGGACGCGGGCCGCGCGGACCTCGACTTCGGCCGCGCGCGACTCGCGCGATTGCCGGCGGCCGCGGGTTTCGCTACCGACCTTCGCCTGGCGGCCGCGCACCTTGAGCGTGTGCACAAACAGCGGCTCGCCGGCGAGGACCCGTTCGCGCAGGTGGTTCAGCGCAGAGTCGGATTCGCCGTTTTCCCCGTTGTTTTCAGGCTCTTTTTCGACGGCCCGGTTCTGGCAGGCCCGCACGATCCAGCCGACTGCGCGCGGTTTCTCTTCCGCTGCGACCAGCAGTTCGTAGATGTCTGCTTCGCTATCGGCCACGCAAACGACGCGTGTCTCGGGCACTCGCCGTGCTTCCTCACACGCGCGCCGCAACGTGTCGATCCAGCGTTGGCTTTCCTTCTCTTCGATCGGTGTCTGCTTTCGTTGGGCAGCCCGTGCGGATTTCGACGGCGGCCGTTCGTCGTCGCGCGCCCAGACGTCGGCGTGCACCGTCCCCAACGGCGTGCCGTCCGGAGTGAAGGCGTGCAGCGGATGCAGAAACAAGCCGCGCCGCGAACCGCCGTCCAACGGACCGGCTCCGGCGACCTGTTGCTGCGGCCGCGTCAGATCGATCTCGGTGGTGTCCTGCGCCAGAATCACGACCGGCTGCCCGGCCATGCGGCGGCGCGTGGCTGCGATGTGCGGCTCGAGCACGTTGTCGAAGCAAACTTTCTCGTTGTCGAACAAACGGTAAGCCGCGGTCATCTCGGCATACCCCCCCGAAAGCCGCCGGAACGCTGGCGGTGGGATGGCCTCCCAACTGCGCGCGCACGGCGGTCAAGCGGTCGTTCAACCGTTTGTCCTTCAGGTCCACATTTTTCATTTCATCAATCGCCCACGGCATCAGCATGACGGTCACTCCCTTGACTCGCTTCGCTCCCCTGCGTCCACTAGCAGTGTTGCTATGATCCTCCATTTGACCCAATACGCCAATAACAATCCAAAGATGTGTAGCACAACCAGGGCGTTGCCGCTGGGTTGACATGTTGCTGCCCCTTTGAGGCGAAAACCTGTTTTTTACAACCTCTGAGGGCTAAGGGCCAGAAAAGGTGCGGAATCGCTGTTCTTCAGGCCCTTGGCTCTCGGCCCTCTGCTATTTCCAAGAACGGCCTGCTATTTCGTTCGGGTATTTTAACATGACAAAACGTCCCAACATATTTTTTCAACTGGCGGTAGCGGCCGGCGTACTGTTTATTCTCACGGTGTTCGCCTTGACTGCGATGATCTTCAGCAATCCCCGTGCGCCGTTGTCGAAGTTTCTGGACGATCACGGAGAAACCCTGATCGCCGTGGAAGTCGCCGCAACACTCGCTTTCGGCTTTTGCGCAATGGCACTCGACCGGCGGCAAACCCTCCGCCAAACCGGCAAACATGCCGACGATCCTGCGGACGACTCTGGCATCTCATCAGACGGCAACCTCGACAGTGAACCGCCATCGGAGAATGCCTAACACAACCGGCGGTCCGCGCGTTAAACGCAATTTCGAGATATTGGGATACTTACAGGAAGTTTGTCGATTGAGTGGAGTTTCGCATCCCAATTCGCTCTATTGGAAGGGAGATAACACAAAGGTCAGGCTGCGATAGCCTGTATTGAGACCACTCCTTTTTGAACCAGGAATCACGGAACGATGAAACGCTGTATTCCCCTGCTGTTTACAACAGTGGTGCTGCTGGGTACTTTGCAAACCAGCCAGGCATTTGATCCGCCGGCCAACGGCAAACAGGACGGAGCAAATTTGGGACAACCGCTCAAGACGCTTCCGCCGCTGCCGGCTCTCACAGCACCTGAAAAACCGCCGGCTGAAGTTTCTCCGCAAGCGGCTCAGAAAGCCGGTCCGGCACAGGGTCACGTCGCTGCCGCCGAACGAT
>CAUZTK010000323.1:0-3947 GCA_963582395.1 Planctomycetota bacterium | reverse complement strand
GAACGGCTGAGTCTGATCGTGACGACCAATCTGCCATTCGAGAACTGGACGGAGGTGCTCGGTAGCGTATGCCTCACCGGAGCCACCCTCGATCGGCTGACCCATCGCTGCCATATCCTCGAAGCATCCGGTGAAAGCTACCGTCTGCGGGATGCTAAACGCCGTCGCACGAATCGTTCAAGCGACGACCAATCCTCGACGAAATAACAAAAGGACCAGACCTTCGTCCGAGCCAGCTACCAGGCTCGGACGAGACATCCCCACCAACACAGCGCTCCGCTTTTCGACCGGCCAGCGCTACGTTTTCCAACCGTTGTCTACAACTCCCGTTTGCGGCGATCTTTCCGCCGCCCATCGAACGCAGACCAAAGCCGACTGACGAAAGAACCGAGCCCGTATGTTACCACTGGCGAGCTTTGCCTTTCGAGGCTCAGCATTCGTCAGTTGTGATTCGAAATTCTGTCGCTCGACCACTCCTTTCAATGCTCAGAGCGATTCGACATAATGAAGCTGAGTGTGTCAGTATTGGCGGCGGCATGCCGCGTAGTGGGCGCTTCGACAAAGGGTGCCGATGGTTATACAACCTTCTTGCAGTTTGGCCCGGTCATATGGCGGTCCTCACTTTCCCAGCGGGCCGACGCGGCGTGAATTTTTGCTCAATGCCGGCGGCGGATTCGGCGCGATCGCCCTGTCCTCGTTGCTGCATGGCGACGCTTTGTTGAAACCGGTGAGGGCTGCAGAAGCCCGGCCATCGGTCCCAGAAGACCCGCTGCTGCCGAAACCGACGCATTTCAAACCGCGGGCTAAACGAGTGATCTACTTGTTTATGCACGGCGGTCCGAGCCACGTTGACCTGTTCGATCCGAAACCGGACCTGATCAAGTACGGGGGGACACCACTGCCGAAAGGTTTCGGCAAAGTGATGACCCGCCGCAAAGTCGCTCAAAACCCGCTGATGCCGCCGGTCAAACCGTTCCGGCCGCGCGGCGAGTCGGGACTGCAGATCAGTGACTTTCTGCCCGAAATCGCCGCTTGTGCCGACGAGATCTGCGTGCTCCGCAGTTGTCACGGCGACAGCGTCAACCATCCGCAATCGATCTACCAGATGAATACCGGCAGTATCCTGATGGGCAATCCGAGTCTAGGAAGCTGGGTCGGCTACGGACTGGGCACCGAGAATCGAAACATGCCGGCGTTTGTGATCTTGCCCGATCCGGGAGGCGGTTTGAAAGGGGGTCCGCCGGCGTGGGGCAGCGGCTTTCTGCCGGCCACTCATCAGGGGACGACTATGCGGGCCGGGAAAAATCCGATTCTGAACCTGCGACCGCAGCCGCAAATCTCCGGGGATCAGCAGCAGGCCTCTTTGCAACTGATTCGCCAATTGAATGCCCGTCATCTCGCAGCGCGTGATTTCGACGGGGAACTGGCGGCCCGCGTCAACTCCTACGAGTTGGCCTTCCGCATGCAGACGGCTGCGCCGGAGATCGTCGATATCAGCGGTGAGTCTAAGGCCACGCTGGCGCTGTACGGTGTGGGAAACAAGGCAACCGACGAGTTCGGGACCCGTTGCCTGCTGGCTCGGCGGATGATCGAACGGGGCGTTCGCTTTGTGCAGCTGTATTCGGGCGACACCGGCGGCTGGGATGCCCACCGGAACGTCTTGAAGAACCACGGCACGTACTGCCGGCGCACCGACAGACCGGTTGCCGGTTTGCTGAAGGACTTAAAGCAGCGCGGTCTACTGGCCGAGACGCTGGTCATTTGGGGCGGCGAGTTCGGCCGCATGCCGATGAGCGAACAGGGCACAGGCCGCGATCACAATCCTTGGGGTTACAGCGTCTGGCTGGCCGGTGCGGGAGTCAAAGGTGGACATGCCCACGGTGCCACCGATCCGGTCGGTCTGCGGGCAGCCGAGAACAAGGTCCACATCAACGATTTGCATGCCACCATTCTACATCTGCTCGGACTCGATCACGAACTGCTGACCTACTTCCACAACGGCCGAGACGAACGTCTAACCAATGTGGCCGGTCGCGTCGTGACGGAGATTTTGGGATGAATGTCTCCCACAGCGTTGGTGCTGCTAGGCTGCGGCTAATTCCTCTTGTTTTTCTCAACATCTTAGGACTGCTTTTTTCGGCTGAGCCTGGGACGACAGCGCCGCCGGAAGTCAATGAACAGTCGATTACCCCGGCCGATCGTGAACACTGGTCGTTTCGACCACTTTTACGACCCGTGGTGCCCGACGGGCCGCATCGCGGTTGGTCGAGAAACCCAATCGACCGTTTCATTTTGGCCAAGCTGGCAGAGGCCGGGCTGCGGCCGATGCCCCCGGCCGGCCGGGTCACGCTCATCCGCCGGCTGACGTTCGACTTGATCGGGCTGCCGCCGGCTCCGTCAGAAATCGTGGCGTTCCAGAGGGACAATTCACTGAATGCGTATGAGCGGCTGGTCGAGCGGCTGCTTGCCTCGGATGCCTACGGCGAGCGGTGGGCGCAGCACTGGCTCGATTTGGCCCGCTTCGCCGAGACCGACGGCTTCGAGCACGATTATGTCCGCCCCGACGCCTGGCGGTACCGCGATTGGGTGATCGAGGCGCTGAACGCCGATATGCCCTACAACGAGTTCGTCGCCCTGCAACTGGCCGGCGATGAGCTCCGTCCGGATGATCCGGCTGCCGTCGATGCGGCCCGGTTTCTTCTGTGCGGACCTGACATGCCCGACATCAACCTGATCGCGGAACGACAGCACAATTTTTTAAACGACATGACGGCAACGGTTTCTTCGGTCTTCCTCGGCCTGCAGATGGGCTGTGCCCAGTGTCACGACCACAAATTCGACCCGATCAGCCAGGGTGACTTTTATCGGCTGCGGGCGTTTTTCGAGGGGGCTGTCCGGTTCGAAAACCGCAAGCCGGCTGCGTTGCGCCTCGGACAAGGAGACGCGCCTCGCAGCTACTTGATGATTCGTGGAGATTTTCGCCGCAAAGGCCCGGAAGTTCATCCGGCCTTTGTGCGGATTGTCGATGGTGGAGTCGAAAAAACGCCCCAGACTGTTCTCAATTCCAGGACAACGAAACGGCGCACGGATCTGGTCGGCTGGCTGACCCAAGCCGACCATCCTTTGTCCACACGATTGATCGTCAACCGGCTGTGGCAGTTTCATTTCGGATATGGACTGTCACGCTCCCCAAGCGATTTCGGCAACATGGGCCAGTGGCCCTCGCATCCCGAACTGCTCGATTGGCTGGCCGCTGAACTGACACGGCGAGACTGGAGCCTGAAGCAACTGCACCGATTGATCGTCACGTCGGCCACGTACCGGCAGGCGAGTCGGCCTTCGGATCCTGACTGGAGCAGCCAGCAGAAATCGCTTGCCGTCGAAAATTGGAATCGGGCAAAACAATACGACCCGCAAAATGAGCTGTTGGCCCGAATGAACCGCCATCGTCTTGAAGGCGAAGCGATCCGCGATTCCCTGCTCGCGGCTTCCGAAACGCTCAATAGGCGACGCGGCGGTCCTGGAATTCGGCCCCCACTGCCGAAGGAACTGCTGGCCACACTGCTCAAGGACCAGTGGCCGGTCACTCCTGACGTCGAAGATCACAATCGCCGCAGTGTCTACCTGTTTGTCCGGCGAAACCTGCGTTACCCCATCTTCGAGGTCTTCGACAAGCCGGACACCAACGCCAGTTGTCCCCGACGCAATCGTTCCACCATCGCGCCGCAGGCGCTGATGCTACTGAACTCCGAGCTGGCGTTGTCGGCTGCGAAGAACCTGTGCGGAGACCTGCTGCGGACCGTCGGCCGGGACGCCGACAGTCAACTGGAACTGTGCATGTTGCGGACACTCGGGCGGAAACCGACCGCTGAAGAAAAGAAAATCGGGATCCGTTTTCTGACGGATGAATCGGATCGACTTCGCCAGCACGGCCGAAATGCCTCGAA
>CAUZTK010000322.1:0-3952 GCA_963582395.1 Planctomycetota bacterium | reverse complement strand
CCCATATTATTTTTCATTCGTCGCCGCTGTTCTCTTCGACGGATCCCTGATTTTTCCCGCTGGTTTCGGCTGGGGTCGATGTCTCTGGTGCAGATTCTTCAGACGTTTCCCCGGGAGCAGCCGTCCTCTCCGCAGCGGCCTGCTCCGCCGGCACCTCCGGTTCCGGCGAAGCCTTGGGCACCATCATGGGTGCCGGTGCGGCGGCCGTGCCGAATTTGTTCGTCTTCACCTTTTTGATCAACACGGCGACCTTTTCGCTCGGCTGGGCACCGACAGAAAGCCAATACTCGATACGCTCTAGGTCCAGCTTGACGCGCTGCGACTTGTCGCGAACCATCGGGTCGTAATGCCCGAGTTCCTCGATCGCTTTGCCGTCACGCGGTTTCCGCGAATCCATGGCGCAAATGCGAAAGAAGGGACGATGCCTGCGGCCCATCCGTTTCATCCGAATGCGAACTGCCACGCGTTTCTCCTTGTACCACCTATCTGCCAACCCGAATCGTTTGCGAAACCGGCGATGTTACCAACTCCGCGCGTCGGCTGCCAGCGGCAAACAGGGCCGGTTTTCCGTTTTTAACGTTTTCGTTTGTTTCGTCGACGGGCCTTACGGGAGTCTTTGCGCTGCTGCTTTTTCCTTTCGCGAGCCTTGGCTTGATCGAGCGGCCCCCGTTTGCTGCGCTGCTTCTTTTCCTTGAGACTGGCGTTGGGATCCATCATGCCAGACTCGGTCAGTTCCTTGACGGCTCGCATGCGTTCACCCAGCCCCATGCCAGCCATCTTCTGCATCATGCCGGACATCGCCTGAAAATCCTTCAACAGGCGGTTGACGTCCGCCGCATCGGCCCCGCTGCCGCGGGCAATCCGGTTGCGGCGGCTGCGGTCGATTTTATTGGGGTTCTGTCGCTCGTCGAGGGTCATCGAATCGATGATGGCCTCGATCTGTAGCATGTCCTGGTCGGGGTTCAGATCAGAGATCTGTTCGGCGACGTTGCTCATGCCGGGAATCATCTTCATGATTTCGCCCATCGGGCCGAGCTTTTTGATCTGGGCCATCTGCGTGCGGAAGTCGTCGAGGTTGAATTTACCCTCCTGCATCTTCTGCTGCTGGGCGAGAATTTCATCCTCGTCGAACTCCTGCTGCGCCTTTTCGACCAACGAAAGGACGTCGCCCATGCCCAGAATACGGCCTGCCATCCGGTCGGGGTGGAACTCCTCCAACCGGTCGAGCTGTTCACCAACACCGACGAACTTGATCGGCACGCCAGTGACCGCTTTCACACTGAGGGCGGCACCGCCACGGGTATCGCCGTCCAGCTTGGTCAGGATCACACCGTCCAGTTCCAGCGCGTCGTTAAATGCCTTGGCGCTATTGACGGCGTCCTGACCGGTCATCGCATCGCAGACCAGCAGTGCCTGATCGGGCTGGAGTTTACGGTCGATTAACTCCAGTTCAGCCATCAGTTCGTCGTCGACGTGCAGACGCCCCGCCGTATCGAGAATCAGAACGTTCACGTCGCCCCGGTGTTCTGCTTCCCGGCGAGCATTTCGGCAAACCTGGACCGGAGTGCTTTGACCGGGATCTTCGCTGTAAACGGGCACACCGACCTGATCGCCGATGATCTTCAACTGTTCGATGGCCGCAGGACGCTGCAGGTCGGCGGCGACGAGCATCGGCCGACGCCCCTGGGCGAGCAACATGCGGGCCAATTTACCGCAGGTGGTTGTTTTGCCGCTTCCCTGCAGGCCGCACATCATCAGAATGGTGATCTCCTGCCGCTTCAGGCCCAGCGAATGATCGACGGGGCCCATCAGGTTGATCAGTTCCTGATGGACGATGCCGACGATCTGCTCGCCCGGTTTGAGCGACTTGAGCACCTGTTCGCCAATGGATAGCTCGGTGACCCGTTCGACGAACTGCTGAGTGACGTCGTAGTTGACGTCCGCCTCCAGCAATGCTTGGCGGACCTGGCGCATCCCATCTCGGATGTTCGCCTCGGTCAACTGTCCGCTGCGGCCGAAAATGGAAAGTGCGCCGGTCAGGCTCTTGGTGATCCCTTCAAGCATCGCAAACCCTTCCTCTTACGAACGCTGTCCTAGGGACAGACCTCCGCGAATGTTAGACATAGACTCGGCACGGCCACAGATTGCGGGAGGGCGAGGCTCCTGCCGAGCCGCCGGATCAGTGATCTTCACGGCTCAGAGGGAGCTTCGCCCTCCCGAAGAACCGCAATTCGTGACCGCTGGAAGTATAAAAAACCCTGCAAGGTCCTGTTTGACCAGGCCTTGTGTCGGAAACTCGATTCTAAGTGAGCACGAGCAGGTTGACAACGTCTGCAAAGCTGAAACGGAGTTGCGCTGAAACTCCAGGCCAAGGGTTGCTATAATTCTTGGTACAACGACAGAACTGAATCCGTCGGCGTTGTCAGCCCGATGCGCCGGCGAAAGCCCTGGTTGTAGCTGCGGGGAATCGACTGCTTTTTTTACGAGAAAACTGGCACAAAGACGAATCGACATTCACCATGAACGACCAACGCAACCTGTTCAACAAAGTCTGGGACCTGCACACCGTCCGTAAACTTGCCTCGGGGCTGACACAGTTGTTCATCGGCCGGCATCTGATCCACGAGGTCACCAGTCCGCAGGCCTTCCAAATGCTCCGCGACCGCGGACTGGATGCTAAGTATCCCGAGCGGACACTGGCCACGGTCGATCACATTATCCCGACCGCAGATCAGTCTCGGCCTTTTCAGGACAAATTGGCCGAGCTGATGATGACGGCCATCGAGAAAAACTGCGACGAGTTCGGCATCACGCTGCTGAGTCTCGACGATGATCGACACGGCATCGTACACGTCATTGGTCCGGAGTTGGGCGCGACCCAACCCGGTGTCACGCTGGTCTGCGGCGACAGTCACACCAGCACGCACGGGGCCTTCGGCACAATTGCGCTGGGCATCGGCACCAGCCAGGTGGCTCATGTGTTGGCGACGCAAACGCTGGCCCTCAACAAGCCGAAGGTCCGCCGCATCGAGGTCACTGGCGAGCTGCGTTCCGGCGTGTTCGCCAAGGATGTCATTCTGCACATCATCGGCAAGCTCGGCGTGCAGGGTGGTGTCGGTTATGCGTACGAATACGCCGGCCCCGTTTTCGAACGCATGAACATGGATGAGCGGATGACCGTCTGCAACATGAGCATCGAAGGCGGAGCCCGCTGCGGCTATGTGAATCCCGATCAGACAACCGTCGAGTATCTCCGTGGACGGCCGATGACACCTCAGGCAGAGGCGTTCGACCGGGCGGCCGAGTGGTGGCTAAGTTTCGCCTCCGCTCCCGGTGCCGAGTTCGATGATCGCGTCACCATCGACGGTGCTAAGATCGAGCCAACGGTGACCTGGGGCATTAATCCGGGACAGTCGGTCGGTGTGAACGAGACGATTCCCTCTCTGGATAGCTTCCCGGACGACGAACGCGGCGGTGCTGCCGAGGCACTGGCGTTTATGGACCTGAACGAAAATCAGTCGATCAAGGGACTCAAGATCGACGTCGCCTTCATCGGCTCTTGCACCAACTCGCGGATTTCCGATTTGCGGGAGGCGGCCCAAATCGCGAAAGGCCGACGAGTCGCCGAGGGCGTGCGGACATTCGTCGTGCCCGGCTCGCAGCAAATTCTCGAACAGGCTGAACGGGAAGGTCTCGACAAAGTTTTCCGGGAGGCCGGCTTCGAGTGGCGCGAAGCGGGCTGTTCGATGTGCCTGGCCATGAATCCCGACAAGCTCATCGGTCGTGAAATCTGTGCCTCCTCGAGCAACCGGAACTTCAAGGGCCGGCAGGGAAGCCCAACCGGACGCACACTGCTGATGAGCCCCGCCATGGTCGCCTCCGCCGCAATCAACGGCTGCGTAACCGACGTGCGGGAGATGTTGCAGACAATTCAAGCTTGATTGATCAGCCG
>CAUZTK010000321.1:0-3963 GCA_963582395.1 Planctomycetota bacterium | reverse complement strand
GTTGCTGTAGCCGAGCGCTTTCAGTGTGCCGACCACCGTCCGCTGCTGTTCCGCAATCCGCATCATCAGCACGTTGAGAATCAGCACGGCGACCGACAGAAAAATCGCGGGCAACACAATCGCCGTGACCCGCAGACCGTTGATCTCGCTGATCAGAAACAGGTGTGACGGCTGCCGAGACCGCGGCGTTGTGCTGGCCACACCGAACGGCTCCAGACGAGCTTCGATCCGGTCGAGGATGGCTTGCGGCCGATCGCGGTGCCGCTCGTCCAGCAGACCGACAATTTGATTGCAGGCCCCTTGAAAATCCATCACCTCTTCGGCAAAGCTCTGCGGCAAGTATAAAATGGCGTAGTTTTCGGTCTCCGGGATCAGCCCCCCAGGACCCAACAGGTAGACGAACTCGGAACTGATAGCCGTACCGACGACCAGCAGCTCTTCTCGCCGATTGTTCAGGATGACGTGAATGCGATCGCCCGGCCGGATGTTGCGTTTGCGTGCGAAAGAATCGTTGACGATCACCTCTTCGCGACGGCGTCCGGTGAAGTACTCGCCGCGCTGCAGGATCACGCTATTGATGATGGGGGTTTGCGATTCCGGCAGCGAGATGACCCGTCCCGAAAGAGGCCGCTGCACGTCCTCGAGGTCGACGGTCACCTCGAACGTAATACGCGGATGATACTCGGCGATACCCGGGATCTCGTCGATACGATTCAACTCGGTAAGCGATATCTTTTTCAGTTCGACCGAAAAATCGGCCATTCGGCAGCGGGCATAATAGCTTCGCCGAGCCCGATCGAGGTTGAAGTATGACGTCGTCATCGCCACGAAACAGGTGATGCCGACGGCAATGATGGCCACAATCGCCGAGAGCATCCCCCGCGAAGCCCACAGTTCGCGCCAAAGCTTTCGATCGAGAACGCTCACCAGACGATCTCCTCAGGCGCGAGGGGCTCGTCGTTTTTGCGCGACTCGGCAATCGTCCCGGACCCAATGCGGACGATCCGGTCGGCGATCGAGGCAATTACGGAGTTGTGAGTAATGATCACAAGCGTCATGCCCAGATCGCGATTCAGCCTGCCCAACACACCCAAGATCATTCGTCCCGTCATCAGATCGAGGGCGCCGGTCGGTTCGTCACACAACAGCAGCCTGGGGTTTTTGGAAACGGCCCGGGCAATGGCGACCCGCTGCTGCTCGCCACCCGACATTTGCGCCGGAAAGTGGTTCAACCGGTGACTGAGTCCGACCAGCTTCAGCGACTCGTCGGCATCGAGGGCGCCGTTGCCGATTTCCGTCGCAACGAGTACGTTTTCGCGGGCGGTCAGCGTCGGAACCAGATTGTAAAACTGGAAGACGAACCCGACACTCTTGCGCCGGTAGGCCGTCAGTTCCGCATCGCCGAGCGCCGCGATGTTGCGGTCTTCGAACCAGACTTCGCCTGCAGACGGTGTATCGATGCCACCGACCAGATTCAGCAGGGTGCTTTTGCCGGACCCGGACGGACCGACGACCACCATCAGTTCGTCCGAAACGATGTCGAGGTTCACGTCGTGTAACACGGGGACTGCGACGTTGCCCATCTGGTAGGTTTTCTCAATGTGACGGAGTTTCAACAGCGGAAAGGGATCGTTGGCTGGCTCAGCGATCGCGTTCATGTCGGGTAATTCGGCAAGGGCGGGGGTGTGGCACCCGGCGGCGGGACGCCTTTGCCGGCGCGAATATACTCACCTCGCTGCTGTGCATATTCTTCGGGGGTGAGCGAGTCACGTTCGTCAATTTGTCCCTCGCGTATTTCGGCGAAGTATCTCTTCAGAAACGGAATGCACCAACCACAGCCCGTCCCCGCGCCGCCGCATTCGCTAATCTGACTGGCGACGCGCGGCTCGTGAATGCGAATGTGGTTGAGAATCTTCCGCTGGGAGACATGAAAGCAGAAGCAAATTTCGTCGTCGAGTTCCACAACGGTTGACCGTCCTGATATGAGAAATCCGAGAGGGTTTTTCTTTACGACCCCGGACCATCGGACCCGGGGGATGTAGGCTGAATGCGGATTCCGTCGGACTCGATGATAAACGCCAGCCCCGCCTGTTTGACCAACGCCTGCAGGATCTCGCCCACGGTCGTCTTCTGCATTTTTTTCAGGCTGACCGGTTTGTCGAGCACATCGACAACGGCCCCTAGCTGCTGCTCGTCGACTCGAATCGGAACGCCGATCATCTCTTCGAGTTCCCGAAAAACGTCACGAAACGGGGCAGCCCGCGTCTGCTCGTACTTGAGAATCTTTTGGGACAGAAGGGCGGCGACGTCGATTTTTTTCGGCGGTACTGGTGCTTCGACCGGGAGAAAATTCCACTCGATTGGTTTCGGTCGCTCGGCCACCGCCGGCGCAGGCGGTTTCACATCGGGCTTTGCTTTCGGAGGGTCGGCTGGTCCGCCGGGCTTGCCGGCACGGTTTTCGTCCGGGAGAGGCTGCAAACCGGATCCCCCTGCAGCATCGCCCGGCTCTCCGGGAACGTTGGGATCCAGCGGAAACCCGTCGGCGATTGCGGCCATGCGACGAAAAATACGCGGATCGGTCTGCACCGAACAGAATCGAACACTGCCATCGGCCATCAGCACCAGCATCCCCTCTTTCTGTCCGGTCCCGAAGCCGTCGGGACCGTTGACGTACGGTTCCCGCGTCAGGGGCCGCATCGTCGCCGACCCGCTGGCGGCCCAACCGCCGAAACCGCTGGTCACACCGGCCACCATCATCGTATTGGCCTGGCCATCTTGAATATCTTCGACGCGGGTGACCCGGCGGGCGCCGAACATACCAGCTCGGGGATGGTCGACCGCCAAACCGGGACCGTCCCGGCCGACACCGGCAATTCCCACAAAGTGCGACGCCGGATATCCGTCCGGACTGGTTAACCGGCCGGCCGTAGGATTTTGAAATTCGGGAATGCTGCGACGGATGAACCGATCGTTGAGCGGATCGCGCCACGATTGATCCCATTGCGGCTGCCAACCAGCTTGGTTCTGAAACTCGACCGCTAGTTCAGCCATCCAACCAAAACGTTCCCGTTCTGGAACACGCGCTGCGGTGACCGGACTCGCCGGGTAGCGGTCGTGTTCATCGACAAAACTAACAATGCGCCTGCCGAGCCGTTGCAGTCGGCTCTGGGAGTCATCGAGAGCCACGGCATCGTTTCCGTGGGCATCGGTTGAATCGGGGCTGCCGGACGCGCCTCGATCCGAGTCGACCGATTTGCCATCAGCTTCTCCTGGAAAATCCACCTGAGTGATTGGCGAGTCCGGGCCGCCGGAAGTCCAGACCACGCTCAGCAGCGCGATGCTGACAACAGCGGCGACCGACCAGAAAATTCCGACAGGACTCATCAATACGGCAAGCTGGCGCTGCCAGCGGGTGGGCTCGGCGGAGGGAGATGCCGCGTCGGAGGGCGATGTATCGATTTCTTGGCCGCCCCACTCCCTCCGTCCCACCAGCGGCCTTGCTGTTTGTGTCCCGTTTTTCGTTTGGCTTTCGTTGGTGGGATCGTCATGGGGCGTTGCTTCAACTTTCTGAAGAGTGATCTGTGTCGGTCCATCGGCGACCACCAAAATCGGAGAGTTGCAATCGGGGCAGTCGACCTGCCGGCCGATTAGTTTGCGGTCCCTGATTCTCAGGGTGACCAAGCAATACGGACATGGCAGGCTCGATGGAGACACGATCGGAAATCATTTCGGTCAAAAGGGAGTGTGATAGCCGCCGGACCCCTGTTGATCGGCGGCACAACTTGAATCGCCTTGAAAATTAGTACCTTTTCACTGAAATCTTGCCCAAGATGGTCACGAAAATCGCCAAGGACATCAAGAGAAAGTTAGCATCAGAGGGGGAGATGCGAAGAATTTAACTCTTTCTCCCCCTTGTATGTTGTCAGATGGCGATTCCATTAAGGAAAATACGAATGCCGTTGT
>CAUZTK010000320.1:0-3978 GCA_963582395.1 Planctomycetota bacterium | reverse complement strand
CGAAGGCCGCACTTCGGGCAGCATGGCCCGCGGAATATCCAGAATCGAAAGCAACTCGTCGTCCCAATCGAGAGTGTGGATGTTGTAGATCAGCGTGCGGCCGGCGTTGCTGCAGTCGGTGAGATGTTGCTTCCCGCCGCTCAGCCGCCATATGAGAAACGTGTCGATGGTGCCGAAGAGAATCTCGCCCTGTTCGGCGCGGCGGCGAAGTCCGTCAGTGTTGTCGAGCAGGTGTTTGATTTTCGTTCCGGAAAAATACGCGTCGACGACCAGTCCGGTCTTCTGGCGAAACATCGGTTCGAGTCCGTCCGCTTTCAGCCGGTCACAGATGCCGGCGGTCACCCGGCTCTGCCAGACGATGGCGTTGCCGATCGGTTTGCCGGTCTCTCGTTCCCAGAGGATTGTCGTTTCCCGCTGGTTGGTGATGCCGATGGCAGCCACGTCACCGGCTAAGAGTCCCGCTTTGCCGAGCGCTTGCTGGGCAACTTCGAGTTGCGTTGACCAGATGGCTTCCGGATCGTGCTCGACGTGTCCCGGCTGGGGAAAAATCTGTGCGAACTCCTGCTGGGCCGTGGCGACCGGTCGGCCGTCGTGAGCAAACACAATCGCCCGGCTGGATGTGGTTCCCTGGTCGAGCGCCAGAATGTGTTTCGGCATCGCTCATCACCCCATTTTTCTGGATCAGTCCGGCATCGGCCCCACCCGGACGAGCCGGAACCAAACTGGTAATTCACCGCAGAAGGTTTTTCGTTGTGCCGCTAACAGATTGATGGAGAGAGGGGGAGAAAAACACTCCTTCTCTGCATCTCTTCCTCTCCTTTACTCCCTCTCTCTCCTCCCTGATCACGACCTTGTTCGGGTTGACGAACAACCACGCCACCGCCCCCGCCAGGTAGAATGCAGCGTGCAGCTCGATCACCAAATTCCAGTTTCCGTTGGTCTCCTTGATAAAGTCAATCAACCGGCCCAGCAGCGGCGTGACCACGACACCGCTTAAGCAGCCGGCCATGTTCATAATGCCCACCAGAACCGTCGTCTGCCGTCCGCTGACGTCGATGGTCGCCGCCCAGGCGGCCGGACCACTCATCCCTGAAAACAGGGCGCCGATCGAGATCACAGTCACCAGCCCGCCGGCGGTTGTGGTCCAGGACGATTTCAGCGTCAGCAACCCGGTCACCCCAAGCGCACCGACCGCCACGCCGCTGCGGCTCAACCATTTGTTTCCGGTTCGTCGCAACAGAAAGTCGACGAGCAATCCGCCCATCAACCCGCCGACGATCACGCCCAGCAGAGGCCACTTCGTGTAGGTCCCGGCCTCCTTTCGACTAACGCCATAGGCGAACTCCAGAAAAGCCGGAAAAAACGTGACGAACAAATTGTACCCTGCGGCGAGGAAAAACGACTGGATACAGATAGCCCACAGGTTACCGCTGCGCAACAAATCGCCGAACGGAATCGCATTCGATGACGAGTCGACAGACGACACAGCCTGTTTCGGTTCGTCGTGGTCCGGTTCATCAGCGTCCTGTCGTCTCTCGGCGGCACCCTTGTGCTTCCGTCGAGGCTTCTTTGTGGTCTCGAGACGAATGAGTTTCAGTTCCGCTTCATTAACCCACGGATGCTGCTCTGGCCTGTTGCGAAAGAACAGGTAAAACGCCATTGCCCAGACGACGCCAACCAGCGAATACATCCGAAACACGATGCGCCAATGAAAGTCGTCCATCAGGATCGCCATCAATTCCATGGCCAGGGCGCCGCCAATCGACATGGAAGCAGCAATCACGGCACTAACGATGCCGCGACGCCGCAGGGGAAACCAGTCTTTGACCACCTTGGCTGAATTGGGAACCAAGCCGGCTTGTGCGAGTCCGAATGCGAACCGAGAGGCGACCATCGTGATCAACCCTGAGACTGCCGCCGTCCAGACAGTGAACGCAGACCAGAGGACGCTTAAAATCGACAGCGCACCCCGCGTGCCATTTCGATTCCCCAGCCAACCACCGGGAACCTGGCAGAACAAGTACCCGAGCGAAAAGGCCCCCAGAATCAGCCCCATTTGCTCGTTGTTGAAGCCGAGTTCTTTCTGGATGGTGGTGTTGGCCACCGCCAGGCAGTGCCGTGTCAGGTACGCGCTGCCGGACGCCGTCGCCAGCAGCACCAGCACAGCCAATCGAACAGGCGTGGGACGCTCCGCGGCCGTGTTGGAATTTCCGACGAGATCGAATTGGTCAGGACGAGCCAAGATACCGCTTCTCAATCTTGGTGGCGACGGTGCCGATGGCGTAGTAGCCCACAGAAATTCGTCCGACATGTGTCAGCAGGTCATATGCCTTCCAGCGATCCCAGCGGTGTTCGGCCTCCATCCACAAGATTAACTGGGCATAGGCGGCGGCGATGGCGCGCTCCATCGGCGCCCCGGTGGCCACCGTCATGATTTCCGCCGGCGATTCGATGCGGGGTCCGTTGAGATGCTTGTGCTTGATCAAGTCTACTGTCACCGTCGACTGGGAGGCCATTTCCAGTCCGGTGGCCGACAGCTCGCCGTGACCCATCGCTGCATGCGCGTCGCCCAGATAAAGCAATCCGCCCGGCACAAACACCGGCAGAGAGATCATGTTGCCGGGACAGACTTCGACAAGATCCAGGTTTCCGCCGTGCGGTCCAGCCGGACCGGTCGTGGGCACCCCCCAATCGGGAGCCGTGCCGATGCAGCCGAGCATGGGAGCATACGGAATCGTGATCTCATCGCTCCAATCAATCATGCCGTCGTGAATGGGGCAGACATGGGCTCCGTGTGGAACATCGCTCCCCAGCCATTCGCACAATTGTTTCGGATTTCCCGTATAGGTCGCACATTGGCCGTCTCGCGGTTGAATTTTCACGATCGTCACCACCAAAGCATCGCCCGGCTCGGCACCTTCGACCCAGATCGGACCTGTAACCGGATTGCTATAGGGGACCTTCGTTTTGTCGCGGCGATCGGCGTCGGTGCGAATTTGACCGGACAGCGCGTCTTCCGCTTCGACGACGATGGTTTCACCCGGCTCGATCTGCGCCCGTGGCTGCAGATGACGGCTGAATTCGTAGTTGAGTGGATCGGCCGAAACTCGTTGCATACCTTCTGCCTTCAGAGTTTCACTCCAATTGGTTCAACGAACTGATTCAACGTCCAGTTTGCACTACAGGAGCCAAAAGTGAAAGCCTATGCCGGCGGCTTGGTCACGGACACTGTCGCCGAGAGAAGACGATTCGCCAGTGATCGGTGATGGTCTCGACTTCGTACTCGACCTTTTTAAGCACTTTTACCATTCGCACTCGGCCACAGCGCCGCTGCCCGCGTTTCGACCAGGGAAGCCGAATAGCGGGAATGCAGATCTCCTTGCACTGCACGTCCCAGCAATGCTTCGTCTGTTTCTTGATCTCGGCTTCCGGGCAGCATGTGTTCTTCTGGCAGGGCAGACAATTCATCGGCGAACACGCTTCATCGGTAACCGACGCGCCGGCCGCGCATCCAAACAGCGCAGCCGAGAGTATCGTGATCATCGCTTTCATCTTTGCCCCCTTGTTCGTTTAGAAATCGATCCTCAAGCGTGTTCCCAGCGCGGTGAAGTGACCGTTGGTGAAACCGGCCATCGGAACATGCTCTTCGATATCACCATAGACCGCATTGAACTGAAGCGAGGAATGGGAGTTGTAGTACCAAACCAGGCCGAACGCGAGATTGTGCTCGACCCCGCCGCGGATGTCTTCGTCGGTCAAGTCTAGATAGGAGTACCGCAGCGCGACCTGCCAGGCTCCCCAGCCCGAGCCCGTACCGCCGGTACAGCGATCGACCAGGAAGAAGTTCTCGAACGGCTCGATGCGGCCGATCGTTCCCGTTCTGCGGTTGTAGGGAACGTGCTCGCCGGTCAGCATGTAGGCTAGGTAGACATAGGCCCCGTGAAAGAACAGGTCCGGTCCCGTACCGAGAGTCGCATT
>CAUZTK010000319.1:0-3984 GCA_963582395.1 Planctomycetota bacterium | reverse complement strand
CGGTCCAAAATCGACACAACGATTCGGCAATCAATCCGACCAGCAGGATCGCTCACTCCCAGCCTGTATGCTGACCGTCTGGTTTCTGGGGCTGTTGCTGTCAACGCCGCTCTACACAGCATATCCGCGGCTGACGCTGCCGTGGCTGGTGGCGTCCTGGCTTTTGTCGGCGGCGGCCATCGGCAGCCTGGCGCGGACCGTTGTGCTTGGACGGCGAAGAACTTCGACCGGCAAAGAGAGCCCGCATCAACCATCGTGGCGGAGTCTGCTGCTGCGAGCCACGATCGCGTTGATGATTTCGATTCCGCCGCTGGTTACCTCAGCAAGCCGGCTGACAGTTCGTGGAATTGCCGGCTGGCAGTCACGGACCGGTCTGGAGCAGATTGCCGAGCAGATCATCGCCGAAGCCAGTCGTGTTGTTGCCGAATCGGGAAGCCGTCCGGTGTCGGGAGTACACTTTGTGATCTACGTCTACGCCGAACCGGGATTGGTCTTCCATTTGTCCGAACAGCAGCCACGCTCGGAGATCGGTTTTATTGCTCGTCCGATTGGGAATCTGGAGATCGTTCATCCCCGACCCAATGAGCCGCCCATCCCAACGTTTCTGGTTGCCGGGCCAAATGCCGAGCGCACTCCGCAGTTTTCGAGCGACCTGAACAAGCATCGAAACCGCTTTCAACAGGTCCAAACCTACCGATACCGTCCCAGTGACCTGGTTTTGTTGAATCTGTATTCGCCAGCGCAACTTGCCGGTGCCGCCAGCCGCCCGCACGAGCAAGTACGGCTTTATTTGCGGAAATGATACCGGCGTTCCTGACATTATGCCTGTCGGAAATCCGAAATTCGAGGCACGAAAACCGAAATCCGAAACAAAACCGAATTTCCAACGACAAAAACCGACGGTTGCATATTTTGAACATTCGGATTTCGGTTTTCGGGCTTCGTATTTGACTGCGGCTTTGCCGCGTTAAGACGTCATGTGTCGGATCACCCGAGCTCCCGCACCAGCCGCCTCGTTTCACGTGAAACGCTGCTCAGATTCACTCTTGTTGCCAAACGGCATTCGGGGCTAGAATCTCCGCCCCGTTCGCCGAGGTTGCCTCTGGTGGATTTCAATTGACCAATACGTTGTCGTCAGCTCGTGTCGCGCCTGACCGGGTTATTTTATCTGGTCCCCAAGTGGAGTTTGGGAACCAGGTGTGACTCGATCTCTTCAGCAAAGTTCCAACGCCTGCGAGAATGCCAGTGACTATGGATCGACATACGAAGCAGCCGGAAGATCAGGGGGCCGTTCGCCGTCGGCTTGGCCGCGGTCTGAACGCGCTGCTGGGAACCGGTGCCGCAAAACAGGCCGCCGAGTCAGGCGAGCCGGAGGGCCCGTTGCCGGAGTACAGGCAAATCTCCGTTCAGTCAATCGAACGGAACCCATCTCAGCCCCGAACGGATTTCGCCCCGGAATCGCTCAGCGAGCTGGCTGACAGCATCAAACAACACGGCGTGCTGCAGCCGATCTTGGTCCTGCCGCAGGGAGAGAACTTCCAGCTCATTGCCGGGGAACGCCGCTGGCTGGCTGCCGGCAAAGCCGGTCTCGAGACGATTCCCTGCCGAGTGATTAAGCGGGACGCCCAGAGCAACTGCGAAGTCGCCATTGAGGAAAACCTGAAGCGGCAAGACCTCAACCCGCTGGAAAAAGCGAAAGCCTTCCAAGATTATCGGGATCGGTTTGGCTGTTCGATCGAAGAGCTGGCGCAGAAGTTGAGCATGAAACGCTCGACGGTCAGCAACTTTCTTCGGCTCCTTGAGCTGCCCGAGCCCGTGAAGCAGTCGCTGCTTGGCGGAAAGCTCAGCAACGGACATGCGCGTGCGCTGCTTTCCTTGCAGCGATCCGAGGACCAGATTCAGCTCTGTCGCCGAATCGAGCGAGAATCACTCTCGGTCCGCAGTACCGAGGGAGAAGTTCGCCGGCTGCTCACCCAGGAAGAAGTTCTTCCCTTTCCCAAGGAGAGCAATCGGCCGCCGAAAACGGAGAAGACCAGCCACGTCCAATCACTGCAGGATCAGTTGTGCCGGCATCTGGGAGCGAAAGTCGAAATCAGGCTGAGTGGCCCCGAGACCGGGAAGCTCATCATCCATTTCCAATCGAACGATGACTTCGAACGTCTGCTGCGACAACTTCGCCGTGTGGCTTAATATAGGTACATAAAAATAATATACTTATGATCAGTATCTGTAAGTGAGACATTTTTCCGATGTCGAGTTGCCGCTTGCGGCATAGCGGTCCGCAAAGCGCCTAATCCTCAAACCCCAGCAGACGACGGATGCCTTCCCAGGGTTGAATGTACGTGAGGAAGGGCAGGCCGTCGACGGTTGCTTCCTGTCGGCCGGTCACACCGTCAACTGCCGGGCCGTGCTCAACCGTGTGCTCTAGCACACGCTGCTGATGGTCCCGATCGAAATCGCGGAGATGGTGGACCGCATCGCGAAGCAGTAGCACGGCGGCGGCCAAAGCGTATCCACCCCAGTTGCTGACGCCGGTCACGATGGTCCAGTCGGTGGAGATTCGGCAGGGAATGCGGCCGGAATGATCCCCGTCCAAACGCCGATGCAGTTCTTCCCACGGGATCGAGCCCATGCCGATTTCGTTGGCCCCGTCACCGATGCCGACCGTTTTGGCTTGGGGACGGTACCGGTGGAGCTGTTCGAATAACCGGAACATGTCGGCCGTGTGTTCGTCGATCATGTCGCCCCGCATGTTGTGGCAGCGATTGTGGGCTTCGATCGGAACGACGGCGGTAAAGTGATCGAGCGGCGGGTTTTCGTCGCGGTCCTGGTCTGTAAGCGACTGCGGCGTGTGACTGGGACCGACCCGCTCCAGAGAAATCAAATGCGACAGCGTTCGTCCCGGTCCGCTTGTGAAAAAATCATCGAGCCAGTCTGTCGAGCCGTCCGGATATGTAAGAACGTCTTCGACGGGAAACCGGGTTGCTTCGGCAGCTGCAGTCACAGCGCCGATGCAGTTCTCGTCGGTCAACACCGTGACCTCAATGCCTGCCAACTTCAGCGCCTTGGCCAAGAGCAGCGTGCCGAGCGGCCCATCTGTCTCTGCGGCGGGTGGATTGCCGTGCGGGATATAAAATCCGGTCACCAAACCGACGTGGATAGCGAACTCGGCCAGATGTGCAGCGGCGTGACCCAGATGTCCAGCGCACAGTGGTCCGTAGAGCGAATCGTGAGCGATTAACCCACGGCGGGCCGGGTCGCGGCGAATTCGACGGTCGAATTCTTCAATCATGCGGCGAGGTAATTTCACGGCTTCCTGAATAGCACAGGTGCAATGTCTTGTTGGTCGGACAAACTTTTTCTGTGGTCAATAGCCGGCAGAGGATAAAACAGTTGCTGTGCGGTCCCTTTCAGACGGCAGCGATTGTGGGACAAGCGGTGCCATTCTCAGTGGTGGGAACTTACTTTCTCCGAGCTTCTTTCTTCTGAGAATTCCCCTCTGAGGAGGTGTTTGACGGTTGTAAGCTGGAGGCGTTCTTGCCAGAATTTTACCACACGCAGCATAGAGAGTCTTGTGTTGGGTTGCGTGTTGACGGCCACTTGCACTTCACATCTATATGTCGAAGTTTTTCGCGCGTCGATAATTTTAGTATATGGACATGCGTATCGAAGGGGCTGGAAGCGGATTGTCCACCAGAAAGTCTGGAACGAAAGAGTGAAAGATTGAGTTATTTGAGACTCGGTTTGAGCGGCTAAGCTATGGCCAAGAAGAAATTATCGACTTCAGATATCCTGGCGCAATTGCGGTCGAAGGATTCGGGAAGCACAAGTGACGCGCCCGCGACCGAGGGTGCGTCGAGCGTCGAAGAACCGGCTGCTTCTAAAGAAGCGACCCGGCCCGCAGCTTCCAACGAAGCTCAACAGGCGGAGAAGAAAATAACGGCTGCTCCCAAATCCACGAAGGACATTCTGGCGGCGCTCCGC
>CAUZTK010000318.1:0-4007 GCA_963582395.1 Planctomycetota bacterium | reverse complement strand
AACATGCACGGCAAACTCACGGTTGGGATCATGTGCGGTCATGAATAGGGCGCCCGGCTCACACTGCTGTGTGAGCTTGTTCGGTTGTTAGCGTGTCCGTGAGCGTAGTTGAATTCCTGGAATCATTCAACGACCTCTCATTCGGAGAGTCGAGTTGGGTTTGGCAAATAATTCTGACGATGTAAAGTTACAATTCATCAGCCGATATATGGCCTCAAAATCCGCAGGCCTGTGCAACTTTTTGGGCCAAGTCTCATTTCGTCCGCCACCCGAACCAACCGCCGCTCACGCCGACGGTCCCTCAATTTCACGGCCTCGAAATCCTCCACACCAAACGACACCTCGAACGGATCTTCCATGCTCCACCTCCGTGATTCCAGACGGAAATGTACTAAAAATGTGGGTAAACTTAAGACCGGAGCTTCGGAACCAGTGAATCACAGCAAATCCAGTTGCCGATCGGGGCTCGATTTCTGTTTGAAACGTTTGCGTCGCGGAGCGTCGTCGTTGACATCTTCCAACCGCCGCCCCTCCACCGTGGACGGTGCGCTGGTGAGCGGGTTTTCAGCCCCGTCGAGCGCTTGGTCCGCTTCAGCTGCTTTCAGACGCGTTTGAGCCCGGGCCGCATACTCTTCAGAGAGCTCGAAGCCAACGAACCGCCGGCCGAGCTTCTTGGCGACGGCCAACGTGGTGCCGCTACCGGCAAACGGATCGAGCACGACCTCGCCCCGATTCGAGCAGGCACGAATGATCCGTCCCAGCAACTGTTCGGGCATCTGACAGCCGTGCCAGCCCTTCCGCTCCTTAAAGGTGCCGTTGATCCGCGGAAAGTACCAGGTATCCTCATGCGGCTGGAAGCTATCGGGGGCGTCTTGCGGCCGCAGAATCCAGGTGTCGTCGGGCAAACGGCCTTTGGGATTGGCCCGTTTGTCGCCGTAGACCAACTGCCGAGCCGACGGAATCCGGATGGCAGGGTCGTCGGCATTGAAGGTGAACCGCTTCTCATCCCTAACCATGTAGAACATGTGCGCATGCGAGCGGCTGAACTTGTTGATGCAGTTCACGCCGAACGTGTAATACCAGATGACCCAACTGCGGCAGACGAGGCCCAGCTCTCGCTGCATCGTCAGTTTCAACTCGGCGGCATATTCGTCACCGATGGCCAGCCAGAAGCTGCCGTCCGGTTTCAGCACACGGACGACTTCGGCCATCCATCGTCGGCTCCACTCGATGTACTCGTCAGCTTCACGACGGTCGTCGTAGCGGTCGTACTCGTAGCCGATGTTAAAGGGAGGATCGGCAAACGCGAGGTTGATCGATCCGTCGGGAAGCTGCCGCATCCCAGTAATGCAGTCCTGTTGGTCAATGCGGTTGAACTTGCGAGACATGGAAGGCCTCCGTTGCCGGTACCCGGTGATGAAACTCTGAGACCAATGGTCGTAGTTTTACGGCTCGGACTGAACCACCGGGTTGTTCAGCGTGCCGATGCCGGTGATTTCGATGGAGACGGTGTCGCCGTCTTTGAGCGTGAAATCGTCGGGCGGGACAATACCGGTGCCGGTCACCAGAAACACGCCGTTGGGAAACTCGTTTTCGCGGCCCAGCCAGCTTATCAAATCCTCGAAGCTGCGAGCCATCTGGTCGAGATCGGTTTGGCCGCGAAAAACTTCGCCGCCGTTGCGCTCGATGTGGAGTGTGATCTTCGTTGCCGCTCGGTCGAGGTCTTGCTCCGGAACGAGAATGCAGGGGCCCAGCGAACAACATTGGCGGTAGACTTTCGCCTGCGGCAGATACAGCGGGTTTTCGCCCTCGATGTCGCGAGCTGAAACGTCGTTGCCGACCGTGTAGCCGGCCAGTTTCAATTCCGGCGTGATGGACAGCGCCAATTCCGGTTCCGGAACCGACCAGTTGCTGTCGAAGCGGACGCGGATCGGCTCGCCCGGTCCGGAGACGCGGCCGGGGTTTGCTTTGAAGAACAGTTCAGGGCGATCGGCCGTGTAGACCTTGTCGTAATGCGAGGCGCCCGATTCGGATTCATCCATGCGGGCCACCTGGCTGCGCTTGTAGGTCACGCCGGCCGCCCAAACCTCCTGATGATCGATTGGCGCCAACAGCACGACGGCCTCCAGAGCAACCGGAGCGGAATTTTGGTCGATCAGAAAATTCGCCAGCCCCAGCGGATCGGGGGAATGCAGGATGTCGGCCAGCGACAGGCAGTTCTCGACCTGTGAAAGATCGAGAAGCTTGATGTCGCTGTCTTCAACGATGGCCACTCGGCGTTCACCGTTGACCAGAAGAACTTTTGCAAGTTTCATTTGTCCGTGATCCGTTGCCAGAGACGGGGTGTCGTCCCAGACCCGCTCTAATCGGTCCGTCTAATGTCTCGTCTGGTGAAGCGCGTCGAGGGTCCGCTGAAAGTCCAACGGCAATGGTGCCTCAAACGTGCGCGATTGTCCACTCTGCGGATGGCGAAATTCGAGTCGAAACGCGTGTAGTGCCTGTCGCGAGATCAGGACGTTGTTCGTGACACATGCGCCTATTTCTGCTGCCGGTGGCAACAGGGGGCTGACGTCCCCCGCTCGCCTTGCTGCTAAGTCTGAGCGCCGCAACTTCGCCCGCCCGCCGTACGGTCGGTCGGCCACAATCGGATGCCCAATGTGCTGCATGTGCACACGCAACTGGTGCGTCCGGCCGGTTTCCGGAAGCAGCCGGACATAGGTCAAACCCTTGAAGCGTTCAATCACCTCGTAGAAAGTGACTGCTTGGCGGGCATTTCCGCCGGGCTGACAGACGCACATTTTCTCCCGATGTCTGCGGTCAACCCGCACGTATGTTTCGATGTAGTCGCTGTCGAACTCGACGCTGTCCCAGACAATCGCGCGATATTCTTTTTTCACCTCGCGTCGCTGGAATTGATCGCTGAGCCGGTTGTGCACCTGGTTGTCTTTGGCGATCACGATCACCCCGCTGGTGTCACGGTCGAGCCGATGCACGATGCCAGGCCGAAATCGACCGGCGGCTTCGCTGAGCCGGTCGAAATGAAATTGCAGTGCCCCGGCCAATGTGCCGCGGTAGTTTCCCCGGCCCGGATGCACAACCATACCGGCCGGCTTATTGATGACGACAATTGCGTCGTCCTCGTCAATGATGTCGAGCGGGATGTCTTCCGGGGGAAGCCTGCTGTCGGGATCCTTCGGCAGACGAACTGTTATCCGGTCGTTGACGCGCAGCCGCCGCGACGCCTTAACGGGCAAACCGTTGACCAGAACGGCCTGTTTGGCGATTGCTTTTTGGAGCAGCGCTCGGCTGAAGTTCGAAAAGAGTCGGCTGAGATGATGATCGATCCGCCAGCCGTGTGCACGGGCTTCGACGGTCAACTCCAACGGCTCTGAGAAGGGGCTGCCGACGACAGACTGTTGAGGGTCGCCGAGTGGTTGCCCGTCATCGTCGTGTGGCGTCCCGGCGGTCATTTCGGCCGGGCCTTAGTTCCGATCTGCCCCGGCTTGTCATCCTGCCGGGGCTTGAGCGTAGGACCGGTGTTGCCTCCGGCCGCCTCGGATGCCGAAGATTTCTTGTCGTCCTCGGTTCCGTCGTTCGACTTTTTCGGCGACTGCGATTTTTGGTCACTCTTCAACGGAAAAGGTGCGGCCTTCTTTTGCTGGTCGGATGGTTGTTGGGGAGAATCGACGGCGTTGGGGAAGGGGGCCGCCTCGTTTTTCCGCTCCGGCGTATTTTCTTCGGGCAACACCGGCAGGCGCAGCCGTTCGGGAATGGGAGGCAGCGTCACGGGCAGATTGTCGGTCGGTGACGCTCCGGGAGAGATATCGAACGGGTTCGGACGGTCCTCCCGTTTCGGATTCTGTGTCCGAAACCAGGCATAGAACTCTTGGGCCGCATCGTATTCCAGGTGCTCGATCCGCCGCTCAATGCGCCCGAGTTCGTCCTGCTCAAACGATTTTCGATTGTACGGGGTGTTGGGGAATTCTTTGATCAGCTTCTGATACGCC